>CACWKU010000055.1 GCA_902761575.1 uncultured bacterium
GGCGCGCCTCATGTCCCGCCCGCGCATCACCACGATGGACAACAAGGAGGCCGTCCTCGAGGCCACCGACCGCATCTACTGGAAGGGCAACACCACCTACTACTCCAACTCCGACTACACCTCCGAGAACATCCAGAACGAGGACATCGGCATCAAGCTCACGGTGACGCCGCGCATCAACAAGACCGGCTTCATCACGCTCACCGTCGAGCAGGAGATCCAGACGAACGAAGGATACAAAGACATCAACGGCTCCCAGTATCCGCAGCTCACCACGCGCAAGATGGGCGCCGACGTGCAGGTCCTCAGCGGCGAGACCGTCGTCCTCGGCGGCCTCGCGCAGAATTCCGTCACCAAGACCGCAACCAAGGTCCCGCTCCTCGGCGACATCCCGCTGCTCGGCTGGCTCTTCCGCCACGAGAGCGACGAGAAGGTGCGCAACGAAATCATCGTGTTCCTCACGCCCCGCGTCATCGACACGCCGGCGCAGATGGAGGACGACGCCCGCAACGCCAAGGCCGCGCTCGGCACCGACGGCCTCTTCGACCCGACGATCTCCGCCTCGCGCATCGCCGACCCGCTCTCCGAGAAGGCCGCCAGGCGCATTCTCCGGAACGGCGCGGACACCGTCGCCCCGCAGCGCTATCCCTCGACCGGCGCGCTCACGGGCCTCAACGACCCCGATACGCTCCCGGACGCGCCCGAGACCACCGCCATCCGCGAGGAGCTCCGCCGCGCGGACGAGGAAAAGCGCCTGCCCTACCTGCACTACAGCGACCTCGAGGCCGCCACACGGCACCCCGCCGACCGTCCCGCGGAAGAACACGCAGAGTCCGCGGAGAACGCAGAGCCGGCCTCCGCCGGTGGGGCGAGCTCTCCGAGCGAGCCGCCGCCCGCTCCCGTGGAAGAACACGCAGAGTCCGCGGAGAACGCAGAGCCGGCCTCCGCCGGTGGGGCGAGCTCTCCGAGCGATCCGGCTCCCCCACTGGGGGAGCTCCCGGCGAAGCCGGGTGAGGGGGTCGCCGCTCCCGCGGAACCGCCCGCTGAGACCGCAGAGACCGCTGATCCTGATCCGGCTCCCCCGCTGGGGGAGCTCCCGGCGGAGCCGGGAGAGGGGGTCTCCGACCCCCCCGCCGCCGAAGTCGTCCTTTCTCCCGCGCCCGAAACAACCGACGACCTCGTCGCGGATCCGTCCTCCGAATCCTCCAACTAGCCCGCTCCGCGCGAACGCGGCGAAGCCGCCGTCCGCGCGGAGGGGCCTTCCCCCCGCCATGAAACTCCTCCCACTCCTCCTCCTCCCCCTCCTCCTCTGCGCCGGCTGCGAAGACAAGGAGACGCGTCCCTGGTACGCGCCGCCGGACACCTCCGTTCCCTCGCGCAACCCGGCCAAGTCCGCGCCCGGCCTGATCGGCACATGGGAGCTCACGAACGGCTCGGCCACATGGTATGCGCACTTCGGGAAGGACGGCGCCTGGCGCATCACGGCGGACCGCGCGGGCAAGCAGATACACGTCTACGGATCCTACACCGCCGACGATTCCTCCTTCCAGGGAAGCATGACGAATCCCGACGCCGGTTCCGGCTCCATCGCGGGCTACTACAACGGCCGGAGCCTTGCCCTCGACTTCTACGAAGCCTGGGCCTCCCCGCCCAAGCACGTCTCCTACACCGGGAGGAAGCTCTAGTCCGCCCCCTCCGCGCCGCGCGCGGCGCGAAGGCGGGCGTCGCGCGCCCGGCAGGCGAGCGGCGCGGCGGGCTCGCCGACGAGGTCGCGCAGGATCGCGTGCGCGAGGAGCAGCCCCGCGGCGCCGACGACGGTCGGGAGCGTCCCCGCGGTCTGGATGCGCTCGTCCGGATCGGCGTCGAACGGCCAGCGCGGCTCCTCGTCGGACGCGACGACGGCCAGGTGCTCGATGCCGAGCCGGCGCAGCTTCTTGCGCATGGCCTTCGCGAGCGGGCAGCGGTTCGTCCTCGCGAGGTCGGAGACGCGCAGGCGCTGCGGGTCGAACTTGTTGCCGCCGCCCATCGCGCTATAGACGCGGACGCCCGCCGCGACGCAGCGGGAGACGAGCAGGACCTTGGCGGAGACGAG
Organism: uncultured bacterium; assembly: GCA_902761575.1. Classification (GTDB taxonomy): domain Bacteria; phylum Verrucomicrobiota; class Kiritimatiellia; order RFP12; family UBA3636; genus UBA3636. The sequence goes on from CACWKU010000055.1 coordinate 2,093, forward strand.
GTCGATCGCGTCCGCGACGGCGTCCCAGCGCGCGAGGTCGACCCCGTCCGCCGTGTCGGGGCCGTAGCGCAGGTCGAACGTCTCGACGCGCGCGTCCGGCGCGATGTCGAGGACGCGCTCGCGCATGACGTCGGTCTTGCGCCGCCCGAGCGTCGAGCGCAGGGCGCCGAGCTGGCGGTTGAGGTTGGAGGGCGCGAAGGCGTCGCAGTCGAGCAGACCGAGCGTGCCGACGCCGGCGCGCGCGAGCGCCTCGGCGCACCAGGAGCCGACGCCCCCGAGGCCGACGACGAGCACGCGCGCCGCGGCGAGGCGCGCCAGGGCGGCGTCGCCGACGAGGCGGCGCGTGCGGTCGGACGCCTCCGGGTCCACTAGACGCCGAGGCTCTCGTCCGAATCGCCGGCGGCGGGCTCCGCCTCCGGCGGCGCGGCGGGCGCGGGAAGCTCCGCGGCGGTGGCGTCGTCCTTCTTCGCCTCCGCGAGCTCCGCCTCGGCCTTGCGCGCGCGGCGCTTCCAGAACGCGAGACGGCCGAAGAAGCGGCCGATGGCCTTGCGGATGCGGCGGCCGACGGTGGGATGCTTGAGCGCGTCGAGGCGCTTCCAGCCCTCGAGGACCTCGTCGGGCGTGAAGTCCTTGCGGTAGATGTTCTCCTCCAGCTCCATCTCGAGGCGGCGCGTCTCGTCGAGTCCCGCGACGATCTCCGCCTCGATCGTCTTCCAGCCGAGGTTGCCCGCGGCAGTGAGGCGGCGGTGGCCGGAGATGAGCTCGTAGGTCGGGGTGAGGCGGATCGGATGCAGCTGCCCCACGCGCTTGAGGCTGTCCATGAGCGGCTGGAGGTCGCCGAGGTCCTTGCGGACGCGCTCGGGGACGGTGACGGAATCGATCGGGACTTGCATGGAGGGCCTTTCGGTTGGAGTGACGAGTGACGAGGGGAAATCAGATGTCGGAAGTGGAGACGATGGCGTTGTCCCTGCCGTCGAAGACGACGATGCGGGGACGGTGGGTCGCGGCCTCCTCGGGCGTGAGGGCGCAGAACGTGAAGACGATGACGCGGTCGCCGACCTTCCCCTTGTGCGCGGTGGCGCCGTTGAGGCAGCAGATGCGGGAGCCGCGCTCGCCGGCGATGGCGTAGGTCTCGAAGCGCTCGCCGTTCTCGAGGTTCGCGACGAGGATCTTCTCGAAGGGCGCGATGCCGGCGGCGTCGAGGAAGTCGGGGTCGAGCGTCATGCTGCCGCGGTATTCGAGGCTGGCCTCGGTCACGCGGACGTGGTGGAGCTTGGACTTGAGGAAGAAGGAGAGCATGTGTGCGGGTGCGGGGACGGATTCAAGAATACCGGAATGCCCCCCGGATTTCAAGCGTTATCCGCGCGAACGGAACCGCGGGCTTGACGCGGCGCCGCCCGATGTGCCATGCTCGGCGTCCCTCCCCATGAACGAAGTCGACACGTCCCTCTCCGCGCTCCGGCGCGACGCCGGTCCCGACCTCCCGGTCGCGCGCGAGGTCGCATCGCTCGTCCGATCGATCGGCGGGCGCGCGTGGCTCGTCGGCGGCTGCGTCCGCGACGCGCTGCTCGGCCGCCCGTGCCACGACCTCGACCTGGAGGTCTACGGCGTCCCGGCCGATCGTCTCGAGTCCGCGCTCGCGGCGCGCTGGCCGCTCGACAGGGTCGGCGCGTCGTTCGGCGTCGTGAAGCTCAGGCACCGCGACATCGACATCGCCCTGCCGCGCCGCGAGAACCGCCTCGGCGCCGGACATCGCGACTTCGCGGTGTCCTCCGATCCCGGGCTCCCGCCCGCCGAGGCCGCCGCGCGCCGCGACTTTACCGTCAACGCGGTGATGGCGGACCCGCTCACGCTCGAGATCCTCGATCCGTGGAACGGCGTCGGCGACCTGCGCGCGGGCGTCCTGCGCCACGTCTCGGATCACTTCGCCGAGGACCCGCTCCGCGTCCTGCGCGCCATGCAGTTCCTCGCGCGGATGCCGTTCCTCTCGCCCGCGCCGGATCTCGTCGCCGTCTGCGCCACGATGACGCAGGACGCGCTTCCGCGCGAGCGCCTCGCCGGCGAATGGGAGAAGCTCCTGCTGCAGGGCGTGGAGCCCTCGCGCGGCCTGGCGTTCCTCCGGGCGTGCGGCTGGCTGCGCTTCTATCCGGAGCTCGAGGCCCTCGTGGACGTCCCACAGGACCCGGTGTTCCATCCGGAGGGCGACGTCTGGACGCACACGCTGCTCGCGCTCGACGCCGCGGCGCGGATGCGCGACGCCGCAAGTCGGTCGCGCGAGGACGGGCTCGCACTCTCCCTCGCCGCGCTCTGCCACGACCTCGGCAAGCCCGCCGCCACCGCGCGCGGCGAGGACGGCCGCCTCCATGCCTACGACCACGAGAACCTCGGCGTTGCGCCGGCGCGCGCCTTCGTCGCCCGGCTCTGGAACCAGGAATGGATCGCCGACCTCGTCGCGAAGCTCGTCGAGGCCCACATGCGGCCGATTCCGCTCGTGCTCGACGGCGCGGGCGACCGGGCCTACCGCCGCCTCGCCGTCCAGGTCGGGCGCCTCGACCTTCTGGCGGACCTGGCGGAGTGCGACCTGCGCGCGACGACCCCGCCCGGCGGCGATCCGGACGCGCACCCCTCGCTCTCGATCGTGCGCGCCTTCCGCGAACGGTGCGCCGCGCTCGCCGTCGACCGCGCGCCTCCGGCGCCGATCGTCCTGGGGCGCGACCTGATCGCGCGCGGGCTCGAGCCGGGGCCTTCGTTCGGTCCGATCCTCGCCGCGTGCTACGATGCCCAGCTCGCCGGCGAGATCCGCGACCCCGCCACGGGCGCCGCGTTTCTCGAGGCGCTCCTCGCGCGCCAGGGACGCTAGCGGCCGACGTCCCGGCGAGCAACCTCCCCGCGGGGGGCGCATGGCACCCCCAAGCGGAGTCGGACCGCTCTTCCATGGATGAAAACCATGTGTCCTAACCGATAGACGATGGGGGCGCGGACAAAAAGAATGGTGGCGAGGGAGGGACTCGAACCCACGACCAGCGGATTATGATTCCGATGCTCTACCGACTGAGCTATCTCGCCACGTGCCTTCGCGCGACCTGCGCGCGTCGACGGGGCGGGAGAATAGCAGAGACGGGGGGCGCGGTCAACGAAAAAATCGCAGGAAACCGCTTCCTCGGGTCCGGGGCGCCGTCGGAGCCGCCCCGACGTCTTCCGGAATGTTTAGACGGATTTCCACAGCGGTGTGAACAACCGCGAAACGCGGCATTGCGAAAGGCGTTTTAAGATATCCTGGCTGTCGACAACCTGTCGGTTTTTTGTCAACCCTTTCGGCTTGGATTCGCGCCCCGGCGGTGGTACTTTCATAGGCGGAACGGCGGCGCGGGCTTTCGTTCCTTTCGCCCCGCCGTCGTTCCAAGGTTTTTCTCTCCCGTATCTCGTCACTCGTCACTCGTCACTCGTCACTCCGAATGGCCTCCCGATCCCGTCCAGCACGCCGCGACGACGCGCCGCCCGTCCGCATCCCGCCCTACAGCATGGAGGCGGAACGCGCGGTTCTCGGCGCGATCCTGCTCTCGCCGGCGAAGACGTTCGAGCTGCTCGAGGGGATGCGCTGCTCGCCCGACTGGTTCTACATCGAGGCGCACCGCACGATCTTCGAGACCGCGCGCGGGATCCACCAGCAGAAGGGCGCCGGCGTCGACGCGGTGACCGTCGTCTCGGCCCTTCAGGAGGCCGGCGCGCTCGATGCCGTCGGCGGCGCGCCCGCCGTCGAGCGGCTCGTCGAGGGCGAGCTCGTGATCGCCCACGCGGAGTACTACGCGGACATCCTCAGGCAGAAGTACGTCCTGCGCCGCATCGCCGACGCCGCCTCCGCGGCGATCGAGAAGTGCTACTCGCCCGACCGCTCCACGACCGCGATCCTGAGCGACACGCAGGAGGCGATGTTCGCGATCTCCGAGGACGAGGACACGAAGCAGCCGTCGTGGAACGAGTCCCTCAACGCGACGTTCGGGAAGATCGAGAAGCTCTTCTCCGACTCCTCCGGAATGAACGGGCTCTCGACCGGCTTCAAGGACCTGGACAAGGTGATGCAGGGCCTGCGCGACTCGGAGATGATCGTCCTCGCTGCGCGCCCGTCGATGGGCAAGACCTCTCTCGCGATGAACATCTGCACGTCCGTCGCCCTCGACGTCGACTGCAACGGCAAGCCCCGCCCCGCCGCCGACCGCTCGAAGAAGCCCGGGGAGAACCGGGTTCCCGTCGCGATCTTCTCCTGCGAGATGTCGACCGACGCGCTCATCACCCGCCTGCTCTGCACCCTCTCCGGCGTGCCGTTCACGAACATCGTCGACAAGTCCTACGTGAAGGCGTCCGAGCTTCCGAAGATGCACCAGAAGATCACGAGGGCCGCCTCGGTCCTGATGGACGCGCCGATCTTCATCGACGACACGGGCGGCCTCGACATCGCGGACGTCCGCTCGCGCGCCCGGCGCCTCAAGAAGCGCCACGGCATCCGGCTCATCATGATCGACTACCTGCAGCTGCTGAACAGCCGAGAGGGGTCCGACGAGGGGCGCCAGCAGGAGACGACGAAGATCTCCGCCGGCATCAAGGCGATGGCCAAGGAGCTCAACGTCCCGGTGATCGTCCTCTCGCAGCTCTCCCGCGCGCCCGAGCAGCGCGACAAGGCCGCCAAGCCCCGGCTCTCCGACCTGCGCGACTCCGGCTCGATCGAGCAGGACGCGGACATGGTGCTGCTGCTGCGCCGCCCGTGCAAGTATCCGGGCAGCCCCGACTCCGACCAGCCCAACCTCGCGATCGTCGACGTGGCGAAGAACCGCAACGGCGCGACGGGCGAGGTGAACCTCAACTTCGACGGCAACGTCACGCGCTTCTCGGACTACGCCTACGGCATCGACCGGGAGAACCCCGCCGCCATCTAAAGCCCCCCCCTTTCCATTTCGCCGCGTCCCGCGCGAAGGCAGGCCCCGCTAGGCACCTTCCCGGGCGCGGCGGGATTCATTTTCCGGAGAGCCCGTCCCGCGCCGCCGTCCCTTGCGCCGCCGCGCGGCGTTCTGGTAGAATCGCGCGCATGGATTCCGCCGCGCCGCCGAAGGAGGACGGGTCCCCGCCGCTCCTGGCGTGCGAGGGGCTCTCGGTGCGCTACGCGCCGCGCGGCCCCTTCGCCGTGGAGGACGTCTCGTTCTCGATCGGAGAGGGCGAATGCCTCGGCCTCGTCGGCGGCAGCGGCTGCGGCAAGAGCACCGTCGCCCGCGCCCTCGTCGGGCTCGAGCGGCCCGCCGCGGGCCGCGTCCTGTGGCGGGGCTCCGACGTCGCCTCGATGGACGGGGAGGGGCGCCGCGGCTACCACCGCTCCGTGCAGCTCGTCTTCCAGGACGCGCTCGGCGCGCTCGATCCGCGCATGCGCGCCGGCGACGCGGTCGGGGAGGCGCTTCTCGTCCACCGCCGCGACGCGTATCCGACGCGCGCCGCCCGCCGCGCCCGCGTCCGAGAGCTGTTCGAGCGCGTGGAGCTGCCGGGCGAGCTCGCGGACCGCTGGCCGCACGAGCTCAGCGGCGGCCAGCGCCAGCGCGTCGGCATCGCGCGCGCCCTCGCCGCGGAGCCCCGCGTGCTCCTCGCGGACGAGCCCGTCTCGGCCCTCGACGTCGCGGTGCAGGCGCAGCTGCTGCGGACGCTGCGCCGCCTGCTCGACGACGCCGGCCTCGCGATGCTCTTCATCTCGCACGACCTCGCGGTGGTGCGATGCCTCTGCCCGCGCGCGGTCGTGATGGACCGCGGCCGGGTCGTCGAGTCGGGTCCGACGTCGGAGCTCTTCTCGGAGCCGCGCTCGCCCTTCACGCGCGAGCTGCTCGACGCCGTTCCGCGCCTGCGCGTCCGGCGCGGGACATGAAACGCGGGGGCGTGGCGGGGTCCTCACCCCGCCACGCCCCGCGCGAGAACGTCCGGCCGGCCTACTCGCCGGGGTTGACGTAGTTGACCTTGCCGGTCTTCACGCCGTCGATGTAGACCTCGACGCGGCGGTTGGCGAGGTTTCCGCTGACGGGGTCGTTCGCGGCCTTCGGGTGGTCGAAGCCGTAGCCGATCGCCTTGATGCGGTCCGCGCCGATGCCCTTGTCCTGCAGGTAGCGCGAGACGGACTGTGCGCGCTTCTGGGAGAGCGTGATGTTGTAGTTGCGCTTCGAGGTCTGGCGCTTGTCGGCGTGGCCCTCGACGACCGCGGTCGAGCCGGGGTTGCGGAGCATCACGTCGGCGACTTTGTCGAGCTGCTCGAAGAACTCGGGCTTGATGACGTCCTTGTCCGTGTCGAAGTTGATGTTGAGCTCGAAGAACAGGATGTCGTCGGAGGGGTCGAGCGGGTCGGTTTTGTCGTAGATGAACTCGTGGCCGTCGCGGACGCCGCCCTTGTCGGTGTCCGGGTCGAGCGGGTCGGTCTTGGTTTCGAGGACCTCGTAGCCGTCGGAGAGCATGTCGTAGTCCGAGTCCGGGTTGAGCGGATCGGTCCGGTGCTTCTTCACCTCGTCGCCGTCGAGCAGGCCGTCGCCGTCCGTGTCGGGATTCAGCGGGTTGGTCTTGTAGGTGACGACCTCCTCGCCGTCCTTGAGGCCGTCGCGATCGGTGTCGGGATCGAGCGGGTTGGTCTTGTAGGTATTCACCTCGTCGCCGTCCAGGAGGCCGTCGCGGTCGGTGTCGGGATCGAGCGGGTTGGTCTTGTACTTGAGGACCTCGTCGCCGTCCGTGAGCCCGTCGCCGTCCGTGTCGGGGTTGAGCGGATTGGTCTTGTGGATCCGGACCTCGTCGCCGTCGGAGAGGCCGTCGCCGTCGGAGTCCCAGTTGTGCGGGTCGGTGTGATGGATGTTGATCTCGTCCTCGTCGGTGAGCCCGTCGCCGTCGGAGTCGACGGGGGCGACGACCGCGATCTCGGGATCCTTGGCGATCTCGGCCGCGCCGAAGCGGTAGATGAAGCCGACGTCGACCGTATGGTTGAACTCGGTGTTGTAGCCGGCCAGGTCGATGCGCGTGTCGAGGCGGAGCGTCCACGAGTCGTCGAGGTGGTACATGAGGCCGCCGCCGGCGCGGAAGGAGGCGCAGACGGACTCGTCCATCACGTCCTTGCCGAACGTCGTGAGGCCGGCGCCGAAGATGAGGTAGGGGTCGACCTTGTCGAACTTCGAGAAGTGGAACATCGCGTCGAAGTAGAACATCGCGCCCCACGTGTCGTCGAAGTAGCGGTCGTCGCCCTTGGACTTGGACTGGCGCTGCGCGTGCCAGCGGTAGACGCCGTCCTCGTCCGTCCAGCCATGGCCCTGCAGATTCTCCTTCATCGTCGGGGCGACGACGACGCTGCCTTCGAAGCTCCACCATTCGGAGTAATCGTAGCCGACGCGGATCGTGAAGTAGAACGCGTCCTTGAGCGGCTCGTCGCCCTCGAGGTTCCAGAAGCCGACGCCGGGGCTCACGTACCAGCGGCCGAGATCGGGGTTCTCGAGCGGTTCGGCGGGGGCTTCGGCGACGGGGGCGGCGGCGGGCGCCGCCTCGACGGCCGGGGCCGGTTCCGCGGCCGGGGCGGCGGGTGCCATGGCGGGCGCGACGGGCGCCGCGAAGGCGGGAATCGCGGCGATCGCCGCAAGCGAGGAGATCAGGGATGTGGGTTTCACGGTTTTGGATTCTCGGTGGAGGGGAACGAAAAGGGAATGCGTTGAACTGGTGGCTATCATAGCACACGTGCCCGCGCGAAGAAAAGCGCAAAATTCGCGCGGTGATATCCGTGGTTCTTGCCCGACGCGGGCTCATCTGGTAGACTCGCGTCCGTTTCCGAAGCTCCACCCAGGACCACGCGACATGGCCGGCGAATACGCGATCTCACTCGTCAACGTCACCAAGCAGCACGGCGCCAAGACCGTGCTCGAGGACGTCAACCTCTCCTTCTTCCACGGCGCCCACATCGGCGTCATCGGCGTGAACGGCTCCGGCAAGTCGTCGCTGCTGAAGATCCTCGCCCGCGAGGACACGGAGTTCATGGGCCAGTGCATCATCCCCGACTCCACCAAGGTCGGGTACCTCCCGCAGGAGCCGCGGCTCGACCCGTCCAAGACCGTGGAGGAATGCGTGCGCGAGGGCGTCGTCGAGGCGCAGAAAAAGCTCGACCGCTACGACGAGATCTGCGGCCTCCTGGGCGAGGTCACCGACGACGCCGAGCTCGACAAGCTCAACGCCGAGATGGGCCGACTGCAGGACGAGATCGACGCCGCGAACCTCTGGGACCTCGACCACAACGTCGAGCTCGCGATGGAGTCGCTCCGCCTCCCGCCCGCCGACGCCAACGTCGCCCCGCTTTCCGGCGGCGAGCGCCGCCGCGTCGCGCTCGCGCGGCTGCTGCTCTCCAACCCCGACATCCTGCTCCTCGACGAACCCACGAACCACCTCGACGCGGAGTGCGTCGCGTGGCTCGAGGCCTACCTCAAGAAGTTCAAGGGCACGCTCATCGTCGTCACGCACGACCGCTACTTCCTTTCGAACGTCACGGAGTGGATCCTCGAGCTCGACGGCGGGCACACCTACCCGTGGAAGGGCAACTACGAGGCGTGGCTCGAGCAGAAGCAGGCGCTCATGGCGCGCCTCCAGAAGCAGAACGACTCGCGCCGCAAGCTCCTGGAGGACGAGCTGCGCTGGGTGCACACCAACCCCTCCGGCCGCCACGCCAAGAGCCAGGCGCGCCTCAAGCGCTACGAGGAGCTCGCCGCGCAGCAGGTCGACACGCGCGAGGAGGAGCTGCGCATCCGCATCCCCGCCGGCCCGCGCCTCGGCGACCTCGTCGTCCGCGCGCGCGACCTCAAAATGGGCTTCGGAGACAAGCTCCTCTTCGAGAACCTCTCCTTCGACCTGCCGCGCGGCGGCATCGTCGGCGTCATCGGCGGCAACGGCGCCGGCAAGACCACGCTCTTCAAGCTCATGACCGGCAAGGAGAAGCCGCTTGGCGGCTCTCTCGAGGTCGGCCCCACGGTCGAGATCTCCTACGTCGACCAGCTGCGCGACGCGCTCGATCCCGACAAGACCGTCTACGAGGAGATCACGGGAGGCAACGAGTTCGTCGCTCTGGCCAAGTCCCTCATGAACGGCCGCGCCTACTGCTCGCGCTTCAACTTCAAGGGGACCGACCAGCAGAAGAAGGTCGGGACGCTCTCCGGCGGCGAACGCAACCGCGTGCACCTCGCGAAGCTCCTCCGCGCGGGCGGCAACCTGCTGCTCCTCGACGAACCCACGAACGACCTCGACGTCGCGACGCTGCGCTCGCTGGAGGAGGGCCTGCAGGACTTCGGCGGATGCGTGATGGTCGTCTCGCACGACCGCTACTTCCTCGACCGCGTGGCGACGCACATCCTCGCCTTCGAGGGCGACTCGAAGGTGACGTGGTTCGAGGGCTCGTGGTCGGAGTACCACGAGATGCGCCGCAAGCTCTACGGCGAGGACGCGGACAAGCCCGTCCGCGTTCGCTTCAAGCCCGTCGGCTAGATCTGGCTCCCCCGCTGGGGGAGCTGGCGAGCGAAGCGAGCCTGAAGGGGTCCGAGGTCCGCGCGCGGCGCGGCCGCGCGCGGACCCCTCGCGTTCTAGACGTAGCCCTGCGCGACCATCGCGTCGGCGACCTTGACGAAGCCCGCGATGTTGGCGCCCGCGACGTAGTTGCCCTTCTTGCCGAAGGCCTTCGCGGCCTCGTAGGCGTTGTCGTGGATCGCCTTCATGATGCCCTTGAGCTTCTCGTCGACCTCCGCCGCGCTCCAGCTGAGGCGCTCCGAGTTCTGCGACATCTCGAGGCCCGAGGTCGCCACGCCGCCGGCGTTGGACGCCTTGCCCGGGCTGTAGAGGATCTTCGCCTTCACGAACTTGTCGACGGCCTCGAGCGTGGACGGCATGTTCGCGCCCTCGCCGACGACCTTGACGCCGTTCTTGAGCAGCGTGTCCGCGTCCTTGCCGTCGAGCTCGTTCTGGCGGGCGCACGGGAACGCGCAGTCCACCGGCACGGCCCACGGGCGGCCGTCCTTGTGGAACTCGACGCCCTTCTTTCCCTTCGCGAACTCGGCCAGCTCGCCGCGCTTCACCTGCTTGAGGTCCTTCACCTCGTCGATGAAGTCCTGCGACATGCCGCCCTTCACGTAGATCCAGCCGGAGCGGTCGGAGAACGTGACGGGCTTGGCGCCGAGCTGGACGAGCTTCTGCGCGGCGTACTGCGCGACGTTGCCGGAGCCGGAGATCGAGCAGACCTTCCCTTCGAGCGTGTCGCCCTTCGTGGCGAGCATGTTCGCGGCGAAGTAGACGTCGCCGTAGCCGGTCGCCTCGGGGCGGATGAGCGAGCCGCCGAAGGAGAGGCCCTTGCCGGTGAGCACGCCCGTGAACTCGTTCACGATGCGCTTGTACTGGCCGAAGAGGTAGCCGATCTCGCGGCCGCCCACGTTCATGTCGCCGGCCGGGACGTCCGTGTCCGGGCCGATGTGGCGGTAGAGCTCGGTCATGAAGCTCTGGCAGAAGCGCATGACCTCCGCGTCGGAGCGGCCCTTCGGGTTGAAGTCCGAGCCGCCCTTGCCGCCGCCCATCGGGAGCGTGGTGAGGGAGTTCTTGAAGACCTGCTCGAAGCCGAGGAACTTGAGGACCGAGAGATTGACGGTGGAGTCGAAGCGCAGGCCGCCCTTGTAGGGGCCGATCGCGCTGTTGTACTGGACGCGGTAGCCGCGGTTGACGTGCAGCCTGCCGGCGTCGTCGGTCCACGGGACGCGGAACATGATGACGCGCTCGGGCTCGACGAGACGCTCGAGGACGCCGGCGTCCTCGTACTTCTTCCGCGCCTTGAGCACGGGCTCGAGGGTGCCGAGCACCTCGGTGACGGCCTGGATGAACTCCGGCTCGTTGGGATTCTTCGCCTTGACGTCGGCGAGGACTTTCTGTGCGTAGGTCATGGGATGACTCCGTTGGTTGTGTTTGCGCGCCCGGCGGAACCGCAACGTGCGGGGAGGGGTTGATTTCGGGGTGGTTTACCGCGCGCCCGGCGGAACCGCGGCGCGCGAACGGCGGGAGAATACCACGCCGCCCCGCCCGCCCGCAAGCGGTTTTTCGCGCGCACGAGGCAAGCGGGTTTCCCCCGATTGACGCATTGGAAGCGGGGGGGTAGAATCCCGTCCCGTCGCAAGACCACCCACACCACACACACACCGGCACACGATGCACTACAAGCACTTCGACCTGCGCGCCTGCGCGGAGCGTTCGCTCAACTACCTGACCACCATGGTCGACCCTGCGAACGACAACCTGCCCTACTGGCTCATCCTCCCCAACAAGAAGCCGGCCGAGGCCGCCCACTGCCGCGTCGACGACGCGGAGCTCGTCGCCTCCTGGTACGAGGGGCTCGACGCGACGATGCGCATCCTCGGCGACGGCCGCGGCGCGGACGTGCTCGCCTCCTTCCGCCGCTACGTCCTCTCCGACTGGGGCCCCAAGGGCCTGCGCTACCACCGCAAGTTCGCCTGGACGCACACGATGCACTCCTCGTTCCACGAGATGGGCTACGTGCTCTCGGCCCTCAACCGCATGGTCCGCAACGACCCGAACGACAAGGAGGCCGACAAGCGCGCCGCGGGGCTCGTCCGCGGCATGCGCTCGCTCGTCATCGAGCGCAAGGTCCGCACGTTCTGGTCCGGCGACTCCGAGGAGCCCGCGCCGATCTACGAGTTCCCGAACGACGTGTACCTCCTCGAGGGCGGCTTCGACCTCACGCGCCACACCGGCCGCGGCGAGCAGTGCATCCGCAACGGCGTCATGCTCGAGGCGCTCGTCGACCGCTTCTTCGTCGCGAAGGACGAGGTCGCGCTCGACCTCGCGGTCGGCCTCGCGAACGGCGTCCTCGGCCCCGCGCGCTACTTCAACTACAAGAAGGAGTTCATGGGCCACGTCCACTCCGCCGTGTGGTTCGCGACCGGCCTCGCCAAGCTCGCCCGCGCCACCGGCGACAAGGACTACCTCGCCGCCGCGAAGGGCGTCTACGACTACGCCCGTTCGCTCTCGTCGTCCTTCGGCTGGGTCCCCGAATACGCGCAGTGGCACCCGATGGAGGAGGAGCACTGCGAGACGTGCTGCATCAAGGACATGATCTGCTGCGCCTGGCAGCTCATCCAGTCCGGCCTCCCGCAGTACTGGAACGACATCAACCTCTTCGCGCGCAACCAGCTCGTCGAGAACCAGGTCGACAGCACGACCTACGTCGTGTGCGACAACTCCAAGCCCGACACGCCCGACGGCTCGATCACCTACCACGACATCGACAAGCGCATGATCGGCGGCTTCACCGGCGGCTCGCTCCCGAACAGCATCTCGCTGAGCAAGTTCCGCTCCATCGCCGGCTGCTGCGGCGGCACCGCCCCGCAGTCGATGCAGATCGTCTGGGAGAATGCCGTCACGAAGGAGAAGGGCGCGTGGGTCGTGAACGTCCCGATGGACCGCGAGACCGCCGCCTGGAAGCTCGCCTCGGGCTACCCCGAGAAGGGCTGCATGGCGCTCACCCTCAAGCGCGGCGGCACCGCCGCGTTCCGCCGCTACGCGTGGATGGGCAAGGCCATCCACGGCTTCGTGGACGGCAGGGAGGTGAAGCTCGAGGAGAAGAACGGCCTGCTCGTCTTCCCGAAGCTCAAGCCTGGCCAGACCGCCGAGCTGCGCCACGCGATCCGCACCGTCGTGAAACCGGAGAAGACCGCGGGCGTCGTCTACAAGGTCTCGTGGCGGGGTCCGGACGTTATCGACGTCCTCCCGCACGGCGAGCACCTGCGCCTCTTCCAGCGCGACCTCGAGAAGAAGCCCTACCTGCCGAAGCCCTCGGACGTCACCTCGGTGACGGCCTCCAACTTCGGCCCCACCCAGCAGAAGAAGTAAACCCTCTTCTGAAACCGTGGCGGGGTGCGGGGCGAGCCCCGCACCCCGCCACGATTTCGAGCGGATTCGAAGGCGTTGCATCCGCCCCCCGGTTTGCCGCGGGGACGGCGGGATGGTAGAATCCGCGCCATGAAACGCGTCGCACTCCTTCTCGCGCTCGCGGCCGTGGCCGCCGGGTGCGCCACGGTCCCGATCACGGGCCGCCGGCAGCTCTCGCTCGTCTCCGACTCCGAGATCCTCTCGTCGAGCCTTTCGCAGTACAAAAGCTACATGGGCAAGGCCAAGGTCTCCGGAAACAGGGTCCAGTCCGCGCAGGTGGAGCGTGTCGGTCGCCGCATCGCGGCCGCCACCGAGCGCTACCTGCGCGAGAACGGCCTCGCGAAGGAGGTCGCGAACTTCGCCTGGGAGTTCAACCTCGTCCAGGACAAGGAGGTCAACGCCTTCTGCATGCCCGGCGGCAAGATCGTCGTCTACACGGGGCTGATGGCGCTCGTGGCGTCGGACGACGAGCTCGCGGTCGTCCTCGGCCACGAGGTCGCGCACGCCGTCGCCAAGCACGCCAACGAGCGGATGAGCCAGCAGCTGCTGGCGGCGGCCGGCGCGCAGGCGGTCGGCTACGCGACGAAGGAGCGCAGCGCCGCGGTGCAGTCCGCGGCGGCCGGCGTCTACGGCCTCGGCGCGCAGGTCGGCGCGCTGCTGCCCTTCTCGCGCAAGCACGAGAGCGAGGCCGACTACATGGGTCTGGCGCTGATGACGCTCGCGGGCTACGACCCGGACTGCGCCCCCGCCTTCTGGCGCAAGATGTCCGCCGCCGGCTCCGGCGGGACCCCGGAGCTGCTCTCCTCCCATCCCTCCGACGCCTCCCGCGTCGCCGCCCTCGAACGGGCCCTTCCCGAGATCAAGGCGAAGTACCGCCCATAGGCGCCCGTCGGCGGAGGACGCCCCCAGGGAGAACGGGCGGCCCGCCCGTTCCACGCGCAATTCCACCGTGCGTGATTTTCATTATTTCATCCGCTTCCACAGATGCAATTTGCATAAAAATCACGCACGGTGGAATCGGAAACGGAGCCAGCGGTTTCGACGGCGTGGCGGGGTGACCACCCCGCCACGCCGTCGGATTGCTTTTTTCGCGAAGGTGCAACCCTTTTCGTCCTTCGCCGCGTCTAGTAGAATGGAGGGCGCGAAATCCCCGCGCCCCCGAAAGCCCCGATGGACCTCGCCGAAGAACTCCGAATCCGCCCAGAGGAGGGCGCCCGCCGGCTGCTCGCCGAGCACGGGCCGCGCCTCCGCGCGCTCGCGCTGCGGTTCTGCGACGGCGACGCCGCCGCGGCCGACGACCTCTGCCTGCGCGCCTTCGCCCGCGCCGTGGAGCGCATCGGGCAGCTCCGCGGCGCC
>CACWKU010000056.1 GCA_902761575.1 uncultured bacterium
CGCGCCGACCCCGCTCTGGCGCGCCGCCGCCGACCGCATCGCCGCGGTCCTGCGCCGCGCATCGTCCGCCTCGGACTTCGCCGGCGACTGGGGCGCTTGGCTCCGCTCCGCCGCGCTCTCGGGCCACATCCCGTCGATGGCCGTCCTGGCCGTCCCCGGCCCCTTCGCGCCGGCCACCCCGGCCGACTCGCTCGAATGGCTGCGCCGCATCGAGCGCTACCCCGGCGCGCTGCCCTGGGTCCGCGCGTGGGCGCAGACCCGCATGGCCGCGATGTTCGCCGAGGGCAGCGGCGTCCCGCGCTCCGACTCCTCCGCCCGCCTCTGGTACGAGCGCGCCGCCCAGGCCGGAAACCGCACCGCGATGCTCGCCGCCGCCGAGTTCTTCGCGTCCGGCCGCGGCCGCAACGACGGCCGCCCCGACCCCGCCGGCGCCGCCGACTGGCGCGCCAGGGCCGCCGAGGCCCCGCCCGAGCCGAACTTCGACCCCGCCCTCCTTCCCCTCTCCCTCGACTAGCTCTCCCCTCTCCGCCCCTCCGCACTCCTTCCTTTTTTCTTTTCAACTCTTTCAACCCTTCAACCTTTCAACCCCTTTCCTTCCCATGGCCCTCTCCCAAGGCTCCGCCTCCTTCCGCCTCTTCCAGTTCGACGCCAAGCTCGACCCCGACGCCCTCCTCGAGGCCTGCGCCGCCGACGCCCTCCCGCCGCTCCCCCTCGCCGGCCTGCGCGAGACCGCGATCTCCGGCTGGTCCTCGCCGCGCTTCTTCACCGACGGCGAGATCAACGACGAGACGTGCCGCGCCGGCAAGTTCGTCCACCTCTCCCTCGTCAAGGCCGAGCGCAAGATCCCCAAGTCCCTCCTCAACGCCTACTGCCGCGCCGAGGAGGTCGCCCTCATGCGCGAGAAGGGTCTCGACAGCGTCAACCGCGCCACACGCCAGCAGATCAAGGAGGAGGTCGCCAAGCAGCTTCTGCCCAAGATGCAGCCCACGCTCAAGGGGATCGACCTGGCGATCGACCTGGAGCGGTCGCTGCTCTACACCGACGCCAAGTCCGACAAGCAGGTCGACGCCCTCGCGGAGGCGTTCGCGCGCGCCGCGCACACGGCCCTCGTCCCGCTCGACGCCGCCGGCGCCGCCCTGCGCCGCCACAACGTCCGCACCGACGAGCTCGCGCCCGCCTCCTTCACGCCGGAGGACAACGGCGACTTCGTCGTGAACGACCCCGGCCTCGACTTCCTCACCTGGCTCTTCTGGCGCTTCCAGACCGGGAAGGGCTCGTTCGATCTTCCCGGCGCCGGCTCGCCGCACGCCGAGATCGTGCTCGACGGCCCCGTCTCCCTCGTCCTCGAGGCGCAGGGCGCGTTCCACACGTCGCTCAGCCACGGCACGCCGCTCCTCAGCCGCGAGTTCAAGACCGCCCTCCTCGGCGGCAAGAAGATCTCGTCCGTGAAGATGCTCCTCACGATCGGCGGCGAGACCTGGACCGCGGGCGTCTCGGCGCCGTCGTTCGCCTTCACCGGGATCAAGCTCCCGCCGACCGACAAGAACCGCGACCCCAGCGCGACCTTCCTCGACCGGATGCGCCTGCTGCAGCAGCTCTCGGACTCCTTCTTCGCGCTCTACGGCGCGTTCCTCGCCGTGCGCGCGGACGCCGCCGCGTGGCGCCGCGACCTCGCCGCCATCGCGAAGTGGATGCCGGCGCTCGAGGTCAAGGCGTAGTGCCCGCGCCATGTCCGGCGACCCTCCGCTTCCGTTCGATCCGCCCGACGCGCCGCCGGGGCTCTACCCGGCCCCGCCCGCGGCGCTCGCCGGGCGCCTCCGCGCGTCCGTCCCGGAGAAGCGCTTCGTCCACAGTCTCGGCGTCGCCGCCGAGGCGCGCCGCCTCGCCGCGCTCCACGGCGCGGACGTCCCGCGCGCCTGGCTCGCCGGCCTCCTCCACGACTGCGCCAAGGGGATCCCGAAGGAGCGGCAGGCCGAGGAATGCGACCGCCTCGGCGTCGCGCTGGACCCCGCCACGCGCGCGCTGCCGCAGGTGATCCACGGCTTCCTCGGCGAGCGCCTCGCCCGGACCGACTACGGCGTGCGGGACGAGGCCGTCCTGCGCGCGATCCGCCTCCACACCGTCGGCGGCGCCGGCATGACCGCGCTCGACAAGGTCGTCTTCCTCGCCGACGGCACCGAGCCCGGCCGCCACTACCCGGGCGTCGAGGACGTCCGCGCCGCCGCGGACCGCGGCCTCGACGAGGCCATCCGCCTCTTCCTCGACGGACAGTTCGCTTACCTAGCCTCGCGCGGCGGCGCGGTCCACCCCGCCACGCTCCTGCTCCGCGAGGAGCTCCGCTGATCCGGCGCGCTAGTACGCGACGGTGGAGACGGCCTTGGCGAGGAAGACGAAGCCGACCGAGAGGATGGAGATAAGGCCCGTCCCGACGAAGAAGCCGGAGGAGACGACGGGGATCATCTTGCGCCACTCGCGCTTGTAGCGGCGCTCGAAGTAGAACTTGCCGATCAGCGCGCCGAGGAAGTTCGGGATCACGGTGTGCGGCGCGGTCTGGCCCAGGCCGCGGACGACGCCGAAGAAGAGCATCGTCGGCGCGCCGAACCAGCCCAGGAGGCCCATCACCGCGCCCGCCGAGCCGAAGCCCGCGAGGAAGCGGCCCCACCCGAGCGCCTCGGAGAACTGCGAGTACTCGCCGAGCGTCGCCGAGTAGACGAGGCAGGTGTTCTTCGCGGTGAGGTCCCAGATCTTCTCCGTGTAGGGGTAGACCGCCGAGGGGATCTCCGCGAGGCTCCAGATGAAGGACGAGAAGAAGAGCGACGAGAGGATGATGATCGGGAAGAGCAGCAGCTGCGCCTTCCACACGGAGCCGAACCTGCACCCGAGCAGCTCCGCCTGCTTGTAGCTCACGACCTGGACGCCGTAGTTGGCCTTCGGGATCGGGAGGAACCAGATCTTCGCGCCGGTGTAGCCGGAGAGGATGAACGAGATCTCCGTGATGAACGGGATCTCGATGACCTGGCCGGCGAGGCCCTCGAGGCGGGCCGTCACGTAGGAGATGAGCGGCGTGTAGAGGAACGCGAAGAAGAGCAGCACGACCATCACGCCGCGGTGCCAGTCGATGAGCCAGCCGCACATGAGGATGTAGGCCGTGCAGGCGAAGGCGTAGGTCGCGAGGACGAGCGCGTCCGGGATGTGGCCGCGCGCGGCGGCGTGGGCCTTCACCTCCTCGGCGCGGCGGCGCGAGGAGGCGTTCCCGCGGCCCTTCCGCATCGTGCGGAACGCGATCCAGATGCCGAAGACGGCGATCGCGAGCGAGATGCCGATCTGGAAGGAGAAGTAGAAGTCGACGTTGTTCGCGAAGAGCGTGACGACGGTCGTGTCGCCCTCGTTCCACGTCGGCATGCGGCCCGCGAGGTAGAGGATCGGGTTCATCACGAACGTGAAGATCAGTCCGACGAACGAGCCGACCATCGACCAGAACGGAAGCGTCATGCCGAGGATGACGTTCCCGAGGTCGAACGAGTAGCCGGTGGCGACGGCGGGGAGGAACTTCTGCGTGTAGGGCGTGAAGTCCGCGAAGGGGATCTGGAAGATCTGCAGCGGGCGCGAGAAGAACGCGCCGGTGATGGTCGGCAGCGCCATGTAGACGAGGCCGAAGACCATGCCGACGCCGCAGCCGACGCAGAACATCCGCCAGCGGACCGAGGCGCCGGAGGTGCGCGCGGAGCCGTCGACCTGGTCGGCGATCGCGACGATGCCCTGCGCGCCGACGGGGGCCATGGGGAAGGGGAGGTCCTCGACGTCGGACGTGACGCGGAAGAGGCCGTAGCCGAGGATCGCGGAGGAGAGGCGGCCCATGATCTCGCGGAAGAGCATGAGGCCGATGAACGGCAGCCACGCCTTGGCGAGGAAGGTGCGGGGGAGGCTGTCGAGGTTCGGCGGGGCGACCCAGTGCGGGATGTCGTTCGCGACGCCGGTGGAGACGGCGGCGTCGGACCGGACGAGGAACTGCGTGAAGAGCGGCGTGTTCCAGACGTTCGTGGACATGACCATGCCGGCCATGTAGAACAGGATGAAGAGCTGCGCGCGGTTGAGCTTCGCGTTGGCGCGCTTGGCGACCTCGACGAAGAGCAGCACGGTCACCCACTGCGCGGCGCCGCCGATGCCGGCGCCGGCGACGAGCTCCATGTAGAGCGCGCCGGGCACCATCACGAGGGCGACGAACAGCGTGCCGAGGAAGGAGGCGAGCGTGAGGCCTTCGTCGAAGGTCGCCGGCACTTCGAGCAGCCGGCGGAACTCCTCGAGTTCGGCGTCCTGCGTCTTGACGCGGCGGCGGAAGAGGTTCTTGATCGAGATCATGGGGTGCAATCGGTTGGGTGAAGGGTGGAAGGGGGGGGGCGGGGGCGCTACGAGAGGCCGAGCTCGGACTTGGTCTGGGAGCGGTAGTGCTCGACGGTGGAGATCGGGAGGGAGCGCCAGAGGAGGAACTGCTCGCGCAGCTCCGCCGCGAAGTCGCGGTTGGAGCGCTGCCACGAGACGGGCGAGCCGCCGATGCGAGTGAGGTCCACGACCACCTCGTCGATGCCCTTGATCTCGAACTCCTGCGAGTACATCCGGAACTTCTGGAAGATGCCCAGGTCGAACGGCGCGAGCGACACGCTCGCCTCGATGCCGATCGACTCGCGCGCCGGGTTCTTCGGGTCCGGGTGGCGGAAGAGCTTCACGTCGCGCGCGGCGAAGGAGCCGAGCGTCGCGTCGGCGTGGTTCTCGAAGTGCTCGCGGATGAACGAGAGGATGCCCGCGAAGTCCACGGTGTTCACGGTGAACGGGAAGACGAACTCGAGCTTGTCGCCCTTCGGCCGCGGCATCTTCCACTTGCGCGCGACGCCCGGGTTGGCGCTCTTGCTCGCCCGCATCGCCGGGAAGATCGTGGAGAGCATCACCACCGCCATCACGATGAGGATCGTGCACACGGAGGTGAGCGAGGAGAAGTTCATCTCCGGCGGGACGATCCAGCCGCGCGAGCCCATGAAGTGCAGGAGCTTCGCCACGAGCTGCGAGAGCAGGTATCCGCCCATGCCGCCGATGACGGAGTAGACGGCGCTCTCGGCGAAGAAGAGCGCTCCGACGTCGACTGGCGCGAGGCCGAGGGCGGAGTAGGTGAAGATCTCCTTCTCGCGGGCGACGATGGAGCCCATGAGCGAGGAGAAGATGATGAGGCCGCCGAGGAGCAGCGGGATCACGACGTCGCCGAAGCCCGACCCGCGCACGGCCTTGCTGAAGAAGAGGCGGCGCGCGCCGTTGGCGCTCTTCACGTGGACGGCGCCCTGGAAGGCGGGGGCGAGCTCGGCGGCGAGGGCGTCGAGGTCGGCGTCGGCGTCGCGCGGGTAGAGGACGAGGAAGTTCACCGTGCAGTCCGGGCCCCAGATCGCGCGGACGTCGTCCATGCGCGCGAGGGCGACGCGGTCGGGCGAGAACCACTCGAAGGCGCCGGTGGAGAACTGCTCGAGCGAGGCGGCGTCCGCGCCGCCGGTGGCCTGGCGGCCGGAGTTGGCGAGCGTGGACTGGAAGTCGGGCGGGACGGCCTTGAGGTCGTCGATCGTGCCGGCGTTCTGGAGCGCGGCGGGGTCGAAGAACCCGGCGAAGGAGAAGGGCTGGCCGTTGAGGCGCAGCTCGTCGCCCGCGACGAGGCCCGAGAGGGCGTTGGTGACGATGGGCGGCAGGTAGAGCGGCGGATGCGCGAAGTCGCCCTCGCCGAAGTCGGGCCGGACGGCCCTGAGCTCGGAGGAGAGTCGGAACTCCTCGGGGTCGGCGCCCATGATCGCGCCCATCTCGAGGCTCTCGCCGGTGCGCGGCAGGTAGAGGTAGCGCTCGGGGTTGGTGGGCGTGTCGCCGGTGTCGGCGCGGCGCGTGGGGACGCGGAAGACGCCGCCGCGGCGCGCGAGCGCGAAGCGGTCGCCGTGCAGCGCGCGCAGGGCGTCGGTCCAGCCGTCGTCGATGTCGAGGAAGGAGAGGCGGTGCAGCTCGATGCGGTTGTCGCCGGCGCCGCGCCCGAGGTAGGTCTCGACGACGCCGAGCTGGCTGGAGAACGACGCGAAGACGAGGATCGTGAAGGTGAGCAGCACGACCGTCGCGCAGGTGAGGAAGGTCTTGAGCGGGCGGTTGCGCATGCCGGCGATGCCGATGAGGATCGCGGAGAGCGTCGTGCTGCTCTCGCTCTCGACGCCGTGGACGGTGGAGGCGAGGCCCTGCAGCTTGCGGATCTCCTCCTTGATCTTGCCCATCATGATCGCGGTCGTGATGGCGCCGAGGAGGATGATGACGAACGCGAGGAAGATCACGACGGGCGCCGAGGCGAGGGCGAAGGCCGGGTGCGTGGCGTAGAGGATCGCGAAGGTCGCGAGGAAGAACCCGACGAAGCCGAGGATCTGCTTGTAGATCGACGGGAAGCCGAAGACGAGCCTCTCCATCGCGAAGGCGAACGGGATGTTCAGGAGGAGCAGCACCACGACGGCCTCGACGAGGTCCTCGGTGACGCCGCGCAGCGGGCCGTAGACGCGGTTCTCGAGGCAGGCGGCGACGATGTGGTGCGCACGGGCGAGCGACCACCGGCGCTGCGAGGAGGCGGCGGAGGCCGCCTCGACGTGGTCCTTGGCGTCGGCGTGGATCTTCTCCAGGTCGTCGCGGACGATGTTGCGGTCGCGGAGGATGCCGAGGCGCGCCTCGTTGAGCAGGAAGGCGTCGGACGCGGCCTGCGCGACGTTGTCGGAGTGGAGGCGCGAGGCGGCGTCGAGCTCGACGCCGAGGCCCATCGCGTTCTTCACGCGGTCGGCCGCGTTGGACCACGGGCGGGAGCCGAGGAGCATGTCGCCGTTGGCGCCGATGATCTTCACCGGGTCGGGGCGGTCGGCGAAGAACTCGCGCAGGCCGGGCTCGAGCTCGACGTTGGCGAAGGTCTTGTGGGGCGCGTCCTTGGAGGCGACGAGCGTCTCGGCGTGGTACATGTCGCCGCCGACGGGGTCGGGCTGGTAGCCGTTGCCGAAGGAGAGTCCGCCGTAGGCGTGGAAGAGGTGGACGGGGGTGGCGATGAGGCCGTGCGAGTCGGAGTCCGTGGAGACGCGGTCCACGGCGCCGTTCTCGTCGTAGCCGACGGCGACGTCGAGGAAGTCGCTCGAGGTGCGCGCGGTGTCGCGCGCGACGAAGGGCATGTAGATGCGGCCGTTGGCGAGGATGCGGGCGCGCGGCAGCGGCGAGAGGCCGGGCAGCGGCGCCGGGTGGCGCCACGCGGCGAAGGTGGCGATCGCGCGGGGCGGGAGGCCCTGGCTGTCGGTGGAGCCGGGGGCGTAGTCCTGGTAGTTGGCGCCCTCGCCCTCGGTGTAGGTGAGGCGCGTTTCGAGCTGCTCGGCGGTGAGCGGCTGGCGGAGCGAGAGGCCGGGGAAGGAGGCGAGCGCGGCGGCGAAGTCCGCCATCTGGCCGCGGAGCCCGGAGAGGTCGCAGGGCTCGGCGACGGGGAGGTTGTCGCGCGGCTCGCTCTCGCCGACGGTGATGAGCTCGAAGCCGGCGCGGCCGAGCGCGGCGGGGAGGGCGGCGGGCGCCTCGCGCTGGCGCGGGAAGGAGAGGGAGAAGGGCTTGAACGAGGCCGAGAGCGCCTTCTCGTAGAGCGGGGCGGCCCACGGGTCGGCGGCGCCCTCGCCGAGGCGGCCCTCGGCGATGCCGCCCTCGCCGTAGTAGAGCGCGCGGATCGCGGAGAGGACGCGCATGTAGGAGCCGGACGAGGTGGCCGAGTAGCGGTAGAGGCCCGAGGACTCGTTCATCGAGGGCGCCCACGGGAGCGAGTCGGAGGAGAAGTCGAAGTCGAAGTGGCCGACGAGGGCGAGCGGGCGGAAGAGGTTCGAGAGCTCGCGCCAGGTCTCGTTGTTCGCGATCATCCGGACGAGCTCCTCCTCGCGCAGGCGCAGGTCCGCGATGACGTCGGCGCGGCGCGCCTCGTAGACCTCGACGGTCTTCGGCTCGTTGTCCGCGCGCCAGGCGTTGCGGTTGAGCTGCTCGCGGACGGCGTTGCAGGCGTCGCGCTCGGCGCGGAGCGAGGCGAGCTCGGCGGCGATGCGGTCGGCGTCGGCCTCGCGGCCGGCGTCGCGCGCGGCCTTCTCCTCGAGGTTGAGCGAGGAGATCCTCGAGCGCAGGCCGTTGGCCATCGCGACGAGGCGCTTCTTGAGGCGGCCCTGCATGTCGCGGGCGAGGGCGCCGGAGGTGGAGGCGGCGACGATGTGGTTCGTCTCGGCCCAGGCGAGCAGGTCGCGCGCGTTGGCGAGCTCCGCCTCGTAGCGCCCGGCGCGGACGTCGAGGTCGACGGGGTTCACGTTGCGGTCGGCCATGTCGAGCGCGTGGTAGAAGAAGCGCGGGCCCTCCATCCCGCCGTAGCGCGAGCCGAAGAAGACGACGAGGACGTGGCGGGGCGTCGGCCCCCGCCGCGCGAGCTCGCACGCCACGTCCGCGAGGAGCGCCGCGTTGGCCGCGAGGCGCAGGTCGGGCGAGAGGTCGGGCGTGAGGCCGTAGGTGTCGAGCGAGGCGGAGAGCACGACGAGCTCCTCCGCCGCGAGGCCGTTCGTCCAGCCGCCCGTGCAGGGCAGCTCCGCCCAGAGGTTGCAGCCCTGGACGTCGCGCAGCGTGGCGCGGGCGTCGAGCGCGAGCTCCGCGGAGCCGTCGGCCGCGAGCAGGCCCGCGGCCTCGGCGCGGTCGCGCGGAACGTAGACGCGCGGCACGAGCGTGAGCGGCGTGAAGGAGACGCCGCCGAGGCGCCACTGGTCCGCCGTCCCGTCGCCGACGAGGACGGCGGCCGCGGCGCCGTGCGCGAAGCACTCGCGCAGCGAGGCGTCCGGAAGCGAGATGTCGACGACGGCGACCGCGCCCTCGAGGTCCTTGCCGTCGATCGCGTCGAGGGAGCCGTCGCCCACGAACACCGCGGGCCCGCGGATCGGCTCGGGAACGACGAATCCCGCGAGTCCGTTGTCGACCATCAGCGCGCCCTCGACGGGTTTTCCGCCGTAGGTGAGCGACAGGCGCTCCGTGACCTGCGCGAGCGAGTCGAACGTCTGGCGGTGCGTCTTGAGCCCCGCGGCCTGGAGCTCCGCCTCCACCGCGTCGAACGCCTTGGCGTAGTTCTCCGAACCGACGCGCCGCTCGGGCAGCGCGGCGAGCGCGGCGTAGACGCGTTCGTAGACGGAGCCGCCGGCGGCGTTCTCCTGCGCCGAAGCGGGAAGGGCGGCGAAAATGGTTGCGAAAAGGAAAGTGAGCGTTCGTTTCATCGGGAGAATTCCGGGTGCGGGATCAATGCGCGTGGAGCGAATACCGCTCCAGGTCACGGGAAGTGATTTTCTTCGCGGGGACGAGACGGTAGTGGCGTTCTTCCACGACCTTGACGGTGCCGTTCTCTTCCGTCAGTTCGAACATGGCGATCTTGTCGGAGGAAACAAACTGGACGGAAACGGGACGGCAGACCAAGTCAGGAAGGGCCTTGCGGCACCAGGCGATGTCCTGAAGCGTTTGGATCACGCCGTGTTTGTCGTTTCCTCCCTTTGCCTGGACGGGAACGACGAATTGCCGGCCGAACTTGTCCACGGCGAGATAGACTTCGTCGATTTCGATCTGCCCGATGCCCGGAACGGTCGTCCGCAGGTGGTTCTGAAGGGAATGGGCGGTGACGCCGAGAAAGGTGTCGATCAAACGATTGTAGCGCGTCTTGGCGAGAAGCCCCTGTTCGTCGCTAAGGGCGTGTGCGCCGATGATTTCCGGCGTGGAATCGGGAAGCTTGATCTCGGCCAGGTCTGTGCGGGGTTCGATCCGGTTGATCCGGCTCAAACGGAATCGATAACGGGCTTTGCCCGCACCTTCGATGATCCATTCGAATCCTTCGGGCTGCGTGGCGAGGATTTCACCTGGAAGCTTCGCGCGATAACGGAACGAATAGACGACGTCGCCAAGGTTCTTCGGCAACTTGATTCTCTCGGCTTCGGCGGCCCGGACGATGTCCTCCCGCTCGAAAAGAAAGGAATCTACCTTCGCGGGGCGCTTCTCCCGGAAGATGCGGAGCATGACGGTCCCATACCGGTTGAGACCCGCCGGGACGGATTGTTCGTTGCTAGTGGTTCTCGGCATGGGATTTCCTCGTTCGTTGCGCGATGACGTGGCGGGACACGCCGAAATGGGCGGCGGCTTCCGACATGTCGAAGTGGAGAAGGGAGGGGGCTCCGCGGTTGATCTTTCCCGCGGGCTTGAATGGGGCGGCGCCGAGCGCCTTCATGACGGATGCCCCGACGGCTCGCGCGAGCATCGGGGGAACGCTGTTCCCGATCTCGCGGAATCCGTGCCATTTCGTCCAATGGAAGCGGAACCAATCGGGATAGGAATGAATGCGCGCCGCCTCGCGTACCGTGATGACCCGCGGTCGTTCGGGATGGATGGGGCGTGGCGAAGTGAATCCTCCGCGCGCACTGTCCGTCCCCGCACGAAGCGTGTTCGACTGTCCATTCCAGGCGAGTTTGAAGAAACGGCTTTTCGGCTCCGTTTCGCCTTGCGGAGCGGCCGTAAATCGTTCTTTGCTTTCGTCTGTGTGGAAGGTCCGGAGACTGTCCGAGAGAACGTTGGGATCGAAACATCGGACGCGGGAGAAATCGGTCGGATCGACCGCAAGACCACGCAACCGCGCGGCGTAGGGACTCTTCGTCTTCCAGTTGCAGGAAATCCACTCGTTGTGCTCCAGCTCAGGAAAGGCGTCTGCGTCCGGAAGGTCGGCAATGGCATCGTGGACGGTGGTTTTCTTCGAAAACGGTTCCGGATAGTCGGGAAGATCCTGCCCCTCGCGCGCGGCGAGAAGAAAGAGCCGGTGCCGGTTCTGGGGAACGCCGTAGTCCGCGGCGTTCAGGACGCGATACGGCAGACGGACGCGGTATCCCAATCGTTCAAGGGATTCGATCAATTCGTCGAGGAACTTGACGTGCTTCCCGACGGTCAGTCCCTTGACGTTTTCAAGAACGCAGTATTTTGGCCGGACTTCCCCGACGACACGGAAGAATTCCTTGATGAGCTGGTTTCTCGGATCGTCCAGATTCCGTTTCCCGATCATTGAGAATCCCTGGCAGGGCGCCCCGCCGAAAACGACGTCGACATCGCGGTCGCCAATGCCCGAAACCGCGCGGAGCGCATCGCCCGAAACGGTCTTGATGTCGGCACAGACCGTTTTGCAAAGCGGAAAATTGTATTCGTGCACGGCCGCGTGGATCGGATCGATTTCGACGGCTGCGACAACATCGAAGCCCGCTTGTTCGAAACCGAGGGAAAGCCCTCCGCATCCAGCGAAGAGGTCAATCCCGATCGGCCGACGCTGATCGGAAGTCGCGGGAGATGGTTCGCAGAATCCGCCCGGTCCGAACAACTCCGTCTGGATCGGCGGATCGCAAACGAATCCTGAAACCGGTTTCGTCGGTTTCTTCGGTCGGTTCGATTGTAGAGTTTTGCGGGACATGGGACGTGGCGGGGTGTCAGGAGGCGGTGAATTTGGCGAAGTAGCCGCCGGTCTTGCGGCTGCCGCGGTGTTCGATGCGGCCCGCGCGCACGAGCGCGCGAACGGCGCGTTCCACGGTCGCGCGGCTCGTCTTGACCGAGGCGAGGAAGAAGGGGACGCCGCGGCCTGGATGGAGCCGGACGAGGCGTTCGACCGCGTCGTTTATTCCATCATTTATTCCATCAATCGGCTCACCGGCCGGAACGAAGGCCGGGTGGTTGAGGCGGTAGCGCGTCTGCGGTCCGTCGCCGGTCGGGACGATGGCGCCGGCCTGCGCGAGTTCGGCGAGGTCGCGCGTGGCGGTGGGCTTGGAGACCTTGGCCATCCGCATCCACTTGGCGGTGGAGAGTCCGGCCTTCGCGCCGGCTTCGCCGTCCTCGAACATCCGCAGGACGACCTTGCGGGCGCGTTCGGAGAAGGCGGCCTCGTGGCGCGCGAGATAGTCGCGCTTGGCGGCGACGAACCGCGACGCGGAGACGAAGCTCTCGAGCAGTTCCGTGAGGACCGGGACGAAGAAGCCGGCCCAGGAGGTCCAGTCGAGCGAAAGCGAGGCGGCGTGGAGCTCGTCGTAGTAGGCGCGGCGGTGGCGCGCGACGAAGGTCGAGACCGGCAGGGCGACGGGACGCCCGAGTCCTTCGGCGAGGACCTTCGCGACGAGGGCGCGGCCGATGCGGCCGTTTCCGTCCTCGAAGGGGTGGATCGATTCGAAGTGCGGGTGCAGGAAGGCGGCCTTGAGAGCGATATCGGCCGGCGTCGCGGCAGGGGCGGTGTTCCAGACGGCGACGAACCGCCGGATCTCCCGCGGGACGCGTTCCGGGGGCGGCGCCTCGAAGCGCGTCTCGGACTGTCCGAAGCGGTCCACGCTCACGACGCGGACGGGGACGGAGCGGAACGCGCCCGCGTGGACGCCGCGGTCGTCTCCCTCCATCAGCGCGCCGTGCCACCGGCGCAGGAGCGCGGCGGAGAGCGGGGCGGCGCGGTCCTCGCGCACGGCGAGCACCATCCGGGCGGCGCCCTCGGAGCGGGCGTCGCGGGCGGCGGAGGGAGCGGCACCGGGGACGCCGAGCGCGCGACAGATGGAGGACATCACGACGGCCTCGTCGACCTCGACCCCCTCGATGGCGCTCGTCGTGACGGCCTCGGCGGCGAGCGCGCGGGCGGCGAAGAGCGGGTCCTCCGGCTCGCGCAGCGCCCTCTCCGCCTCGCGGAACGCGCGGGCGAAGGCGGCGAGCTCGTCCTTCAGCGCGCTTCGCGCGAAGGAGAACGCGGGCCATTCCGCGCGTTGCCAGTTGAACGGAGAGGGGGGCATCTGAAAGGTTGAAAGGTTGAAAGGTTGAAAGGTTGAAAGGTTGAAAGGGAACGTCGGTTTATTCCATCGGTTATTCCATCAATCGGCTCACGCGACGCGCGGGGGCTAGTCCTCCTCCTGGCCGTCGCCGAGGGAGTTCTGGGCGATCTCGACGTCCTTGGACTCCGCGATGCGGGCGATGCGGCCGTCGGTGATCCAGACCATGCGGTCGGAGACGGAGAGCATGTTCGGGTCGTGCGTGGCGCAGATGACGGTGACGCCGCCCTTCTTGTTCAGGTCGTGCAGCAGCAGGTGGATGTCCTTGCCGCTCTTGAGGTCGAGGTTGCCCGTCGGCTCGTCGCAGAGCAGGATCGACGGGTTGTTGGCGAGCGCGCGCGCGATGGCGACGCGCTGCATCTGGCCGCCGGACATCTCCTTCGGGCGGTGGTTCCAGCGGTCGCCGAGGCCGACGCGCTCCAGCAGCGCCATGCCGCGGGCGCGGGACTCGTCGGCCGACACGCCGGCGAAGACCATCGGCAGCGTGACGTTGTCCAGCGCCGTCATCGTGGTGTTGAGGTTGAACTGCTGGAATACGTAGCCGATCTTGCGGCAGCGCAGGAACGCGAGCTCGTCGGCGTTGAGCTGCGCCATGTCGACGCCGTCGATGAAGACGCGCCCGCTCGTCGGCGTGTCGAGGCCGCCGACGGCGTTGAAGAAGGTCGACTTGCCGGAGCCGGAGGGGCCCATCACGCAGATGTACTCGCCGCGGTAGATGTTGAGCGTGACGCCGTCGAGCGCGTGGACGGGCTCCTCGCCGCGCCAGAAGGTGCGGCGCACGTCGTGGACGGAGACGAGGACCTCGCGGCCCTCGGCGTATTTCGCTTCGTTGAACTCGGTCATGGCTATTCGACCCTCATGGCTTCCATTGGCGCCATGCGCGAGGCGCTCCAGGACGGCTGCATCGATGCGAGCGCGGACAGGAGGACGCCCGCCGCGAGCGAGAAGACGAAGCAGAGCGCGACCTCGCCGGCGGGGAAGTACCGCCAGAGGTGCGCGCCGTAGGCGAGGCCGGAGCGCGCGACCGCGATGACGAAGCCCACGACGGCGCCCAGGAGCCCGCCGAAGAAGCCCTGCAGCGCGGCCTCGAGCATGAACTGCGAGAGGATGTAGCCGTCGGTCGCGCCGAGGCACTTCATCGTGGCGATCTCGCGGAAGCGCTCGGTGATGGCCATCAGCATCGCGTTGGCGATGCCGACCATGCAGACGAGGAACGAGATGCACAGCAGGAAGATCTGGCGCCCGGTGAGGCCGAAGGCGGCGGTCTTGGCGCGCAGGACGGGCGCGAGGCGGTCCTGGAGCAGCGCGAGGCGCGCGGCGACGGCGTGGCGCGCGGCGATGCGCGGCAGGAGCTCGGCGGGGAACTGCGGCAGGAGCTGCGCGGCGCGCGGGTCCGCCAGCTGCGGCATCTTCTCCTCGGCGGAGGTTGCCTTCGTCTCGCGGAACTTCGTGGACCACTCCTTGCGGAGCGCGGGGCGGTTGAGGGCGTCGAGGACGTCGGCGTACTCGTTCGCCTCGCGCAGCTGCGTGCGCATGAGCCGCAGGTTTTCCGGCGGAAAGGCGAACCCGATCGCGGCGAGCGAGGCGCGCCACGCCTCGGCGTCCGCCTCCGGCGCGTCGGGCACCCAGCGGTCGACGGGCTTCGCGCCGGTCGCGGCGGCGGTCGCCGCGATGGCCTTCGCGACGGCGGCGTTCCACGCGGCGGTGAACGCGGCCATCTCCTTCTCGTAGGCGGGGAAGGCGTCGAGGAACGCGTCGAGCCCCTCGCGGCGGCCCGGCACGCGGACGTCGACCATGATGCCGAGCTGGCGGTGCAGCTCGTCGCGGTTCTCGATCATGTGCCGGAACGCGGCGCGGCCCGTGCGCTTGCCGACGAGGACGATGCGCTTGCCGACGGGCAGCTCGTCGAGCCACTCGGCGTAGACGCGCTCGCGTTTCGCGAGACGGGCGAGGGCGGCGACGCGCTCCTCGGCGAAGCCGGTCGGTGCGACGTACCAGGCGGACGCGTCGTGCGCGCCGGTGCCGTCGCCGTAGTCGACGAGCGTGCCGGACGCCTCGGCGAGGCGTTCGACGGAGATCGCGTCGGAGGCCGGCGAGAGCATCTCCGTGAGGAGCACCTGCGAGGCGCGCGCGGCGGCGTCCTCGCCCGTGACGCCGCGGGCGACGGCGCGCTCGAACATGCTCTCGGAGAGGAGGAACATGAAGAACGCGACGGCGAGCACGACGACGGCGAGCGTGAGCGCGGAGCGGAACAGGCGGTGCTTGACGCCCTGGATGCAGAGGTGCCAGGTCTCGCGGAAGGACATGACGTGCTGCTTGCGCACGTCGATGTTCCGGACGGTTTTCGGAGGGGAGCTCATGGCGGAATGCTGAATGCTGAATGCTGAATGAGGATGCTAGCCGGGGAGGAACCAGCCGACGACCTTGGCGGGCTGGCCGTAGTAGAGGTAGTGCGAGAACTCGACGACGAGGGCGACGCCGGCCATGCCGAGCTCGCCGGTGATGATGCCGATGAAGAACGGCTTGAGCTTCTGGTAGACGCCGCCGCCGCCGAAGCGCACCACGGCCTGCTTGATGAACCAGCCCAGGAGGAAGACGCCCCAGGCGCCGGTGCCCGGGTAGGTGCCGACGATCAGGAAGATCACCGGGTGCAGCGGGAACTTCGAGAAGCGGAACCGAAGCATCGAGACCAGGATCACCGCGAGCATCCCGTAGAGGATGTAGTGGCTGCGCAGCGCGTTGGGCTGCGCGAGGCCGAGGCGCCGGAGGGGCGCGAGCAGCTCCGAGGCGAAGGTGCCGTCCGGCTCCAGCGCCATCGTCTCCTCGAGCATCCCCGAGGCCTCCATCCCGCCGAGCATCTGCGCGGTCTGGTCGAAGTACATCTTCGGCGTGTAGTTCGCGGCCCAGGAGTCGCTCATCGGGTTGTAGTTGTAGATCGAGAAGGTCGAGCCGGCCCAGGCGACGGCGAGCGCGACGAGGACGGCCGCGACGGCGAAGCGGAAGACCTTCTTCATCGGGATCCCAGCGTCGTCCGCCACCTTGGCGCCCGTGGCGGCGTAGGGCATGAGCGCCTCGCGCGGGTCCTGCGTGAGGATCGAGGTGCCCCACACCGTGAAGTTGGTCGCCTGCGGGCCGAGCGCGGAGGCGCCGAGGAGGTTGATCAGGAGGTCCGAGGGGTTCCACCCCGCCTGCGCGAACGGGATGCCCGTCTCGCACGCGATGCGCGAGAAGACGAGGAACAGCGCCATCATGAGCAGCGAGTAGAACAGCGCGACGAGCCAGCTCTGGCACATCCACGAGAAGACGAGGACGAACCCGGCGAACGCCATCAGCAGGACGCGAGCGGCGAGGACCGAGACCTCGTCCGGAGCGGCCAGGTCCGCCGCCGCCGCCGCGTCCGCGGCGGCCTCGTCGCCGCCGGCGGCCCCGGCGGGCGCGGGCTTCGCGTCG
>CACWKU010000057.1 GCA_902761575.1 uncultured bacterium
CCGTCGTATTTCAAGGGCGCCGACCATCCCGTGGAATGCGTCTCGTGGGACGACTGCCAGGCGTTTCTCGAAAAGCTCAACGCGCACCCCGCCGCGCGCCCGTCGGGACTCGTCTTCCGCCTGCCGACGGAGGAGGAATGGGAAACCGCTTGCCGCGCGGGCTCGACGAACGACTACTGCCGCCTCGCGGACGGGACGGAGATCACGGAAGCGACGCTCGGCCGCGTGGCGTGGTTTGACGAGAACCTCTCGACGCGTCCCCGCTGGCTCGCGCGCTTCCTTGACTTTGCCGAGCGGCTCGTCGACCGCGTGCGCGAGGTCGACTGGAGCGAAACCCTCTCGCACAAGCCGGTGGGGCGGAAGAAGCCAAACGCGTGGGGACTTTACGATCTGCACGGCAACGTGTGGGAGTGGACTGAAACGGCGGTTGGCGGGGGCCGCGTCAGTCGCGGCGGCGGCTGGTACTTCTCGGCCAGGGACTGCGGGTCCTCCTCCCGGTTCAGGCTCTCGCCCTCCGACCGGCTCGACGGCCTCGGCTTCCGCCTCTGCGCCTCCGGCAGGGCCGACACGGCTCCGGCCAGCCAGGCGAGCGAAGCGAGGAACGGAGGAGCGAGCCGCGCGGAGCGCGGCGGCGACTCCGGACCACGCGAAGCGAGCGCCCACGCGGAATCCGAGGGCGCGAAGGAGCCCGCCCCGTGAACCCTCCTGCCCGCGAGCGGCGAAGCCGCGACACCCGGCCGCAGCCGGCGTGGCGGCACCCCGCCACGCCGTGCAACGCCGCCCGGCCCTCCGCGCCGCACGGGTGCGAAAATGCCGTTGACTTGGAGCGCGCTCCAAGTGGTAGAATCACCGGCATCCGACGACGCGGCGGTGTAACCCGCTCGCCCCGCTGCGTGTAGACGGGTTGAACCGCCGCACCCCCGCCCCCAGAGCTTCCTCTTCCCCCATTTCACTCTTCACTCTTCACTCTTCACTCTTCACTCTTCACTCTTCACTCGTCACTCGTCACTGAGTCCCCGCCATGCCCCTCCCCGTCAAGTTCGCCGACGTCTCGGTCAGCCTCAAGCAGTTCCAGGACATCTCCTCCGGCCGGCACAACGCCGGCGAGGTCCGCCTCAAGGACGCGCACACGATCGACAAGGTCAACCACTACGTCTCCCGCACCGGCAGGAACAAGGTGTCGCTTTCCCACGCCGAGGTGATCGCGGTCAAGCAGGCGTTCGTGGACGCGCTCGCGCGGGGCGGCGTCCAGGCGGACGAGATCGCCAAGGTCCGCGCGCAGCTCGGCCTGGCGCCGGAGAAGGCCGTGGACACGCAGCTGATGGAGCGCAGCCTCAGGCCGCTCTCGCGCCAGCAGATCCGCGAGATCCTCGACCGCAACGCAGAGGCGCTCAACGCAGGCCAGAACGAGGTGACGATCCGCACGAGCGCGCAGATCTACGCCCGCGTCGGCGCCGACACGCGCCGGCGGCGCATCGCCGCGCGCGACGCGGCCAACGCCGGGCTCGCGGAGAGCCGCACGGTCGAGACGCAGCGCCGGTTCTCCCTCTTCCAGTCGCTCCTCGCGGGCGACGTCGACTTCCGGTCGAAGGCCGACCGCGCCGAGCTGCTCCAGATGGCGAAGGAGGCGCTCGGCATCGTTCTCGACCTCTCGAACGGCCATCCGCGCGCGGACCGCGCGGCGAAGATCTCCTGGGGCTCGAACGGGCAAAGGCGCTTCACGATGGAGGCGGGGACGGACGAGGCGACGTTCGCCCGCCGGCTGGAGGACATGATCGTCCGTCTCTCCGGCCTCGGCCCCGGCGCGGACGCGATCGAGCTGCGCGCCGCCTTCCGCGCCGTCCCGCGCGAGGAGCGCTCCCGATGGATCGACGCCCTGGTCCGGGACGGCGGCGACAAGGCGCCCTACAAGGTCCGGACCCTGTGCGTCGCGCTCCTGCAGGACGCGGGCGTGGACGACTACGCGAGCCTCTCGTTCCCGAACCGCCTGCCGGACGCGGCCGCGACATCGCTCCTGCGCGAGCTCGCCGCCCTGCCGGAAGGCGCGTCGGCGGAGCGGGCCCGCCAGTGCCTTGACATGGCGCGCGACCTGGCGGACGACGGGAGGAGGGCGAACCTGGCCTACGTCCCGGCGACTTCGGCCGAGGCCTTCAACGACGAGGTCGTCTCGGCCTTCGTCAACACCAACGAACGGCTCTTCGGCCAGTACCGGACGCTCGCCGCCGACGTCCTCGCGGACGTCCGCTCCGTCTTCGGCGCGGCCGTCGTCCCGGCGGACACGACGATCCGGCTGTTCGTCACGCCCGAGGCCGTCGAGGGCCTGGCCCGCGCGCAGGGCGGGAACCGCCTCGCCCCCGAGGCGATGCGGGACGCGCTCCGGGCGTCCGCCGCCGAGGCGGCGGCGAACCGGGCGCTCGCCGCGCGCGTCGAAGCCCGGCTCGCCGAGCTGAATCTCCCCCGCCAGACCCCGGCGGCCACCGCGGTCAACGCGCTCAAGAGCCGCAATCCCGACCTCGTCGGCCGCCTGGCGGCCTGCCGCACGCCGCAGGACGTCGCGGCGGCGCTCGACTCCGTCCTGGACCGGATGGACGCCGAGCTGCGCCGCGCCTCCTCCGTCCAGACCTGCAAGGCGCAGTTCGGCGCGATGGTCCGCGCGGAGCTCTCCGCCCGGACCGGCATCCCCGCCTCCGCGCTCGGCGGGGACGCCCTGTCCCGGGCGCGCATCAGCGAGCTCGCCTCCGGCGTCGCGCACGGCCTCGGCCGGGGGGATCTGCCCTCCGACACCCCGGAGCAGATCGAGCAGGCGTTCCGCGACGTGGCGAAGCGCTTCGCCGACGAGCGCGCCGCCATCCTCGCAAAATGCGACGGGCTCGCGCTCTCGGACGCCGCGAAGGGGGAGCTCCGGGAATGGCTCCTCGCGCAGGACAAGGTGGGCTACCTCGACCTGGACGCCCTTCTCGACGAGGCCGCGAAGATCGACTTCGCCCCGCTCGCCGCGGCGCTCCGCGAGGGCCGGCCCAAGGCGGACGTCTATCGGGCGATGAAGCCGTTCTCCGACGGCATCCGTCCGACGGTCCTGCGGCTCCTCGAGGGCAAGGCCGACGCGATCGGCGCCCCGGAGCTCTCCAACGTCTCCGGCATCCTCCTCATCGCGGCGCTCGACCGCCATCCCGGCGTCCGCAACGACCTGGCGGCCTTCTTCGCCCGCCCGGAGGTCCGGGCCGACGAGGACGTGCGCTACATGGACGACGACGAGTCCTACCCGTCCCACCTCTTCGCCCCGTTCGGCAAGCACCCGGCCGACGAGGCCCGGGCCGAGCTGTCGCGGAAAATCGGCGACGGCGCCCCGCCGCCCGCCTTCGCCCAGGCGCTCGTCCGCGCCGTCAAGGCCGAACACGTCCGGTTTCCCTCCCCGGACCCCGAAGTCGAAGGCCGCGAGCTCACCGCCGAGGAGGCCGTCGCCGCCTTCGCCGCCCACACGAAGCTCGGCCAGGCCCTCCGGACCATGCTCGAGATGTTCAACGACGAGGTCACGCCCGCCTCGCTCGAACTCCTCGCCCGCGGCGCCCTGCACCACAACGGCATCGACGAGGTCTCGGAGATGGTCGAGTCGATGCGCGGCAGAATGCTCGGCAACATCATGGGGCAGACGTTCTTCCGGATTCCCGAACCCTACGTCGTCGAGGCCGACTCCGTCCTCGCCCCCCTGCGGGAGCGCTTCGGCGAGGAATGGGTGCCCGAGGACGCCCTGTATCCGCAGGTTGCCGACCTGATGGCCATGAGCTCGATCCTCACGCCGGTCGTCAACGCCGCCCGCGACGAGAACCGCGTCGTGTCCCTCGCCGAGTTCCGCCAGGTCGCGGCGGAGGCGGCCGAGTTCACCGTGGTCGGGAAGATCGCCAAGGCCGAGGCCGACGCCATCGCGGCCGAACTCCGCCTCGGCCCCCTGCCCGGCACCTTCGGGAACCTCCTCCTCCGGTATCTCCCCGCGCTGAATTCCGCCCTGCGCGCCACGCGGTCGCCGGGCGACGTCCGCGCCGCGCTCGACGGCTTCCGCGAATCCATCCGCGACCTCGTCCGGCAGGAGGTGCGTCTCGGCGCGCTCGTCCGCGGCGCCTCGGACGCGATGGCCGAGAAGCTCGCCGGACGGTTCGGCATCGAGCCCGCCGAGGCCCGCCGCCGCTTCGGCTACTCCCTCCACCTCGAGGACCGGATGAACAAGCTCAAGGACGGCATCCTGTACGGAACCTATCCGGGCTGCCGCGAGCCCGGCTTCTCCGCCGAGGAGGAGATGCGGAACATCATCGACGGGATCACCGAGGAATATGTCGAGAAGCTCGTCCTCGTCGACGGCCTCCGGGACGTCACCGACGAGACCCGCGAGCGGCTCCGCACCATCGTCCGGCAGCAGAGCCGGCCGGACAAGCCCTTCGTGGACGTGCGGCGCGTGCAGCGCATCGCGGCCAAGGTCGACGGCGCGTCGCTCCTCGCCGCGCTGGGCGACGCGAACGCGACCGACGAGGCGCGCTTCGAGGCCATCCGGAAATACGCCGACGGGATCTTCGACGCCGCCAAGGAGGAATTCCGCGAAGAGCGGGAGCTCGGCTCCGACGAGCTGCAGCCCGTCGTTGCCCTCGTCCGCGCCCTCGTGATCGGCGCGAACCCGGGCCTCGGCGCGGCGCTCGAGCGCCTCTCGGCCGACCCCTTCGCCCTCCGCGTCGGCCCCCACTTCATGCAGAAGGAGCACCAGGACCACCCCCTGCGCGCCACCGTCGCCTCCACGCTCCTCTAGTCCGCCGCGCCCTCGGGCTGCGGATGGCCGCGCAGATTTCCGCAAATGCTCCGACTTCGGGGCGAGGAGGACTTGCCGTCTCTTCTTGGCGAAGTTCTGCCTATTTATTCCGGCCAACTTGTATGTCATCATTTCAGAAGTAGGTTCAACATACCCGCGCACGGAAGGTCGAAGGCGCGAGGTGCGGGCGGAATCCGGATCGGCCGGTTCGACTTTTTTGTAACAATCCGTCCCGCTTTCGTGTAGAATAGGCGACCGACCGCGCGCACGGCGCGTATCGAACGCCGACGAAGCCGGCCTCGAACGTGCGCGAAGCGCACTTCGAACCTTCGACCCTTTCAACCTTTCAACCCTTCAACCCGGAGACGACCATGCCCATCACGCTCAACGACTTCCTCGCGGTCTCGAACGGCACCTACAACGCCGGCCAGATCGACTTCAAGACCAACAAGAAGGGCGAGGTCACCGGCCTCAAGAAGGTCAACAACCACGTCACCCTCTCGTCGCGCAACGCCGTCGCCATCGACCCGAAGCGCGCCGTGGCGGTGAAGGAGGCGTTCCTCAAGGCGCTCGCCGGGGGCGGCGTCTCGGAGCAGAATCTCGCCAATATCCGCGCGAAGCTCGGCCTCGCGCCGGAGACGAGGACGACGCTGGGCAACGTCGGCGAGGCCCTGCAACGCCGCTTCACCCCGCTCTCCCGCGAGCAGGTGCGCGACATCCTCCGCAACGATTCCGGCCTCGGGCTGCTCCCGGGCGCCGCCGATTCGAAGAAGGTCCGCGACGCGCGCGCCCGCGTCGACGCCCAGATCGCCTCGCTGGTGCGCAAGAGCCCGCCGCACGAGCAGCTCTTCGCGCTGCTCTCGGGCAAGTCGTGCAAGGATTCCGCCCTGGCCGCCATGCGCGCCAGCCCCGACATGATGAAGGTCCTGGCGGGCCTGCGCCTGAACCGGAACGACACGCTTTTCCAGGACGCATTCAATCGCGTCGCCAACTCGTGCCTCGACCGCCAGGCGCGGACGCTCGCCATGCTGCGCAACGCCGTCGCCGCCTTCGCCGCCGACCCCGACGCGGGGCCGCAGTCGGTCCAGACGCCGTTCGGCGCGATCACGCTCTCGTCCGTCGCCGAGGAGGCGATGAACGCGACGCGCCTCGTGGCGTCGGTCCGGATCGGCGGCGAGACGCTGACGGTCGACCTCGGCGTCTCCCCCGCGGAGATCGCCGGGCAGCTCGACCGGCAGATTTCGGAAGACGCGGCGCTTCTCGGCCGGGAGCGCCTCGGCGCGATGCTGTCCTACGCGAAGAAGCACGGCGGCGTTGGCGAGGACGGCGACCCCGGCCTCGGGCGCACGGTCGCGCAGGCGATCCTCCGGACGTTCGCGGGCGTCGGGCAGGAGCTGCTGGACGAGCTCGACAACCAGTCGCTCGCCCGCTACGCCCGGGATGTCGCCAAGGGCACGGCCGAGTGGACGGAGGACTCGATCCGGGCCGCGCGCAACGATGCGCTCCGGAACCAAGACAACGTCCAGGTCATCGCCCAGGCCGTCGGCGAAATCGAGGAGGGCGACAAGGGCGGCGCGGAGCGCGTCAAGGCCATCGTCGATCACGCGAACGAGGTCGCCAACAACGGCGGGGACGGGGAGAACATCGAGGAGCCGCCGCAGGGCGTGCAGCCGCCGCCTCAGAACGAGGTCCCGCAGGAGGGCGGCGAGGTCCAGCCGCCGCCGCAGAACGAAGTCCCGCAAGAGGGCGGCGGGATCCCGCAGCCGCCGCCTCAGAACGAGGTCCCGCAGGAGGGGCAGAACCAGGTTCCCCAGCCGCCGCCGCAGGAGGACAAGTTCGAGAAGCTCTTCGGCGGGCCGCTCCCGAAGGACGCGGAATCGCTCCTTCCCGGCCGTGCGTTCGGCCCGGCGCGCAATCCGCTCGACGACCGGCTCTCGTCCGTCGAGAGCGGCGACGGCGAGGTGTCCGGGCAATTCAAGGCGATGCTCGAGGCGCACCGCCGCGCGGAGGAGAAGCGCATCTTCAACGAGGTCACGCTGCTCTTCGAGCGGCCGAAGGACCGCCCCGCCCGCGACAACGCGCCGTCGGTGGCGCCCGAAAAGCTCGACGCGCCGAAGCATTTCGAGCCGGCGCAGAGGACTCAGAACTTCACGTTCGCCGCCGCGAAGCTTCCGCTCCCCGAGCGCAAGGCGATCGGCGACTTCGCGTGGAATCTCGTCAAGTTCGCGGCCCTGGGCGACGCGGCGGCGCAGAAGGCGCTCGTCGCGCAGAACCTGCACGCGCTCCTGCTGATGGCCGCCGACCCGGAGGGCGCGGCGGCGTTCTTCCCGCCCGGCCTCGTGGCGGACGCCAAGGGGCTCGTCGCCTCGCTCGCGCTGGAGCTCCAGGCGGCGGCCAAGGCCGGCACGGGCCGCACCGTCGACTTCCGTTCGTTCACGCTGGGCGACGAGGACGCCCTCAAGGCGATGTTCGGGCGCGTGAAGAACCCCGAGGCGGCGGACGCGCTCGCGGAGGCCTTCACGCGGGTTCTCCGCGAATGCGTGAGCGCCACCTCCCCCGAGGCGCTGAAGGCCGCGGGCGCCGCGATCGGCGACGCGTCGCCGGACGCGCTCGCCGGGTTCGCGCGGAAGGACCCGCTGGCGCTCGTCGCGTTCGCGCTGGGCGACGGGAAGATCGCCGGCCGCAACGCCGCGCAGACCGCCGAGCTGAAGGCGGCCGTGATCAAGACCTTCCGGGAGGCCACCGGCCGGACGACGCTCGCCGACGCGACGCTCGCGGAGTTCGACGCCTTCGCGAAGAAGTGCGCGGAGGGCGCGTTCGACAAGGCCTTCGCCGCCATCGGCGCGCGCAACGAACTTCTCGAGACCGACCTCTACCGCAACGTCGCCGGCAGCGAGGGCAAGCTCACGGCGGCCTCGCTCACGTCGAAGGACCTCGGCGCCGTCCCGAAGGCGGCCCAGACCGCCGAGGCCAAGAAGGGCGACATCGTCGGCGGCATCACGCTGCACGTCGCGGAGCTGCTCGACACCGACGCACCGCGCCCGCGCGACGCGACGCCGGCCGACATGCGCAACCTCGCGGCGGACCTCTTCGAGGCGGCCGAGGCCCTCCTCAACAAGGCCCCGGGCGCCTCGCCGGAGGCCTTCCGCAAGATCATGCTCGGGAACATCGACGCGTTCTGCCGCTTCATCGACAACTCGCAGGCCGTCGCCTCCGCGGTGATGCCGGAGCTGCGCGGGCTCGTCGGCGGCGCGATGGCCGAGGTCCGCGAGACGATGCGCGCGGCGATCGCGGCCGCGCTCGGCAAGGAGATCCGGGCCGTCCGCCCCGCCGAGATCAAGCAGTATCTCCTGAAGATGGACCTCGCGAAGGACGCGGACGCGGCCGCCGCGATGGGCAAGGTCGCGCAGTCCTTCGCGAAGCTCGCCGACGAGAGCGCCAGGGCGCTGCAGGCCTACGTGAACGAGATCTGCCACCTCGACCCGAAGGCGAAGATCGCCTCGGAATACGACGGGATGAAGCCCGAGCAAATCACGGCGAGCCTTTCGAAGAAGACACTCGACGACATCCTCGACGACCCCGTCAAGGACGCGACGCGCCCCGGGATGCTCGCCTTCCAGAAGAAGGTGCTCTCCACCTACTTCACGACCGTCTCCCACGCCCGCAAGGCCGGCGTCCTCTCCTCCGCGCTGCGCAACGCGCCGGAGGCGGCGGAGGCCGGGACCGTCGCGGGGAAGACGAAATACCTCTCCGCGATCTTTCTCGGCGCGGGCCCGCTGATGCAGAAGACGCTGCAGGGCATCGACCGCCGCGTGATGGGCCCGCACGGCGGGGCGATCGACGTGCTCAAGAGCTCCATCCCGCCGATTCCCGACGACTACGTGCTCGGCAAGCTGGACGAAATCGCCAAGCAGAACCCGGCGAAATACACGATGCGCGTGAACGTCGGCGGAAAGCCGTTCGTGACGCTCGGCGCGGCCACCGTCGGCCAGGCGGTGCAGTGCTCGTTCATAAACGACCGGGGAGGGATCGACGAAGTCATCGTCAAGATCCTGCGCCCCGGCGTGAAGGAGCGCTTCGACGAGGACGTGAAGATCTTCGACGCCGTCGCCAAGACGATCCCCTCCGTCGACAAGGTCTGGGCGGCGCGCGTCAGGACCATCGCCGACGAGTTCGACTTCCGCGTCGAAGCGAAGAACATCCAGGACGGCCAGGTCTACGAAGTCCGCGACAACCGCTACGTGATGGTGCAGGACAAGAAGTCCGGCAAGATGGTCCCCAAGGTCGACGCCAAGACGGGCAAGCGCGTCCACGTCCCCGGCGCGGAGCACACCTGGACCGTCTCCGCGATGAAGGTGCCGGAAGGCGTCAAGCAGAGCGCCGACGTGCTCGTGGGCGAAGTCGCCCCCGGCCAGCCCTTCGACAAGGTTCTCGCCCGGCAGACGCAGGAGATCCACAACCTCTTCGCCGGCGTCTTCGAGACCGACGCCGACGGCCGGATCGTCCGCAAGGACGGCAAGCCGGTCGTCCGCAAGGACATGTCCGCCGCGGGCTTCCTCGCCATCCACAACAAGATCGAGAAAGCCGTGCGCGACATCTCCGAGAGCGGCATCTACTTCAAGCAGGTCGTCTGGAAGTGGGTCGACGAGGCGCTCTTCAAGTCCGGCACGATGCACAACGACGTGCACACCGGCAACCTGATGCTCGACACCGAGGGGCAGCGCGCCACCTTCATCGACTTCGGCAACCTCGTGAAGCTCGCCCCCGAGGAGCGCGTCCTGCTCCTCAAGATGGTCGCGACCGTCGCCGCCAAGCACACCACGTTCTTCGTCGACACGTTCGGCGAGCTCCTCGGCAAGGGCACACCGGAGCGGGACGCGTTCAACGCGAAGAAGGACAAGATCGAGGCCGCGGTCCGGCAGGTCATCCACAAGGGCCTCGCGGAGGCCGACACCGGCTACCGCTTCCAGGCCATCCTCTGCGAGCTGCAGAAGCTCGGCGTGGACATCCCGCCCAAGGTCGCCGCCTTCGCCGAGGGACTCACCCGCCTCCAGAACTGCCACGAGGAGATCGCCGAGCTCCTCCAGGAGGCCCAGTCGCTCTACCACGCCTACGAGGAGCAGGTCGTCCGCGGCGACCCCGTGCTCGCCCCCCGCGACCCCGAGGACGCCATCGGCAGGCTGCTCGACCTTCTGGCCAAGCCGGACGGCACCCGGACGCTCGTGCACCTGAGCGAAAGCCAGACCCCGCTCGCCAAGGCGCTCTACAACGCCCGCATAAACGCCACGGACCTGGCCTGGATCGGGATGGACAAGAAGGCGAACGGCTCCCTCGTCGAAAAGATGCGCGCGGCGATGAAGGAGGAAGAGACCCTCCCCGGCAACGACAAGCTCGCGCATCTCGTCTCCCTCGTGTCGCGCCACGTCGCCGGGATCGCCAAAGACGATATCGACGACGCGCTGGCGGACTACGCCTCCCGGAAGCGCAGCCTCCGCGCGGCCACGCTCTCCGGCGCGGCCGATCTCGACAAACTCCGCGAGAAGCTCGCCCGGGCCGCCGACCGGCTCGAGCGCGCCGTCGCCCGGGGCGTCGAGTCCATCGACATGGCGCTCAACGACCTCGCCGAAGCGAAACCGCCGCGGGAAGTCGACTTCGAGACCGAGACCGCCGCCGAAATCTTCGCCGACATCGTCAACGAGAACATCGACTCCGTCAAGAAGTCCTTCTCGGGCCTCATCGGCAAGGGCCGGATCGCCAACGCCTTCCGGAACGCCACGAAGGACGACGTGAACCACCGGCACGACGGCCACCGCAAGGTCCGCACGAACAAGCTCTAGCGCGCCCCTCTTGCAGGCCCCGCGGGCGCGGCAGAGCCGCTTCCGCGGGGCCTGCCTGCGCCGGTCGGATGCTCGCCGCTTCGCGGCTCGGCACCTCTCTCCAAAGCAAGCCTGTGCACGGCCTTTCGTCCTGAGGTCCTGTCGTCCTTTCGCCGTCCGGCCACGACCGGGAGAATCCTTCCCCGCATGACGGCCGCCCGGCTTTCGACGGCCGACAGCCGACTTCCGGCCCGCGGCCGTCGGCCGTCGGAAGTCGGTCGTCGAACCCGCGCAAACGAGGAACGCTTTTTTTGTAACGTTTCCCCCCGGTTTCGTGTATAATGGGCAACCGAACGCGCGCCACGGCCCGCTTCGAACCACCGAACCATCGAACCACCCAACCACCCAACCGAGGTTCCCCATGCCCGTCCAATCCGTAGCCCACATCGCCGACGTCTCGTTCAAGGACCACTTCCTCGGCCTGAACGGCGACGCCCCCCTCAACGGGAAGATCAAGGTCAACCACAACACGTTCGACGTCTCGTTCGAAAACGGGCGCGTGCAGGCGCGCTTCGCGAGCGGCAACTGGTTCACGAACCTCTTCCGCGGCGGTACGATGGACCGCTTCACGCAGACCCTCCAGGCCCAGTACGACAACTGGATCCAGGAGACGACGAAGGCCTCCGCCGCGGACGCCGGCTTCAAGGACAACCCCGGCGTCCCCGACGTCAAGAAGGCCGTGGACGAGTGCTTCGACATCCTCTACGCGAACCGCGCCAAGCTCGACGCCAGCACCGTCGACTGCTCGAAGAACGTGATGAAGGCGTTCGCGATGCCGCACTCGGAGATCGAGCTCGACGAGAACGACGTCGAGCGCCTCGGGTACTACCTCGAGGGCAAGGCGATGCCGCCGAACCTCGCCAAGTACCTCGGCCGCCTGGGCCAGATCGCCGAGCTCGCCGCCATCCGCAACCAGCTCACGACCGCCGCGTCCGGAACGGAGGCCGCCAACA
This sequence comes from uncultured bacterium, assembly GCA_902761575.1. Taxonomy (GTDB): domain Bacteria; phylum Verrucomicrobiota; class Kiritimatiellia; order RFP12; family UBA3636; genus UBA3636. Next base: position 11,622 of record CACWKU010000057.1, read on the forward strand.
CCCTGCTGGAGCGCCTCAAGATCCTCACGCACCTGGACGAGAACTGCGCGGGCCAGACGGAGGCCGAGAAGAAGCGCCACGTCCTCCGCACGATCGACAACGTGATCGACGGATTCCTCCAGGCCGTCCGGTCGATGAAGAACAAGGACGCCGAGCTGGTGGAGTTCCTCGACAAGTTCGACGGCGTCTGCCTCGAGGCCAAGAGCGACAACGTCCAGGAATGGTCCCTGCGCCAGCTCGGCGCCGGCAGCGCGGCCCGCTCCGAGGAGAAGCACGACCTGGCCTACAGCGCCGCGGCCGAGTTCAACGTCCTCGCCGACGAGGTGAAGGCGCCGTTCCGCGAGGCGGCGCGCAAGGAATGCGAGGCCGCGATCCGCGCCGAGTGCGCGGACAAGGGCATCGTCAACGAAGAGGAGATCGAGCGCCGCATCTCCTCCAAGGTCGAGATGATCCTCTTCTCGAAGGAGGAGGAGATCGCGCCGCTCGTCCGCCGGAAGCTCGAGACCGAAGGCCGGTTCGCGCTCTACGACAACCTCGCCGGCGCCAAGCGCCCCGTGACCGCGATCTCCAGGAACGGCGACAAGTGGACCGTGACGACCGTCAAGGACAAGTCCGGCAACGTCCTCAAGAAGCCCGTCTCCGCCTACGACATCGACCGGAACTTCTCCAAGCTCGTCGACATGTACATGGAGGACGCCGTCGCCCTGAACGCGATCGAGAACGTCACGGTCGAGAAGTCCTACTACAAGGTGGCGAACCGCATGGACCACCGCGCCAAGGAAGTGGTCGACTGCGCCGTCGGGATCAACAAGGACCCCGCGTCGGTGAAGAAGTTCGCCGAGGTCGTGAAATCGCAGCTGCATTTCAAGATCGACATCCCCGCCGAGGAGTTCGAGGAGGCCGTCGGGAAGGCGCTCGGCGACGTGACCGCCATGAAGGACAACTCCGACGACGCGAAGACCGAGGCGGCCTTCGGCCGGTTCATGAACAACTACGCCGACGGCTCCTACGCGGACCAGCTCACCGACACCGGCCGCCTCGCCAACCTCGTCGCCCGCAGGGTCGAATACCTCACGGCGAACAAGCAGTCCCAGCTGGCGAACCTGGACACCAAGGCCGCCCACTGCGCCCAGATGATCAAGATGTCCTACAAGGACAGGACCGTGGACGTCCGGAAGGCGCAGGAGGCCATCGAGACGACGCTCCGCAACATGATCGAGCGCGTGCAGAGGAACGATCCCGCGGACCAGGGCGTCCCCTCGTGCAAGAAATACCTCGGGCAGCTCATGTACAACGGGCGCCTCTTCACGGACATGCACTCCCTCGACATCGCCCATCGTCCCGCCGGCAAAGTCGAAATCGCGCTGAACCAGAATCTCAAGACCCTCCTGGCGTGCGTCAAGCACTACGGCCAGATCGACCCCAACACGTTCCTCCTCAAGCCGGGACAGGAGGTGCAGGCGTAATGGCCGGGACCTGCGAAGACGCCCTGGGCGCGCTCTCGGCGCGCCTGGGGATTCCCCTCGAGTTCCGCGACGGAACGTGCGAAGTCGCGATCGGCGGGCAGCCCTTCTCGATCGTCCGGGACGACGCGCTGGACCGGCTCGTCGTCTCGGCGCTCGTCGCGGACGACCTGCCGGACGCGCCCTCCCGCCAGCTGACGGCGGACCTTTTAAACCTCGGCTTCGGGATGATGCACGAAGGCCTCCCCGCCGTGGGGCGCGACCCGGAGACCGGATTCCTCGCGGCGTTCGCGGTCTACCCGTGCTCGCGGCTCGTCGCCGCGGAGTTCCCCGGCTCGTTCGAGAAGTTCGTGTCCTTCGCGATGCGCCTCGCCGACCGGCTCGAGGCCGAGCGCGCCGCCGGGCCCGCCTCCCCGGCGGCCGCCCCGGAGCCGCCCCCGCCCCCGCCGCACGGCTCCCACGGCTTCATTCCGGTCTAGCGGCGGCGCCCGCGCCCCGCGACGGGGGCGCGGTTTTTGTAATCTCCCCCCCCCGGTTTCGTGTAGAATAGGCGACACGCTTCCACACGCCGCGCATCGCGCACTCGAAAGGACACCAGCCATGCCGCTCCCCGTCAACGGATACAACAACACCTTCTCCGCCTTCGTCCAGTTCGCGCAAAGCAACGTCGACGCCGGCAACAAGAAGGCCATCGCCAACATCGAGGGACCGCTCGGCGGCCGCACGATCGTCGCCTCCACGACCGACGGCGTGGGCTTCGTCGGCAACCTCTTCCGCTCGCGGTGGGACGAGGTCGCGAACGACAATGCGCGCAAACTCTTCCTCAATGCCGTGACGAGGATGTTCGGCGGCAGGTCGAAGATCCCGGAAAGCGTCTGGAAGGCCATCAACCTCCAGGACTACGGCCGCGGCGCGCCGCTCACGGCCCGCCGCATCCTGGCCGTCAAGGCGGCCGTTGACGCCCACCTCTCCGCCCCGCCCGACAAGCTCGACGTCTCGGTTGGCGGCAGGACCGTCACCTTCGAGAAGTGGCACTACGAGGGCCTCGTCGCGGCGATGCCCGAAGCCGAGCGCCCGCGCGGCCTCGCCGGCCGCGCCCAGCTCGCCGACATGATCCGGAACACGCTCGCCAACCGCATCGAGAACGGCCTCAAGATCCTCCAGGAAGTCCGCGCCGGAATGGGATTCAGGCACGCGGCCTCCGCCGCCAACGTCGCCGACCTCACCCTCGCGCTGCACGCGATCGGCCTCTCGAACGGCGACAAGCTCCCGGACGGCTCCTTCTCCGTGGCCGACCCCGACGGCAACCTCGCCCGGTGGCTCGACACCTCGGAGGACGTCTACCTGCGCAAGTCCACCCACCTCGAGGCCTACCAGAAGATGACCGTGGACGGCCACCGCAACGTCCTGCGCGGCATCGACGTGCCCGCAGGCCAGAACGGCCTCCTCGCCGGCATGCGGACCGTCCACTACGGTACCATCCCCGATCTGAAGACGCCGGACGGCAACGGCCCGAACCGCCGGCTGTTCCTCAAGTGCGAAAGCCACGGCTGCTACCACAACCCGCTCTCCAAGGCGGACGAGGCGGCCGGCCTGACGCCGAACATGCGCCCGCGCCAGGCGCGCGACGGCGACTGGTCCGAAACGATCCGCCACACCTTCTCGTACTTCGAGACGCGCGGCGCGGACCCGACGGCGGGCGGCGCCCGCAAGGAGCACATGACCGCCGGCATGAAGTCGGCGATCGAGCGCGCGGTCCAGGACCTCAAGGCGGGCGGTCGCGCCGACCTCGCCGACACGCTGACCTCGCGCAACGTGAAGAAGGGCGGTTCGGCGCTGCTCTTCGACAACCTCTTCAAGGCCATCGACGCGGAACCCGAAAACGCCTTGCTGCGGAAGGTCGTCAACGACTTCATCGCGGCCGCGAAGGCCGACATCGGGGACAAGCACGGCACCGCCATCGCCCGCCTCGGCAACGAGGTCATGGTCGACGAGGCGGACCTCGCGGCCTTCGCGCCGAACCCCGTGCCGTTCCGGATCAAGGGCGCGGCCGCGCAGCAGATCACCGACGTCCTCATGGACAACAGCGACCTCAGGAACGACCCCGACGCCACCTCCACGCTCAGGAGCAGGATGAACGCCATCGCCAAGTCGGAGATCACCGTGCACATCGCGGATCAGATCGGCGTGAAGCTGCTCGGCAAGGGCAAGGACGGGACGCCGTTCGTCGACCTCGGCAAGATGGACACCTCGTTCGACAAGGACATCATGCGCGACGTCGGCTGGACCATCGACGGGCGTCCCGTCCCCAAGGATCCGAAAGTCGCGCGCGACATGCTCGCCCGCTTCGTCTCCGGCAACGAGAACGCGACCTACGACGAGGCCGACAACGAGCTCAAGACCAAGGTCCACATCCTCATGGGCTGCATGCACCAGGGCGTGTCCGCGTGCGCCATGGAGGGCACGGGTTTCGCATTCAACGACAAGCCGGGCCCGTTGGCCCGTCTGGGCGGCAACGAACACCCGGACGGCGGGAAAAAGACCCAGTCCTTCGCCCTCACAAGGGACGATAGCGGCAACATCGTCATCGACCACAAGGTCCATTTCGTCGGCGGCGTGCTGATGCAAATCACCAACGGCGGCGACCGCTTCTTGCAGAAGAAGACCGACAAGAACGGCGGCATGGACTACGGAATCAAGATCACCATTCCCCGGGCCGACCTCGACCGGCTCGGCTCCGCCGACTGGACGCACTACGATCCCAAGCAGGTCGACCAAGCGCTGGGCGACACGAACCTCCCCAACCGCTTCTCTACGGCGGAGAATCTCGTGCCGAACCAGTTCCGCTTCACCGGCTCGGTCGATGTCACCTGCGAAATCCGGGCCACCAGCCTGCACGATCTGGGGGAGGATCTCTAGCCATCCTCCCTCCCTCCCG
>CACWKU010000058.1 GCA_902761575.1 uncultured bacterium
ATGCGCGCGTCGTGCGCGCTTTTGGCGAACACAGTAGTGCCTCCTGCACTAGGGCTTCAGCCCTGCCGCGATCCAGCCGCGCAACGCAGGATGCGTTGAAGCAATTGCCCAAAACGCCGCAAGGATGCGGCGACACAAAGGCAATTGCGAGAGGCTTGGCGCCGTCCGCGAGGACCGCGCGTCCGTCGCGCTCGAAGAGGACGTTGGCGGGCTTGACGTCGCGGTGCACGACGGGCGGCGAGAGCGAATGCGCGCAGGAGAGCGCGCCGGCGAGGTCCTCGCCGATCCTGGCGACGACGCGCGGCGGCAGCGCCTTGCCGCCCGCGAGCAAATCGGCGAGCGTGAGCGCGCGGGGCGCCTCCTCCCAGCGCGCGAAGCCTCGCGGCAGGGCGCAACCGAAGACGGCCCCGCAGAGCCGGCGCACGTCCGCCGCCGTGAGAGGGCACGCCTTCATCGCGTAGAACGCGAGCCCCGTGGCGGGGTCCTCGCCGCGCCGCCACACGGGCAGGATCGAGGGATGATCCGCCGCGGCGAGGATGCGCGCCTCGCGCTCGAAGCCGTCCCGCAGCCGCTCGCGCGCGGCGGGGTCGCCCGGCGCGCGCAGGAGCTTGAGCGCCACGTCGCGCCCGAGCGAACGGTCGCGCGCGAGCCACACGCTGCCCATCCCGCCTTCGCCGAGCGGGCGCACCAGCTCGAACTCGCCGCCGAGCACGAGCCCGGGGCGGAGCGCTTCGGCCGGCGCGGCGGGGGCGTTCACGGGCGCGCCTCCCGTTCCGCGTCCAGAAGGCGCTCGTGCAGGTCGGCGAGGGGAAGGCGGCCCTGGCCGAAGGAGGCCAGTTCGCGGCGGACGGCGCGCAGGACTCGGTCCTTGACCTGGTAGACGGCGTTGGGGCGCATCCGGAACTCCGCGGCGACGTCGGCGGCCGGGCGGTCGTCGAGCACGTGCGCGCGGAAGACGGCCTTCGCGTTGGGCGTGAAGGCGTGCTCGCGCAGGACGCGCGCAAGGGCGAGCGTCCAGCATTCGAGCATCAGCTCGCGCTCGGCGTCGGTCGTCGCGGGCGCGGCCTCGCGCTCGCCCGTCTCCGCGACGGCGACCTCCGGCCGCGCGGCCTCCTCGCGGCGGCGGCGCAGGACGAGGTTGCGCACGACGGTGGCGAGGTATCCGCGGAAGCGGCCGCGCGCCGGATCGTAGCGGAAGCCGGGCAGCGCGCGCGCGACGGCGAGGAACGTCTCCTGCACGAGGTCGTCGCGGTCGGCCGCGCCGAGCGGGCGGCCCGCCGCGCCGGTGCGCGCCAGGCAGCGCCGGACCACCGGGCCGTAGAGGCGCGCGAAGTCGTTCCAGCGCGGACTCTCCGGGTCGGCGGCGATCGCACGCAGCAGCGTCGGCGAGGTCGCGGGGAAGGTGTCGTCCATCGACGGCAACCCTACCAGAACGACCGCCGGTCCTGCAAGGGAAATCGGCGCGGCGGCGTTCTAGCGGCGCCCGATCGCCGGCGGCGGCTCGGAGAAGAGAATCCACCACATCGGGACGAGGCCGTCGTAGGCGACGAGCTGGTGCGAGCCGAAAAGGACGTGGTCGAGCAGATGCGGGATGCCGCCCCGGCCGAGGAGCAGGTGCGCGCGGTCGGCGCGCGAGGCCGCGGCGCTCAGGCGCGGCCGGTCCTCCGGCGCGGCGGCGCGGAGCACGCGCCACCACGCCTTGCGGTTCTCGACGATGCGGCGCTGCGCCTCGCGGTCGTCGCCGAAGAGGAACGCGAGGACCCGGCTGTCGAGGATCTGCTGCGTCCCGCGCCCGATCGTCGCCGGGCCGTAGCCGCACGCGAAGAGGACGTCCGGCGGGAGCTCCTCCTCCGGGATCGCGGCCTCCGCGGCGGCGAGCAGGTCCGCCGGCGGCGGCTCGACGGCGAGCGGGCGCCACGGCGTCGTCGCGAGGTAGACCGCCCAGACGGCCGCGAAAACGCGCACGGCGGCCGCGTAGATTCGCGTGTATTCGATCCGCACCCACCGGTCGCCGTCCCGGCGCAGGTAGAACGTTCGCGCCCAGTGGTGGAGCAGCCGCCACCCCGCCACGGGGACGACTGCGTAGAAGCCCCACCAGAAGAGGTAGCCGAGCAGCATCGCCGCGCACCCGGCGAGGAACCACAGGAACGCGAGGAACAGCTCGCACAGCGACGTGTAGCCGTCCGGCCGGCCGCCGGGCGGCGAGACGTCGCGGAACCAGCCGTCGAGGGCGAAGAAGTGCGCAAGTCCGGCCGGGAGCTCGCGGCGCGCGTTGCGCGCCTCGCGCCCGGCCGGGCGTTGGGTCGCCGCGCACGGCGCGGCGGGGGAGGATTCGGGCGTGGGAGTCACGGGTTGAAAGGGTTGAAGGGGTTGAAGAGGGACTTCACCCTGCAATAGACGCGGCGGGACGATTTTTTACGGCGGGGCGCGATACGACGCGGAAGAGCGCGTAGCCGAGCGCGGCGCCGAAGGTGTTGAGGAGGACGTCCTCGACCTGGGGGACGCCCGTGCCGAAGGCCCACTGCAGGGCTTCGACGAGCAGGGAGCCGAGGAAGCAGAGCGGAACGACCGCGCGGCGCAGGGGCGTCAGCGCGGGAAGGCCGAAGCCGAACGGCACGAAGCACGCGACGTTCCCGACGAAGAGGAAGACGAACGGCACGATTCCCGCGCGCCAGAGGTCCGCGGTTCCCGTGAACGGAACGAGCTCCCACCGTCCCGAAAACGGCGCCGCCGGCGTTGTCCACGGCCGCCACACGGCGATGCCGAGCAGGAACGCCGCGTAAAGCGCGAGGGCGAGGATGGCGGAGCGTTTCATCGCGGGTCCGCATGGGGGACGGGCTCTGCGCTCTCTGCGTGAGTTTCAGACGCGGCGGGGGCGTTCGTGGCGATGGCGCGGATGCGACGGAGCCGGTCGTCGAGTTCGTCCATCCACTTCTGGCTTTCCTCGGACGCCCCTTGCCGGCGAAGCCGGTCCTTTTCGATGGCGAAGCGCGCTTCGATCGCGTCCGCGACGCTGTACGATCCCGGTTCCCGGTATGTTTTGTCCGGGTCGGCGCCCGCGCGGGCAACGAGGGCGAGCATCTCGTCGAAATCCTTCTCCGGAACGACGGCGACGGCGGTCAGGGCTTCGGTCGGATCGGCGCCGTGGTCCAGCAGGAACCGGGCGATGGCCTTGGATTTCGCGTAGCGCTCTTCCGGCACGTCCGGCGCGGGCAGGAATCGCACGAGACCGAAACGCGGCCTCGGCTCCAGATTCGCGAGCGCGGCCGCCATCGGCGACAGGTCGACGTTGTGCACGTCGGCGCGGTCGAATTCGGAATATCGCGGAAACTGGAAGGCCTTGTTCACGTCGGCTCCGCGTTCGACCAAGGCCGCGACGACGTTCGAGTCGCAAGCGGCGATCGCGAGGAATAGCGGCGTGGAACCGTCGTCGAAGACGTAGTTCACGGAGCGGCCCAGTTCGCCGACGGCCGAAACGTCGCCGGCCGCGATTCGGTCGCGCAGGGCAAGAATGCGCGCCGAATCTTCCTGGCTGATGGTGAGCGCCCGCTTCACGTCGCGGCATCCGGCGCCGCCGACGGCGAGGGCGAGGAGGGGAAGGAGGAGGAGCGTGCGTTTCATTGCGGGCAAGGGGTTAGAACGGTGCTGCCGCTTTCGAGAGATAGACGGTGTCGGACAGTTTTTCGCAGGTGGAAAGAAAGGAATGCGGCGCGGGCTCGGACGGGAACAGGAGCAGCCACGCATACCGGGCGTGGGAGCCGAACCGGAGCCAGACATAGGGAGGCAGGTCCTTGGCGGGGTCTTTCGGGAGCGCAATGTCTTCCGTGAAGTTCGGGAGCTTTTCCGCGAACGGACGCAGTTCCGCGGTTCCCGCCCATTCCACGGTCGCCCGGAGGAGATGGTTGGACGGGCCCGATTGCCTCCAAGCCACCACGACCGCGCAGTCGTTCGTCAGCGCGGCCGTGGACGAAACGGACGCGAGCGCGTTCGTGGCGATGTCGCGAAGATCCTGCTGCGAGTATTCCTTGGTGCCGACGATGCAGTTGGCGGCTTTGCCGCAACCGACGGCGACGACGGCAAGGAGGGGGATGAGGAGGAGGTGGTGTTTCATTTCGGTCGGGCTCTGCGTTCTCTGCGTGGGATTCAGACTTTGCGGACTCCGCGAACCTCGCGTGAGGATTCAAGGAACGGACGGGGCGAGCGAGAGCGAGACGGTGCGGACGAGCTCGGAAGGCGTGTCGGCGGGGACGGGGACGCGGACGTAGCCGGCGCCGTCGGCGGCGCGGTCGAGCGCGGCTTCGCCGCGGCCGATCTCGCGTCCGTCCGCCGCGAGGAGGCGCGCGCGCAGCGTGCCGGCGACGGGCCGCGCGTTGAGCAGGTAGAGGCTCAGCGCGGGCGCTCGACCGTCGCCGATGACGCGCCGCACGAGCGTGACGGAGACGCCCGCGGTCTCGAGCGCGGGGTCGTCAACGCGCGTTTCGTAGTCGCAGACGCTCTGCTCGACGCCTTCGCCGACAGCGGCGAAGAACGTACCGACATGCTCGCCGACGGCGTGGCCGGCCTTTCCGGCGACGGCCTTCGTGGCGCCCGCCGCGGTGCTCGCGGCGTCGCCCGCGGCGCGCTTCGCGCGCCCGCAGCCGGCGGAAAGGAGAACGACGGAGAGAAGGAGGAGGATTCGTTTCATGGCTGTTCTTCGGTTGAAGGGGTTGAAGAGGTTGAAGGGGTTGAAGGGGTTGAAAAGGAATCTTCGGAGTTCGCTTTCACTCTGCAATAGTCGTCCGCCGCGGATTTTTTACGGCAGGGTGCGAATGGCGCCGCGCGGGCGGGATTGCCCGGGGCCGCGGGAAGCCGCGGTCGTTTCAATTCCACCGTGGACAAAACTTGTGCAATTGTCCGCTCTGAAAGCGGCGTTTTCAATCAAAATCACGCACGGTGGAATCGAAATCCGGCGGTGGCGGAAGGGCGGGCGAAAAGCGGGGAACGGACGGGAAGATCAACGGCAGTGCGTGCACCAGTCGGCGACTTTCCAGTCGGCGCCGTCTTTCTTCATCGTGATTTCGGGAATCATGCAGCCGTCCGTTTCGTCGTCATCCCATTCCGGAAGCCAACGCGGCTTCCACAACCAGCGTTTCCACACGAAAAACTGCAACTGGCGTCCCCCGTCCGAACGCAAGAAACGGCTTGGAATCGACGGATCCCGCCGTTCGTCCCAAAAGGCGCCGAATGCGCCCGGCTGGAACCAGTCGTTCGTGAATCCGGCGGCGAAGTCGGCAAAGGGCTTCCGCGCCTGGAGCTCGGGATGGAGCCGCTCCCACGCTTCGCGGTGCTGTCCCAGGTGGCAAAGGACGGAAACGGTCTGCCATTCCTCGAACGCGCGCCTCCGGTCGACGACCTCCCTGCGGTAAAGGCCGAGTGCGAGCGCCAGAAGGAAGAAGACCGCCACAACAAGGAGCGGGAAGACGTATCGTCGGACGCGATGGTCGGCCGGAGCGGATTTCTCCGCGACTTCCGCGGACTTCGCGCGATCATTCTCCTCCGTCTCGCATTCGCGAGGGACGAGGCCGGAGAGCAGGTCGCCGACGGTGCGACTACGCGCGAAGAGATTTTCGGGAATCGGGCCGAAGTCGTCGGCCAGGGCACAAAGCGTCTCCTCGAACCGAAGGTCCGGGAGCAGAAGGATCACGGCGGCAAGGGAATCTTCCGGGAGGAGCGCGCCCAGTCCGTCCCGTTCGCCGCCGCGCTCGACGCACCGCTTGCGGAAGGCGGCCAGGAGGGGATCGCACGGGCGCCGGTCGACGCCGAGTTTCAGGCGAAGCCGCAACTGCCGCCGCGCGGCGGCGGCCGCGCGGGCGTCGGCGCCGAAGAACGGGAAGTCGTGGAACGAGCGGTGCCAGTCGCCGTGACCGGCCGGCTCCGCGAGCGGCGCGACTTCGCCCGCGGCGGTGCGGCGTTCGAGTTCGCGGACGGGGTCGGTCGGTTTCATGGCACGGAGTTTACCAGAAGCGCCGGAACGGGGCAACTGCGCCACGCGGCCGGTGCCGTGCTTTCCGTGTGTTCCGTGGTTGGATTCGTCGGTCGGGAAAACGGCTGTCTCATGGCGTGGCGGGGTCCGTGGAGAGCGGGACGGGGAGGAAGCCGGCGGAGGCGAGCAGGCCACGGCCGGCGGGCGAACGGAGGAAGGCGGCGAGCCTGCGCACGTTTTCGCTGGGCGGATCGGCGGCGACGAGCTCGAGCGTCCGGCCCGGCGGATAGAGTCCGGTGGCGATGTTCTCGGCCGTCGGCGCGGCGCCGTCCACGGACAGGAGGCGGATCGTTCCCTCGCGGACGAGCGGCGCGGCCATGACGTGCATGGAGTATCCGATGGCGCCGGGCCTGGCGCGGAATTCGGCGAGGTGGCCGTCCATGGCGTCTTCGTCGGTCCAGTACTTGGAGGGCGGTCGGCCGATCGTCACGAACTTGGTCGGTTCCGGGGCGATCCAGGCCCGGGCGAACGTCTGCGCGGCCTCGTTCCGTTCGCGTTCGTAGGGAACGATGGCGCGGGGATCGTCGAATCCGAGCTCCCGCCACGTGCGGACGCGTCCGTGGTAGACGTCCGAGAGCCGTTCACGCGTCAGGTCCCGGACGGGCGATGCGGCGGGGACGTGGAAAACGAGCGGATCCCAGGCGACGGGGACGCGCCACGGCGCGGCGCCGTTCGTTTCCGCCGGTGCGGGCTCTTCGCCCGAAGGCGACCAGTCGAGGACGGCGTCGACGGCGCCCCGCCCCGGTTCGCCGACCGGGCCATCGGGCGCGCGGCCCGACAGCGCGGCGAGCGCTTTCGTCGCGACCGGAACCGCCCACGCCGTCGCCGCGATGCGCGGCGGTTCTCCCTCAAAGCGCTCTTCCGGCGGCACCGGCGCGGCGAGCGGCGCGCAGCGGGGCGGACGGAACGTCAGGCCGTCGCAGGGGCAGAGGAGCTCGGGTCGCGGGGAGACGAGGACGGCGTCGCCGGAGGCGTCGACCTTCCAGTAGGGCCCGTGCGCGAACAGAACCCATTCCGATGGAATGTCCGGGTAGCGCAGGAACGTCGCCCAGTTCCACGCGGCCCAGACCGGAAACACGGCGGGCGAAAGCAGCGCCGCGAAGACGGCGGCGCGGGCGAGGCGGCGGGAACGGACGGTCCAGGCGACGAGCCGGAGCAGCAGCGCGAGGTCGAGCGCGAGGAAGAAGAGGCCCCACGCGTCGGCGACGCGCCCGACGTCGTGCAGCAGGATCAGCAAGAGGACGAACCCCGAGGCGGCGAGCGCGAGCGCGAAGACGGCGGCCGCGAGCGCCGCGCGGCCGACCACCCGAACTACGGAGCGCCGGCGGCTCCGCCCTTCGGTTCTTTCGGCGTCGTCCGTGTGTTCAGTGGTTGGATTCATCGGTCGGCGGGGTCAGTCGGTGAACCAGAAGACGTAGAGGGCGCGGGAACCGTCCGGCAGGGCGTGGACGGCGACTTCGCAGTTGGCGCGGGCGGCCTCCTCCGGGTCCCGGAACGCGAGCTTCCCGGCCTGGAGCGGGGCGTCGGGCGGCGTCCACCAGCGCGGGCCTCCCCGGCCGATGGGGCGGATATTCGTCGCCGTGCCGCCGGGAACGATGCCGGAGAGATCGACGGCGTTGGTGTCGAAGAGGCGCGCGAGATCGGTTTCGTCCGTCACGAACTTCGCCTGCGCCATCGAGTCCTGCCAGCTTTGGACGCGGAGCCCGGCCGGACGCCAGTCCGCGCCCGGGACGAGGTGGAGCTTGCGCTCGCAGAAAGCCCGGGCTTCGGGGGTGAATCTGTCGCCGGAAAAGCTCCGGTCGGTCCCCAGGACAAGGAGGTATCCGGCGAGCACGGACAAGGCGAACGCCACGAGAACGACGGCGGCCCAGCCGACAACGAGAACGCGGTTGCCGAGAGGGGGCTTCCGGGGATACCGACGAGGCCGCAGGAATCCCCACGCCGCGGCGGCGAGCGGCAATGGATTCCACAAGAAAGCCTGCAACGAAATGCTCTGCAGCGCCCTGGCGCCCCAATGTGCCGCCGGCGAAGCGATCCCGAGCAAAACGACGGAGACGACGTCGAAAAGCATTGACGCGCCCACGATCGCGGCGACCGTGAGGCCGAACCGTTTCGCGGCGGAGTACAAGCGGCTGCGCCACGCGGCCGGTTCCATGCTTTCCGTGTGTTCCGTGGTTTGGTTCATGGGGTCGGAGATGTGGGGTTCACCCTGCAATAGTCATCCACGGCGGAATTTTTTACGCTCGGTCAGTTCGTCATCTGCAAGGCAATGATTCCGCCGATCATCGCGAAGATGGCGGGCGTCTCGAAGAAACCCTGGATCATCAGCGTGACGGGAATCGCGCCGGGCTTGCCCGACGGGCCGCGGAAGGCGAGCATCTTCGGCATGCGCGCGGCGGCGACGGACCCTTGCGCGAACGCCATCAGTCCCATCACGTTGCCGGCGACGAAGAAGACGTCCGCCTTTGCGAAGCGCGGGACGCCTTCGACGCCCGGCTGCGCCGCGACGAACGCGAGGATCGCGGCGTAGAAGAGCTTGGTGACGGGAGAGGCGCCGACGAGCCCGGCAAGGAGCCGCACGACGCCCGGGCAGTTCGGCGCGGCGGGGAGCGCGCGGAGAAAGCCGCGGAACGCGAAGACCAGGCCGAGCAGGACGCCGGCGAGGACGGGGACGAAGAGACGGAGGAGGATTGGATTCATTGAAGGTTGAAGAGGTTGAAGGGTTGAAAGGGTAAAGTGCAAAGGGTTAAGTTGCGTGGCGGAGGCGGGAAGATGGCAAATCAGGCGAGCGGGAGGGAGGAGGCGCAGCGGGTGCGGTCGTCGTGGAGGCGTACGGCGGAGGTCTCGACGAAGCGGCCGACGGTGGCGACGGGACAGCACACGGCAAAGCCCGCGGACGCCGCGTCGTAGCCGGCGAGCCACGCCGCGAACGGCGCCTCCGCCTCCGGCGCGCGCGGGAAGCGCGTCTCTCGCGGCGGTCGCTTCACGCCGGCGCGCCGGGGCTTGGGCGTGAGCCGCGCACGCCAGCAGCCCTGCTTCCCGCAGAGGTCCACGTAGAGGCGGTCGGCGTCCAGCGCCCGCGCGAGCGCCCGGAAGCGCGCATTGCTTGGCGCGAGACCGTCCGCCTGCGCGAGGATGCGGAAGCCGGCGGCGGTTTTGTACACGCGCGCCGCGAGACCCCGCCACGCGGGCTTCTCCGCGAGGGCACGGACCTTCGCGAGCAGCGTCGCCTCGGCATCGTCCGTGGCGGTTGGTCGGCGGAGACGAGCCATCACGATTGCGGGAACGGCGCAGACGATGCCGCAGATCACAGCGGAGGGATACAGGGCGAAGGCGGACGTCGGGTCCTTGGAAACCGCGCGGTGGGCGCCCAGTGCGAAGAGCGCCGTCACCACCGCGAACACAAGCACAGCCGGTGACCATCGGCGGATCCATTCAATCGCGGATTCGCGACGGTGGACCTCGTCCACGTCGAGGAAGCACGTGTCCTCGCTGTTGAGCACCTCGGCGCCGTAGCGGTTGCGCGTGACGGCATTGCGGGCGTCGGGCTCGTCGAGGATCTCCTCGCAGATGGCGGCCTCGTATTCGCCCTCGGGCGTGCGGCCGCCGAGGTCGAGCAGCGCCTCGCGGACGGCGGCGGACTCCTCCTCGGAAAGGTCGCGGCCCTCGGAGGCGCGCAGGATGGCGGCGCGGCGCTCGAGCTTGGCGGCGGCGTCCTCCGGGGAGACGTTGGAGCCGTCGCGCAGGTGGAACGTCGTTCCGGCGATTTCGCGGGTCTCGGCGACCCAGTGGCGATAGAGTTTCATGGTCGTTGGGCCTTGCACGGCGCGGCGTTCCGCCGCACCGGCTGCGGCCGGGTGTCGCGGTCGATTTCTCGTCGTCTTGTCGTCTCGTCGTCTTGCGTCTAGCGTCTCGCCCGATGCCAGGCGCCAGACGCCAGACGAAAACCTCACTTCGCGCCCTTCGCGGGCTCCGCGTGAGGTTTGGGCTCCGCGCCCTCCGCGGACTCCGCGTGAGGTTTGGTCTCTGCGCTCTCTGCGTGAGATTCCAACTCTGCGTGGGAGAACAGTTCGCGCAGCCGCGCGGCGAAGGCGGCGGCGAGGAGGGCGTTGCCCTCGGCGTTGGGGTGGAGGCCGTCGCCGGAATACGCGGTGGCCATGTGCGGGTCGAGGACGGCGCGGCAGTCGACGGTCGGGAGGCCCTTCTCCTCGGCGACCTGGCGCTGGACCGGGACGACGCCCCCGCCGACGATCTTCTCGGTGACGCCGTAGGTGAATCCGCCGCCCTTCACGGTGGGGGAGATGCCGATGACGACGACCGGCCGGGGGTCGAGCGCGAGGTAGTCGTCGACGAGCGCGGCGTAGCCCTCGCGGAAGGCGTCGCCGGTCTCCTCCCAGTTCGGCGGCTTGGAGTCGTTCGTGCCGATCATCAGGATGACGGCGTCGGGCCTGCACGAGAGCGACTTCGTGTAGTTGAGCGTCTTGCGGTAGTCGAGGTCGCCGGGGCGCAGGTCGAACTCCTTGCCGTCGCGCCGGGCGGTGCGGGAGTTCACGCCGAAGTTGAGGACCTTCCAGCCTTCGCCGAGTTCGGCCTGCAGCAGCTTCGGGTAGCAGTTCGCCCCGCCGCCGCCCCACGTGATGCTGTCGCCCACGCAGGCGACGACGCGCGGCGCGGGTGCGTTCGTGGCGGAGACCGCGGCCGGTTCGGCGGCGGAAACGGCGCCGGCGGCGAGCGCGGCGCAGAGGGAGAGGATTCGTGCGGTTTTCATGGTTTGGCTGTTGTTTTCTTGGGAAGGTCCGCCGGGTTCAGGATTTCGATCGCGGAAACGTCGGCGACGAATCCGCCCTGCAGGAAATTCCCGGCGGTCAGATGCTTCCGTTCGACGATCTGCATGGCGCCGCCCTTGCGGACGACGACCACGAACCCGCGGGGAGGGCGGGATCGGTCGACCTTCGCGCGCCACGAACGGTTCGTCTCCGCGCCCGGATCCGCGAAGTCGGAAGGCTCGAGAACGAGGTTCGAGGTCCAGAGGAACGGAACGTCGTCGCCAAGGGGTCCGACGCCCGCGAGACAGGACCAGAGATTGCCGCGCCGCGCCAGTTCGCTTTCGTCCGCCGCCGCGGGGAGCCCGGCCCCCGCGAACGAGGAACACGAGACGGTGTCGAGAACGCCCGTCGCCATCATCTCCAGGAACCAGGCGTTGGAGGACGTCCATTTTCCGGGCTCGGGCCAGACCGGATCGAGTCCCTGCGCTTCGCACTCCCAATTCGACATCCGGATCGCGTCACAGATGTTGTTGCCCGCTTTGCCCAGCTTGATGGCCATGGCCTTGTGCATTCCGGCCGAAGTATGCGGCCAAAACAACCACGCAAGAAGCGCAATGGCGAACAGGCACGCGACCAAGGCGAGGGAAGACAGGGCGGCGGCGAAGAAGGGTTTGAACTTCATGGCACGGATTTTACCACGCCTCGGCCTCCCGTCGCAAGCGCGGCCGGACGACGCGCTCCGTGGCGGGGTGGGACACCCCGCCACGGAGGGCTCGAGGGATGGGGACGGCGGCTAGCCGCGCTTCGCGGCGGCGGCGCGGAACATCGCGAGGAAGTCGTCGAAGGGCATCGCGCCCTTGTCGCCCTCGTCGCGCGTGCGGACCGCGACCATGCCGCTCTCGGCCTCCTTCTTGCCGAGGACGAGCATGAACGGCACCTTCTCCGCCTGCGCGCGGCGGATCTTCGCGCCGAGCTTGTCGGCCTTCTCGTCGATGTCCACGCGGACGCCGAGGTCGACGAGCTTCGCGACGAGCTCGCGCGCCTGCGGCAGCTGCGCGTCGGCGATCGGGATGACGCGCACCTGCTCGGGCGCGAGCCACACGGGGAACGCGCCGGCGTACTGCTCGATGAGGATGCCGAGGAAGCGCTCCAGCGAGCCCAGGACCGCGCGGTGCAGCATCACGGGGTGGTGCTTCTGGTTGTCCGCGCCGATGTACTCGGCGTTGAGGCGCTCGGCGCTCGGGAGCTGGTAGTCGAGCTGGATCGTGCCGCACTGCCACGGGCGGCCGAGGGCGTCGACGAGCGTGAACTCGAGCTTGGGCCCGTAGAACGCGCCCTCGCCGGGCTGGATCTCGTAGTCCATGCCGGCGGACTTGCACGCCGCCGCGAGCGCGGCCTCGGCGTGCTGCCACGTCTTTTCGTCGCCGACGTGGTCGTCGGGCATGGTCGAGAGCTTCACCGTGAGGTTCTTGTCGAACCCGAAGTCCTTGTAGACGTCCTTCAGAAGCCGGCAGAACTTGGCGACCTCGGCCTCGATCTGCTCCTCGGTGCAGAGGATGTGGGCGTCGTCCTGGACGAACCCGCGCACGCGCATGATGCCGTGCAGCGTGCCGCTCGGCTCGTTGCGGGCGCAGTGGCCGAACTCGGCGAGGCGCAGCGGCAGGTCCTTGTAGGAGCGCAGGCGGCTGTTGAAGATCTCGAGCGCGCCGGGGCAGTTCATCGGCTTCACCGCGAAGACGCGCTTCTCGCTCTCCGTGACGAACATGTTCTTCTGGTAGTGGCCCCAGTGGCCGCTGCGCTCCCAGAGCGAGCGCGGCATGATCGCGGGGGTGTTCACCTCCTGGTAGCCGTCCTTGCGGACCTTGTCGCGCATGTATTCCTGGAGCGCGACGTAGATCGCCCACCCCTTCGGGTGCCAGAAGATCTGGCCGGGGTCCTCGGGGTCGAGGTGGAAGAGGTCCAGCTCCACGCCGAGGCGGCGGTGGTCGCGGCGCTTGGCCTCCTCGATGCGGGCGAGCGTCGCGTCGATGTCCGCCTGCGACTCCGCGGCGATGCCGTAGAGGCGCTGCATCATCGGGTTGCGCGAGTCGCCGCGGTAGTAGGACCCCGCCACGGACGTGATCTTGAACGCCTTGACGCAGCCGGTCGACGGCACGTGCGGGCCGCGGCAGAGGTCCCAGTAGTCGCCGCACTTGTAGAACGAGATCGCCTCGCCCTCGGGGATGTCCGCGAGGCGCTCGATCTTGTAGGTCTGGCCGCGTCCCTCGAGGAACTTCCTCGCCTCCTCGCGCGACATCTCGATGCGCTCGAAGGGGTAGTCCGCCCTCGCGATCTCGGCCATCTTGGCCTCGATCGCGGCGAAGTCCTCCTCGCCGAGGCGGTGCTCGAGGTCGAAGTCGTAGTAGAATCCGTCGTCCGTCGAGGGCCCGATGTCGAGCTTCGCGTCGGGCCAGAGCTGGGTGACGGCGTATGCCATGACGTGCGCCGCACTGTGGCGCAGGGTCTTGATGTCCATGTGTGTCTTCTTTCTTTGTTTCCCGCGGCCGTCGCCCTCACGATCGGACGTTCCGCGCCCGCGGGGATGGCCGGGATTAAACCCCATCCGCGCGCGGAAGTCAAGGCGTCGCGCGACGGGCGTGCACCCGTGCGCGAAAGGCTCCGGTTTGCGCTTGAAATCGCGAGGGGCGTGCGGTAGACTTCCGCCCCGTTCCGCCGCCCGCGAGGGCGGAGCCCGGCGCCGCGGCGCGCCGCGGCGCGGTCCGGCGGCGGAAGACGCGCACAGACAGCAGCACAGATGAGCACCAAGAAGCGCCAGTTCAACATCGCGATCTGCGGTTTTGGCGGCATGGGCAACTGGCACCGGGAGACGATCGAGCGGATCGAGGACCTCCATCTCGTCGGCTCGTTCGACATCCGCGAGGAGAGGCAGGCCTTCGCGCGCGAGCACGGCGTCGAGCCGTATCCCTCCTACGAGGCGATGCTCGCCGACCCGAAGGTCGACATCGTGACGCTCGCCGTCCCGAACGACCTGCACCGCCCGATGGCGATCGCCGCGCTCCGCGCCGGCAAGAACGTCGTGTGCGAGAAGCCCGTCACGCTCTCGTCCATCGACCTGCAGCAGATGATCGACGTCGCGGACGCGACCGGGATGCTCCTCACGGTCCACCAGAACCGCCGCTGGGACGAGGACTTCGTCTGCGCGCGCAAGGTGATCGCGGCGCGGACGCTCGGCCCGGTCTTCCGCGTCGAGAGCGCGGTGCTCGGCTGCCGCGGCATCCCGGGCGACTGGCGCCAGGAGCCCGAGCACGGCGGCGGGATGATCCTCGACTGGGGCGTACACCTGCTGGATCAGATCTGCCAGATGTTCCCGAAGCGGAAGATCCGCACGGTCTACGCGACGGTCGACCACGTGACGAACGAGCTGGTGGACGACGGGTTCTACACGGACCTGACGCTCGACAACGGCGTCGTCGCGCACGTCGAGGTCGGCACGAGCCACTTCATCGGAAAGCCGCGCTGGAAGATCTTCGGGCGCGACGGCTCCGCGGAGATCGACTGGGGCTGCAGGGGGCGCATCGTGTGCGTCACCGACCGCAGCAGGAACGACGCCGTCCCGATCCGCACCGCGGCCGGACTCACGAAGACGATGGCGCCTCGCACGGACGACACGATCAAGGAGCTGCCGCTCCCCGCCGTCCACAGCGACATCCGCGACTACTACCGCAACGTGATGGACGCGATCGACGGCCTCGCGGAGATCGAGGTGAAGCTCCCGCAGGTGATGCGGGTTATGAAGCTGATGGAGGCGATCCGCCGCTCGGCGGAGGAGCGCCGCATCGTACCGTTCGAGGACTAGCGCCGGCGTTCCGTCTCCCGGGGCGGGGCCTACGGGAGGTCGGTCTCCGGCGGTTTTGCGGCGGCGGGGGCGAGGACGGCGGAGAAGGGAAGCCCCGGCGCGCCGACGAGCTCCATCACGCGGCGGACGCCGGGATCGTCCGCCTCGGTGCAGTCGAGGCGGAGCCGGGCGGGGAAGCGCGCGAGCTCCGCGGCGACGTCCGGGTCGGCGAACGTCGTGCGGTCCATTTCGCGGCATTCGCGGCACCAGTCGGCCGTGAGGTCGAGCACGAGCGGCCCCTGCGCCTTCTCGGCGACGATCGCGGCGGCGGCCGCGTCGGTCATCCATTCGACCGGGCCGGCGAGCGGCGCCTTGCGCACGGTGGGGAAGAGCAGGCGCCAGGCCTGGGCGGCGTAGACGACGGCGGCGGCGAGGAAGACGAGGGCGAAGAGCTGCTTCACGCGGTCCATCCAGGCGCCCGGCTTCGGCAGTGCGGCGAGCCCCGCGCCGAGGAAGGGCCACGGCAGCCCCATTCCGAGGCCGAGCGCGAACGGGACGAGCGCGCCGGCGGGATGTCCGCCGCGGACGAGGTCCGCCGCGAGGACGAGCGCCGAGACGAGGACCGGCGCGACGCACGCGCCGGCGAGCAGAGCCGCCCCGGAGCCGGCGACGAAGGCGCGCGCGAGCGGGAGGAGGCCCTCGCTCCCGTGCGCGGCGGGCGCCGCCGCGCGCGGGCCGCGGCGGCGGAGGAGGTTGCGAAGGCGCGAGAAGTCGATGCGCAGCACGTCGAGCATCGCGAGCGCGAGCGCGCAGA
>CACWKU010000059.1 GCA_902761575.1 uncultured bacterium
CCCTCGCCGGACGCTTCGCCGGCGCGCCCGTCTTCTGGCCGCTGTTCGCGACCGCCGCCGCCGGCGCGGCGCTCGTCCTCGCCTCGCTCCGCGCGCTCGACGGCGACTCGCGCCCGCACCGCGTGCTCGCCTGGGCGTTCGCCGCCGTCTTCCTCGTCTCGCTCGCGACGCAGCCCGCGCTGCACCTCGCCGGCGTCCGGCGCGAGGCGGACGCCGCCTTCGCCGAACTGCGCGCGGCGATCGGCTCCGCGGTCGATCCGGAATCGCTCTACCCCGGCCGCCCGCCCGTCGCGGAGGCCGACGACCCCGTCGCCGCGCTCGACCCCGAAGCGATCGAGGCGGAGAAGGCCTCCCTGCAGGAACTGCGGCAGATGTTCGAACGCGCCGACGGCGGAACGCGCCGCCACCCGTACCAGCCGGACGAGCTCGCCGCCGCCGCCGCGTGGTTCGCCTCCCACACCAGTCTCGTCGCCGCGGCCGAGGCGATGTCGGAACCCGGATACCGCTCCTGCCTGCCCGGTCCGGCGTCGTTCGAAGAGACGGCCGTGGAAGGCGAGTTCCCCTACCGGGAGCCGCGCGTGATCGAGGTCTTCCGCGTGATGAACGCGCTGACCACGCGCGCCCGCCTGTCGATGGCCGCCGGCGACGCCTCCGCCGGCGCGGAGACCCTCCGCCGGCTCGAAAACGCCGCCGAACTCGTCGAGGACGACTCCCTGCTCATCGACTACCTGCTGGCCGCCAGCCTCCGCCAAATGGCCTTCGGCCTCGTCTCGGAGCGGATCGACCTCTGGAGCGAGGAGGACCTGCTCGCGCTGGAGCGCGCGGCGGAGGCTGCGGCCGCGGCCGCCGGCGACCGCCTCCGGACGGCCATCGACTGGGAGACGTGCTGGCTGGAGAAAGTCTTCGAGGGCTTCGCCCGGAAATACTTCGGGGAACTCTCCGCCGCGACGCGCGGCTGCGGCGTCCCCGACTGGTGGCTCGCCGCGGAGCGCCGCGCGCGCTACCGCGACTCGGCCGTCTCGTGGAAGGCCGCGGACGCCATCCTCCGGGCGATGCCGGACGCCGCCGTCGGCGAGGCGGTCGACCGCCTGCGCGAGGACGAAGTCGCCCGCGGCGCGTCCCTGCCGCCGCTTTCGAGAGTGGTGTCGTTCACCCTTGCGGGAATGCTCGACACCGTTGTCGCCACGTGGGACCACGCCTCCTTCGTCCGCGCCGCCGTCGCCGTCGAGCGCTACCGCCGCGCGCACGGCGGGGCGCTCCCGCCCTCGCTCGACGCGCTCGTCCCGGAATACCTCCCGGCGGTCCCGCGCGCCGCGCGAACCGGCGCGCCGCTCGTCTACGAGCCCGGCCCGCTCGACATCCCCGAGGAAACCGTCTCCGCGCTCCGCGACCCGGACCAAGCCGCCGCGGAGTCCGACGCCGAATTCCGCGCCCGCTTCGGCGACGCGGACAAGATCACCGTCGGCCAGATCGTCGAGGCGGTGAACGACGGAGCCTTCCCCGACAAGCCCGAACCCGAACCGCGGGTCCTCCCCGCGCAGACCCTGCCCGGATTCCGTCTCGTCCTCCCGGCCCGTCGCGCCCGCGACGAAGACGTCTCGCGCGACTTCGTCCTCGGCCCCGCCACGCCGAGCCCAGACGCGGACGAACCCCACGCGGAGTCCGCGGAGGGCGCGGAGTCTGAATCTCACGCAGAGAACGCAGAGGACGCGGAGCCAAAACCTCACGCGGAGTCCGCGGAGAGTCCTGAAGACCGAGTGTCGTCCCGGCCGGAAGGGGGTTCGGGGGAGGCGGAGCCGCCCCCGTCCGTCGCACCTCCTCCCGCCCCCTAGCACACCTCCGCTCCGCGCGGGCGCGGCGCAGCCGCCGCCCGCCGCGGAGCGGCCTTCCCGAATCCCCCGCCATGGAACCCCATCCCGAAAACGAACCCGTCCGCTGGTCCGGCCGCTCGCTGAAGCGCCGCGCGAAGGAACTCCTGTCGAAAAACTACGGGACGCTCTTCATTCTCGGCGTCATTTCCGTCCTCGTCGGCGACTGGATGGGCGGATGGCTCCGCATCCAGTTCCAGGTCGGCCCGCTGCACGACCCGTTCCAGGTCCCGATCTTCGTGACGAAGAAACCGTGCAAGGAGTTCGGTCCGAAACTGCGGATGGGTGTCCCCGTCGATCTGCTCGCTTCGCCCGAATGGCCGGCCGTTCGCGACCGCTTCGGCCTTTTCGACCCGAACGAGCTGCCCGAAGTCACCTGGCCGGAAACGGTCGCTTCGGATTCGCTGGAGCAGTCGACCTGGTGGTCGGAGAAAGGCGCGACGATCCACAAGGCGTGGACCGCGGATTCGTGGCGCGTGGTGCGCATGGATCCGAACGCGGCGACAAACGACGTCGCGACGAACGGCACCGAGGGCGCCCGCATCGAGTTTTACTTGGGACAGGACCTGTCGAAGCACCCCGCCACGGTCGATTCCTACGAGTTCAAATTCCGCAGGGCGTGGCACGTCGACCTGTTCGGCAAACCCGTCCTCGCTCTTCGGTCCACGTGGGCGGTCGCCTCGTTCGCGCTGGCGGGAATGCTCTTCTTCATTCTTGTCTGCAACCCGCTTTCGGTCGCCATCCGCGGTGCGCTGCTCGACGAACACCGCGGCGGCGCGGGAGTCGCCCCGCCGCGTCCGCCGCTGCGCTGGGCGCACGCGGCGCGGGTCCTGTTCCTACAGGACGTCGCGCTTCTGCTCTGGACGCTCCTCCTGGTCGTTCCGGGGTTCGTGAAGGCCTACGAATGGCGGCTCGTCCCGTTCCTGCTCGCGGACGATCCCCTGCTTTCCTGGCGCGACGCCGCGCGGACGTCAAGCGAGCGGATGCGCGGACACAAGCTCGACGCGTTCCTCCTCGACCTCTCCTTCGCCGGCTGGTGGATCCTCGGGGGGCTTACCTTCGGCGCGCTGAACCTCCTCTTCACCGTCCCGTATTACGGCCTCACCCTCGCCGGCCTCTACGAGACGCTCGTCCGCGGCCTCCGTCTCCCGCCGGAGCCGAAGACCCCCTACGAACAGTACCAGGATGCCATCCAAGCGAACACTTGCCCCCGCCACGCCGCACACGCAGAGAGCGCAGAGCCCGCCCACGCGGAGGCCGCGGAGGACACGGAGTGAGATTTCGTCTGGCGCCTGGCACCTTGCATCGGGCGAGACGCCAGACGCAAGACGACGAGACGACAAGACGACGAGAAAACGACCGTGAAACCTAACGACAGCGAGCGGCGAAGCCGCGACACTCGGCCGCAGCCGGCGTGGCGGGGTCCAGACCCCGCCACGCTGGGCCAGGCCGCCCCGCCCGCCTGGCTCCTTGAAAAGCTCCAGAAGGGCGAACATTTGCTCTGGTGGGGGAGGCCGCGCGCCACGTGGTGGTTTCCCGCCTGGCCGGCGACGACCTTCATCGGACTCGTGTTTCTCGGCGGGACCATCGGACTGCCGCTCGCCCTAGGGGAGGCGCTGACCTTCAAGGCCGGGCAGATCGCCGTCGCCCTGTTCGGCCTCGCCGTCCTTCTCGCGCCGCTCTGGAACTTCCTCGGGCTTCGGACCGTCGTCTACGCCGTGACCGACCTTCGCGCGATTCGCGGGTCGCGGCTCTTCCTCCGTTCCGACTGGGGGTCGAGCACGGACAACCGGTTCCTCAAGCCGTGGCTTTCGACCGACGCGCAGGGCCGGAAGAACGTGCTGTTCACGAAGGTGCGCCTCAATTCGGCCGGCACCGGCTACAGGCATGTCCGCTACCGCCCCGACGGATTCCACCACCTCGCGCCCTCCGACGCCGACGCCGCCCTGGAGGCGCTCAAGGCCTGCTACGCCCGCACCGAGGACCTGCGCGGCCTGAACCGCAGGACCGAGGGGCCGCGCAGCGGCGGCTGGCAGACCGAGGAATACGTCGAATTCCCCCGCGACCGCGTCCCCAAGGGCGCCAAGAGCACCTTTGGGATCTAGCCCGTCCGCGAAATGAAAACCCGAAAACTCAACGGATGCCTCCTCTGGCTCTTCGTGCTCGCGCTCGTCGTCGCGGCGGGCCTGTGGGCGACGTTCGAGTCCTACAAGGACTACTACGCGCACGTGCGGCCGCCCGTCACGGGCGGCACGGGCGAAAACGACCGCGCCGCCTTCCTCGCCGCCTATTCCCATTTCGAACCCGAGCGCGTGTTCCTCGAAGGAGAGGAATGCGTCCTGCATTTCGGCCACGTCCCCGACCGCTGGTCCACGCGGATCGTCCTGCCCTCCGGTCCCCCGGCCTACGTCTTCGACCGCTTTGGACGCCTGAAGAAATGGTTCCCCGACACCGGTGAAGGCGATTTTGAAGCATGGTACCGCACCGCCGCGCGGAGCCCGGCCGCGCCCGAACCCCACGCGGAGTCCGCCCAACCCTAGCCCCCTCCGCTCCGCGCGGGCGAAGGCGACGGCTGGCGTAGGGAAGACCGGAAACGGCCGGCAAAACGAAGAAAACGGCAGTGCGGGAGAAGAGAAAACAATGAAAATCACGCACGGTGGAATTGAAAGGCGGAGAGAAGAAATGACGACGGAAATGGAAGGAGAAGCGGTGATGGGGGCGGTGTTGGGAGAGACGGGGGGGAGCGGCAGATCAAATTGTGGGAAAGTGTGGGAAATGCGAAAAAGGGCCCGCAACCCCTTGACACGCCTTTCCCCGTTCTATATCCTCGCCCGCATCGGACCATGAACGGCAAATTCCTTCCCCTGCTCCTCCTGCGGGACGGAGAAGCGTTCCGGACGCGGCTGCGCGAGCGGCGCGTCGGAGCCGGAGGCGTGGCGCAGCTGGCTCTGTTCGTGTGCCTCGCCTGCGCGGTCTACGGCGCGGCGCTGGCAGGATGGCGGTCGCCGCGGCTTTCGCTCTACGTCGCCGCCAAGCTCCCGATGGTGTTCCTCGGGTCGACGCTCGTCGTCGCGGCCTGCAACGCCGTCGCCGCCGCGCTGCTCGGGACCGGACTCGGGCTGCGCGACGTCCTCGCCACCGTCTTCGGCGCGATGGCGCTCGCGGGCTGGATCCTGCTCGCGCTCGCCCCGGTCGCGCTCTTCCTCGTCGCCGCGTCGTGCCCCGCCGAGGGGACGGACGAGGTCCTGCGCCGCGCCCACAACGCGATGCTCCTCACGCACATCGCCGTCCTCGGCGCCGCGGGGCTCGCCGGGATCGGCTCGCTCTGGTCGGCCCTGCGCCGCCTGGTGCCCGACCGCGGCCGCGCCGCCGCGCTCGCCGCCGTCTGGGTCGGCGCCTACGCGTTCGTCGGGACGCAGCTCGGATGGATGCTGCGCCCGTTCGTCGGCAGCCCGTTCTACCCCGTCGTCTTCCTCCGCGAGGACGCCCTCGACCGCAACTTCTACGAGTTCGTCCTCGGCGAGGTCGTCCCCTTCCTCTTCGGCTTCGAATGACACGCACCACCCCCGCAAAGGATACCGCCATGAACGATACGATTCCGCCTCCGATGCCCGCCGCGCCCGCTCCGGCGCCGGCTCCCGCCGCCGCTCCGGCCGCGCCCGGCTCGCTCTCCGAACTGCTCAAGACGCCCGACCGCTACTCGCTCGGGATCGTGGGCGGCGGCGACGTCGGCCCGCGCGTCGCGCTCGCGCTCGCCGCCGCCGCCGCCGGCTTCGCGCTCTACTTCTTCGCGGCGGGGTTCTTCGCCGGCTGGCGGGTCGCGCTGCTGGACGCGGCCAAGGGCGCGGGCGTCGCGCTCTTCGCCTTCGCGCTGTGCCTCCCGAGCCTCTACGTCTTCTCGTGCGTCTCGGGCGCGACGCTCCGCGCGGGGCAGATCGTCGCCTCCGGCGCGGCGTGTCTCGCGACGGCGGGGATGCTCCTCGCCGCGCTCGCGCCGGTGCTGTGGCTCTTCGCGGTGTCGTCCTCGTCGGCCGCGTTCGTGACGGCGCTCGCCGTTCTGCTCGCCGTCCCCGCCGTCTGGCTCGCCGTGCGCCCCGCGATCGGCCTGCAGACCGCGGGAGGCGTCCGCTCGACCGCCGGGCTTCGCCTGTGGCTCGCGGTGCTTGCCGTCGTCGCGCTCCAGACCGTGACGCTCCTGCGCCCGATGCTCGCCGCGCCGGAGAAGCCAGCCGAAGGCGAAGCGGCCACCGCCGAGGCGGCAGCGCCCTCCGCCCCGGAGAAGATGTTCTTCCTCGAGCACTTCGTCCGCACCCTCGATTCATCCCCCGTGAGGCGGTAATCCCGACAAACCATAAACAAAACGACCTTCCTGAATCCCCTCTTCGCCGTCGCCGCGTTCGCCCTGGTCCCCGCCGCCGCACAGGCGGCCGGCGACCTCGGGCCCGCGCTGAAGGACGGCACGTTCTTCACTACGCCGTTCTCCGGCCAGGCCTCGTTCCGCAACGAGCGGTTCGCCTGGGTCGTGAAGGACAGGCAGATGCGGTTCCCGAGCCCGGGCTTCACGCTCGGGGCCGTGAAGCCGGGCGAGACGCTGCTCCTCGTCGCGGACGGGAAGCCGTCCGGCCTGCGCATCTCGCTCTACAACCGCGGCGACGACGGCGCAATCGACGACGCGGCCTTCGCCGCGCGCCACGCGACGGCCGTGAAGTCGATCGCGGAGCTCGCGGGAGGCGAGGGCGAGGAGTTTCGCCGCAAGACCGACCCGACGAAGCAGGACGCCGACGTCGCCGGGCGCCGCTGGAAGGCGACGGGCGCGACGTATTCGCTCGAATGGGCCGTCGCGCGCAAGGGGACGGACCTCGTCCCGCTCGCCGAATACCTGCGCCTCGACGTCCTGCCCACCGGCGCGGCCGCGCCCGGCGCCGGCGGCGCTGCGACACAGGGCGGCCGCCGTACCGACCCTCGCTCGCACGTCGCACGCGGCGAGGACGGCACCGTGGAGCTCAAGGACGTCCCGATGGTCGACCAGGGTCAGAAGGGCTACTGTGCCGCGGCGACCGTGGCGCGCATCATGGGCTACTACGGCTACGACTTCCTCGACCAGCACCAGATCGCCTCGTGGGCGAAGTCCGACGCCGACCGCGGCACCAACGAGCGGATGCTCGACGCCATCGCGGGCGTGCTGCACGACCGCTACAAGCTCGTCTACCGCGAGGTTCCGGGATCCGTCAACGACTTCTTCAAGCTCGTCGAGGACTACAACAAGGCGGCCAAGCGCCTCAAGCAGCCGGAGGTGTCCCTCAAGCCGATGCCCGGCACTCGCGTCATCGACGCGGGGGCGGTCTGGCGGCAGTTCCAGCCGGACGTCCTGCGCGAGGCGCGGACGAAGAACCAGACGCGCAACAACCTCTTCTTCGACAACATCCGCAAGAGCATCGACGCGGGCGTGCCGGTCGTGTGGTCGGTGATGCTCGGCCTCGTGCCCGAGAACCCGCCGCTGCCGCAGGCCTTCGGAGGGCACATGCGGCTCATCGTCGGCTACAACGCAAAGGAACGGACGATCCTCTACACCGACTCCTGGGGCGCCGGCCACGAGCGCAAGACGATGAAGCTCGAGGACGCGATCCTGATCACGACCGGCCTTCGCACGATCTCCTGGACGCTGAACTAGCTCCCGGACTAGGGCATCTCGCGGCAGCGGGCGCGGAGCGCGAGGCCACCGAGGAGGCCGAGGACGAGCGGGAGAGCGAGGCCGTCGAGCAGCAGCGCGAGGAACGCCGCGCGGGCGTCGACGGCGATGCCGTCGCCGAGGCGGTCGAGCGCCTCGGTGCGGTCGATCGGCGCGGTGGCGTCGCGCAGGACCGCGGACGCGCCGAGCGAGAAGCGCCTGACCGCGCGGTCGAGTCGCGTCTCGGCGGGCGTTTCGCCATGGTGGTGAGCATCTTCCTCGAACGATTCGCGGAGGGCGGTTCCACCGCTCGCGAGGACCATCGTCACGACCGCCGTCGCGAGGAACGCCGCCACGGGGAACGAGAAGGCGCAGCCCAGCGCGGCTCCGAGCGCGGCAAGCAGCGCGAGCGGCGCGAGGAGCGCGACGAAGGCGCGGAGGAGGTTCCCGGCGAGGCCGCCCGCCGGCACGAGGACGCGCAGCGAGTCGGACTGGCGGAGCAGCACCGACGCGCCGCCGTCGGCGGTCTCGCCGTTGAGGAACTCGACGGCGAGGCTCCGCGCGCCGCGCATCGCGGCGGCGGGGAGCGCGGCGGAGACGAAGCCCGGATCGTCGTTCGATACGGGGATCTCCGCGACGGCGCGGCCGTCCGCGGTGACGGAGAGGGATCCCTTCGCCCCCTGCAGCGAGCCGTAGGACGACATGAACTGGAAGCGCAGCTCCGCCTCCTCCGGCGCGGGGTCCGGGAGGAGGAACCGCCAGCCGCGCGCCTGCCCGGGCGCGACGGGGAGGTAGGCCTCGCCCGCGAGGTCGCGGCGGATCGAGGCAAGGACGGCCTCCTCGCGCCCGTCCGGGGCGCCGTCGGGGAATACGGAGCGGTAGATTCGGCGCGTCTCCTCCTCGAACGAGGCGGGATCCGCGACGAGGCGCGCGCGGACCGCGGTCGCGGCGGCGGGAACGCGACGCATGACCTGCACGCCGACTCCGAGCAGGACGGCGGCGAGCAGCGCGGCGTCGATCACGACGAGCCCGAGCCAGCGCCCGAGCCACGCCTCGAACGGGCGGGCGGGCGTCACCGCGGCGGAGGCGTAGCGCCTGTCCCAGACCTCGGGCGAGATGGCGGCGCAGCCGGCCCAGAGCGACGCGGCCGCGAGGATCGCCATCGCGGGCCCCAGCGTCCAGGTGAGGAGCATCCGCAGCTCGCCCGCCGGGGTGCCGTCGGAATGCAGGTGCGCCGGCAGGACGAGGACCGTCGCGGCGAGCAGGACGAGCAGCGCGGCGACGAGCCTCGAGCGCCAGGGCGCGCGCAGGCCGAGAACGAAGTGCGCGGCGACGCGGCGGATCACTTCGCCTCCTCCGCCGCCTCCTCCGCGCGGGTGCGGCGGAGGATCTCGAGGAAGTAGTTCTCGAGCGTGAGCGCGGGACGGTCGACCTCGACCGAGGTCGCGCCCGCGGCCTCGAGCTCGCGGCGGAAGGCCTCCGCGCGGCCGTCGGGCAGGCCCGCGGCGGTGAAGCGGACGCGGTCGCGCCGCTCCAGCAGGTCGGCGAGGCGGCCCTCGGCGCGCACGCGGCCGTCGACGAGGATCGCGACGCGCGTGCAGACGTCCTCCGCCTCCGCGAGGAGGTGCGAGGAGAGGAGCACGGTGCGGCCCTCGGCGCCGAGCTCGCGCACGAGGTCCTTCACCTCGCGGCGGCCGACGGGGTCGAGGCCGCTCGTGGGCTCGTCGAGGATGACGAGCTCCGGGTCGTTGAGGAGCGCCTGCGCGAGTCCGACGCGGCGCGCCATGCCCTTGGAGAACTCGCCCACGGGGCGGTCGGCCGCGCGGCCGTCGAGACCGACGCGGCGCAGGAGCGCGGCGGTGCGGTCGCGCCGCAGCGCGGCGGGCATCCCGAAGAGGCCCGCGTAGTAGGCGAGCGTCTCGCGCGGCGTGAGGAACTTGTGGAGGTTGGAGAGCTCGGGCAGGTAGCCGAGGCGGGCGCGGGCGGCGGGGCTGGAGGGGTCGAGCCCGAAGAGGCGGACGCGCCCGGCGGAGGGCTGGAGCAGGCCGAGGATCATCTTGATCGTCGTCGACTTGCCGGAGCCGTTGGGGCCCAGCAGGCCGATCACCTCGCCCGGGCCGGCGCGGAGCGAGACGCCGTCCACGGCGACCGTGCGCGGCCGCTTCCAGAAGTCGCGGAACACCTTCCGCAGCCCCTCGGCCTCGAGCGTCGCGCGGCCGCCTGTCGTTTCTTCGGTCATGGGTGGAGTCTCACAGGTCCTTCTTCCGGAACGAGACGCAGCCGAGCGCGAGGACGGCGGCGCAGTAGGTCGCGGCGTAGAGCGCGGCGCGGAGGGTATGGGCGGCGGGGATCGTGCCGCCGCGGGCGAGGGCGTCCGCCGTCCAGAAGTGCTGCGCGTCGGGGACGAGCGCGTAGAGCAGCTTCCCGGCGGGGCCGCCTGCGGCGGCGCCGTCGGCGAGGAAGCCGAGCATCAGCACGAGGAACGAGAGCGCGACGGCGGGCCCCGTCGCGAGGCGTGTCGTGAGCGCGGTCGCGATGGCGCAGAAGACGGCCACGAGCAGGAGCAGCTGGAAGGCGAGCGGAACGACGCGCAGGTCGAGGCCGAGGCTCCAGCCGGCGAGGCCGAGCCACGAGCCGTCGCGCGCGAAAAGGCCGAGCAGCGCGGCGGCAAGCGGCGGAAGGGCCGCGAGAAAGGCGAAGAACCAGAGGCCGAAGCGGCGGCGCGTGCGCGCGTTCACGAGCGCGGCGAGGCCGAGCGCGAGCGCGGGGACGACGAGCGAGAGCAGGGCGCAGAGCGCGTCGCGGCGATCGCCCGCGGTCTTCGCGGTCTCGACCCAGGCCTCGGCCGTGCGCTGGGCGAACAGGACCGCCCACGTCTGGCACCAGGCGAAGACGGCCGCGACGGCGCAGGAGCCGAGGAACTTGCCGACGAGGAAGGCCGGTCGCGAGACGGGCTTGGCGAGGGCGGTTGCGGCGGTGCCGTCGCGGATCTCGGCGGCGAGGGTCGATCCCGCGGTGAACGCGGCGACAAGCACGCCGAAGACGAGCAGGAACCCCATCCCGCAGTCGCGCGCGAGGCGGGCGGAATCGCCGAAGGTGTGGAGCTGGACGACGGGCTGGAGCGCGACGAGAACGAAGCACGCGAGCGACAGCAGCAGCACGACGGGCTGCTGCAGCCCCTCGATCGCGGTGGAGACGGCCACCGGCCGGATCGCGCCGAACACCCGTCGCATGGCCGGCGATTCTAGCAGACCCCGCCACGAGGCGCAATCCGCTTGCGGCTCGTCGCGGCCGCATGGTAGACTCCGGCGCCGTGAAGATCCTGGTCGGCATGAGCGGTGGCGTGGACAGCACCGTGGCGGCGCTCCTCCTCAGAGAGGAGGGCCACGAGGTGCTCGGCGCCACGATGATGCTCTGGGACGGCCGCTACCGGGGCGGGCCGCGCGACGCCTGCTTCGGCCCCGGCGAAAAGGAGGACGCCGCCGCGGCCGAGGCGTTCTGCGCGCGATTCGGCATCCCCTAC
This sequence comes from uncultured bacterium, assembly GCA_902761575.1. GTDB lineage: Bacteria > Verrucomicrobiota > Kiritimatiellia > RFP12 > UBA3636 > UBA3636. Next base: position 11,060 of record CACWKU010000059.1, read on the forward strand.
GTCCGGCTCGACCGCGCCGCGCTCTACGAGAGCGCCGTGATCGCCCCGTGGCGCCGCGCGTTCCTCGAGGGCCGCACGCCCAACCCCTGCGTGCTCTGCAACCCGCTCCTCAAGTTCACGATCCCGGACGCCGCCCGCGCCGCGGGGCTCTCCTTCGACGCCTTCGCGACGGGCCACTACGCCCGCACGGACCGCGCCGGCCCCGGCGGCCGCGTCCGCCTCCTGCGCGCGGTCGAGGCGGCGCGCGACCAGAGCTACTTCCTCCACCGGCTCTCGCAGGAGCAGCTCTCGGGGGTCGTCTTTCCGCTCGGCGGCATGCGCAAGTCGGAGGTGCGCGCCTACGCGCGCGAGCACGGGCTCGCGGAGGTCGCCGCGAAGCCCGACTCGCAGGACTTCTACAGCGGCGATACGGCCGAGCTCGTCGGCGCGGAGGACCGCCCCGGCGACATCGTCGACGAGGCGGGGCGCGTCCTCGGCCGGCACACCGGGCACTGGAAGGTCACGGTCGGGCAGCGCAAGGGCGTCGGGGTCTCGGGAACCGGCGAGCCGCTCTACGTCGTCGCGATCGACGCCTGCCATAACCGCGTCGTCGTCGGGCCGAAGCCCGCGACGGTGCGGCGCGAGCTCGTGGCGGAGTCCGTGAACTGGGTCTCGATCCCGCCGCCCGAGCCGGACGCGACCCTCGACTGCTCGATCAAGATCCGCTCGACCGGCGAGCCCGTCCCGGGCGTCCGCGCGACGGTCCTGCCCGGCGGCGCCTTCCGCGCGGAGTTTCCCGCCGGCATCGCCGGCGTCGCGCCGGGCCAGAGCGCCGTGCTCTACGACGGCGACGCCGTCCTCGGCGGCGGCTTCATCGCATAGCGACCTCGCCCCGCAGGAAGGGCGCGGGATCGACGCGCACGCCGTCTCGGAGGAGCTCGAAGTGCAGGTGCTCTCCGGTCGCGAGGCCGGTCTTTCCCATGTAGCCGAGACGGTCGCCGGGGGCGACGCGGTCGCCCGCGCGGACGCGGACCGTCCCGCATTCGAGATGGTAGTAGCGCGTGCGGAGTCCGCCGCCGTGGTCGAGCTCCACGAAGTTGCCCTCGGGGCGGTCGCGGTCGAAGCCCGGGACGCCGTCGCGCGCCTCGGAAACCGTGCCCGCGAGCGGCGCGACAATCCAGCTCTCGCCGAGCGCGGAGCCGGTCCAGACGGCACCGTCCACGCCGCCGTGGAACTTCCGCTCGCCCGTGGCGGGGTGAACGCGCCAGCCGAAGGGCGAGGTCTCCATGAAGTCGCCCTCGCGCTCGAACACGCGGCAGCGCGCGAGCCCGTAGGGCCTGCGCCCCTTCGCGAGCATCTCCTCGAGCGTTCCGGGCGAGTCCATCGCGCGCGGTCCCGTCAGTCGATTCCGAGATCCACCCCGAGCGTCTTCAGGACGCCGTCGACGAGCCGCCGGATCGTCTCGTTGAACGCCGGGATGTAGAGCAGGCCGAAGATCAGCAGCAGGCCGTAGCGCTCGATCGAGGCGTAGCGCCAGCGCAGGGACGGCGGCAGCAGGACGGTGACGACGCGGGAGCCGTCGAGCGGCGGCACCGGGACGAGATTGAAGACCATCAGCACGGCGTTGGTGGAGACGTAGAGGTAGAGCCAGACGCGGAGAAGGGAGATCCACGGACGCATGGCGAGATACCGGAACCCGTTCCATTGCGTCCGGACTTCCGCGACCCAGCCCCAGGAGTCCGGAGCGGCGGCGGCGCGGGCGAGAAGCCAGCCCGTGCCCGCGAAGAGCAGCGCCCCGAGCACGGCCTGCGCAAGGTTGCAGAGCGGGCCGGCGATGGCGGTGATCCAGTAGGCCTTCATCGGGTCGCGGCAGCGCCTCAGGTCGATCGGGACGGGCTTCGCGCCGCCGAAGAGGATGCGCGAGCCGGAGAGCGCGAGGATCGCCGGGAGAATCACGCTCATGAACGGGTCGACGTGCCGCAGCGGATTGAGCGAGAGCCGCCCCGCCTCCTTCGCCGTGCGGTCGCCGCATAGCAGCGCCGCGTAGCCGTGCGCGATCTCGTGCAGCATGATCGCCGGCACGAGCGCGGAGAACGACAGGAGTGCGAACAAGAGTCTTTCGCTCATGCGCCGGAATCCCTTTTACCGTGAAAAGAATGAAAAGCGTGAAAGACGTGAAAACGTTTCGGGATGTCCGCCGGAACGGCGGACGCCCGGGCGGAGACGCGGGCCGAAAGGGAAAACCTTTTTCATGGGTTTCACGTTTTCACGGTTGAGCTTCCGCAGGGCCGGGCGGCAGGTCGCGCGTCCCCGTGGAGCCGAATCCGCCGGCGCCGCGAGCAGTGTCCGAGAGCTCGTCGCATTCGACGACCTCTGGACGCAGGATCGGGCAGACGACGATCTGCGCGACGCGCATGCCGACCTCGACGCGGAAGGGCTCGCTGCCGTGGTTGATGAGGATCGCGCAGACTTCGCCGCGGTAGCCCTCGTCGATCGTCGCGGGGGTGTTGACCATCGAGATGCCGTGCCGGATCGCGAGGCCGCTACGCGGGCGCAGCTGGATCTCCGTGCCGGGGGGCGGCTGGAAGGCGAGGCCGAGCGGGATCTTCGCGCGCTCGCCGGGGGCGAGCACGCGCTCCTCGCACGCGCAGACGTCCATCCCGGAGTCGTCCGGGTGGGCGAAGCGCGGCATCACGGCCTCGGGGCGGAGCTTCTTGACGAGGAGCTTCATGGCGCGTGACGTCCCGGCACGCCCCAGGCGGCGAGCTTGCGGTGGAGGGTGCGGCGGCTGATGCCGAGGGCGTCGGCCGCGCGGGAGCGGTTGCCGCCCGCCGCCTCGAGCGCCGCGAGTATCTTGCGCTTCTCCGCCTGCGCGAGCGATTCGGTCGGGATCGGCTCGGGCGAGACGCGCGCCGCGGTCTCGGCGCCGTCGCGGATGTTCGCGGGGACGTCCTGCACCGTGAGGAGCTCTCCGCGCGAGAGGACGACCATCTTCTCGACGGTGTTGCGCAGCTCGCGGACGTTCCCCGGCCACGGGTAGGCCTGCAGCACGGCCATCGCCGCCGGCTCGATGCCGGTGACGCTGCGGCCGTTCTGCGGCGCGAACTCCTTCACGAACCGGTCGCAGAGCATCGGGATGTCGCCCGTGCGCTCGGCGAGCGTCGGCATGCGGATGTCGACGACGTTGAGGCGGTAGAAGAGATCCTCGCGGAAGCGTCCGGCGCGCACCTCGGCGGCGAGGTCGCGGTTGGTGGCGGCGACGACGCGGATGTCCGCCGTGAGCGTCTCGGTGCCGCCGACGCGCTCGAACTGGCGCGTCTCGAGCACGCGCAGGAGCTTGACCTGCACGGAGGCGTCGATCTCGCCGATCTCGTCGAGGAAGAGCGTGCCGCCGCTCGCGAGCTCGAAGCGGCCCTTGCGCTGGGCGATCGCGCCCGTGAAGGCTCCCTTCTCGTGGCCGAAGAGCTCGCTCTCGAGCAGCTCCCGCGAGAGCGCGGCGCAGTGGACGGCGACGAACGGCCCCGCGGCGCGCGGCGAGAGGTGGTGGATCGCCTGGGCGACGAGCTCCTTGCCGGTGCCGCTCGCGCCCTCGATGAGGACCGTCGCCTGCGTGGGCGCGGCCTGGCGGATGACGTCGAAGAGCCGCTCCATCGCGGGCGAGGAGCCGACGATGTTCTCGAGGCCGTAGCGGGCGTCGAGGCGGCGCTTGAGGTCGCGGTTCTCGCGCTCCAGGTCGCGGGCGCGGAGGGCGCGCTCGAGGACGAGGTCGAGCTGGTCGAGGTTGACGGGCTTCGTGAGGAAGTTCTGCGCGCCGAGCTTCATCGCCTCGACCGCGGTCTCGACCGTCCCGTAGGCGGTGAGGAGGATGCAGACCGTGGCGGGGTGCTTCTCGCGGACCTGACGCAGCAGCGCGAGGCCGTCCTCGCCCGGCATTCGGACGTCGGAGAGCATCACGTCGGCCGGGCGCTCGTCGAGCGCCTTGAGCGCCGCCGCCGCGGACTCCGCGAGCACGACGTCGTAGTCCCGCCGGAGGGCGCGCCCGAGCCCCTCGCGCGTGTTCTTCTCGTCGTCCACCACGAGGACGACGGGCTTGGCTGACGTATCGCTCATGGCGGACGGACTACGACTTTCCGCAGCAGTTCTTGTACTTCTTGCCGCTGCCGCAGGGGCAGGGGTCGTTGCGGCCGGGCTTGCGGGCCCGCGTCGGGACGGCCTGCGGCGCCGGCCCGGCGCCGGGCGCGCCGGGC
>CACWKU010000060.1 GCA_902761575.1 uncultured bacterium
GCGCGCGCGGCACGCGGCGTGGCTCGCGGCGCAGTGGGACGGGGCCCGCCCGACGCGCCGGGCGGGGGTCTTCCTCGCACTCGCGCTGGAGGCGGGGCCGTTCGCGCTGCTGTGCGCGATCGTGGGGGAGAGCGTCTCCGCGACGGCCCTCGCGATCGCGGTCGCGGGGCCCGTCGCCGAGGAGCTGGCGAAGATCGCGGCGCCGCTGATGATGCTGGAGAAGCGGCCGTGGATGTTCTCCTCGGGCGCGTCGCTCGCGGGCCTCTGCGCGCTCTCGGGGCTCGTCTTCGCGACCATCGAGAACCTGGTCTACTTCTTCGTCTACATCCAGGACCCGACGCCGGAGATCGTGCTGTGGCGGCTCTTCGCGTGCACGTCGCTGCATGTCGTCTGCGCGTCGCTCTCCGGCTTCGGCCTCGCCCGCGCCTGGCGCCGCGCCGCGGCGGCGCGCGGCGCGGCCGAACCCTCGCTCGCGACGCCCTGGATCGTCGCGGCGATGGCGGTCCACGGCGCCTACAACGCCCTGGCGACGGCCTGGGAGCTGCTCGCCCCGGGCGCCTAGCGCGGCGCTAGCCGCAGTGGAAGTAGGTCTTCACGAGATCGGCCATCGCGGACTGGCTCTTGGTGACGCGGGCGCGGAGCGTCCGGTCGTCGAAGCCCTTGAGCATCCTGGCGATGCCGTCGATCGTCGCCGGCGAGAAGACGCCCTTCGCCTCGTAGACCTTGCGCTGGGCGATCAGGCGGTCCGCGGAGGCCCAGCAGCTGTCGGGCAGCGTCGCGAGCGACTTGAGCAGCTTCGCGTTCTCGGCCTTGTGGATGTTGACGTTCACGTAGGTCTTCGCGGCGAGCGCGAGGGCGTCCTCCGCCTTCTTCTCCAGGCCGTGGCGCAGCGCGACGGCGAGGCCGGCGAGGAGGAGGTAGACGTTCGCGGAGGCGTCGGGCGAGCGGATCTCGACCGTCTGCTTCTCCTGCGTGCCCTGCGCCGCGACCCTCTCGAGCGGGTTGGCCTGCGCGCACATGTCCGTGCGGCCGGCCCAGCCCAGCGGGACGCGAACGAGCACCGAGCGGTTGCGGTCGCCCCAGCAGACGTTCGTCGGCGCCTCCTGGTGCGGGACGAGCCGGAGGTAGGACGTCGGGTTCACGTTGCCGAACGCGGTGATCGATGGCGCGAGCTCCATCAGGCCCGCGATCGCGCGGCGCGCGGTCTTCGAGATGGCGCCCTTCTCGAGCATCTGGTTGCGGCCGCCCTTCGTGAGGCGCATGTGGATGTGGAGGCCGCTGCCGGCCTTGCCGACGGTGATCTTCGGGGCGAACGTGACGTCGAGACCGCTGCGCGCGCCGAGGTTGCGGATGACCCACTTGGCGAGCGTGAGCTGGTCGGCCGCGCTCTCCGCGGGGCACGGGAGGAACTCGATCTCGTTCTGCTCGTAGAGCTTTCCGTCCTGGGTGAAGTTGCCGACCTCGCTGTGGCCGTACTTGATGCGGCAGCCGAGGCGCGCCGCGTAGAGCATGCACTTCTGGCGGAACTCGTTGAACTTCGCGAACGGGCCGGACTCGTGGTAGCCGCGCTGGTCGGCCGCCGGGAACGCGCCCGTGTCCTCGGCGATGACGTAGTACTCCAGCTCGCCCATCGCCTCGAACGTGAGGCCCGTCTCCTCGCGGAAGACGGCGCACGCCTTGCGCAGCGTGTACTCCGGGGAGCTGGCGAGCGGGTTGCCGTCCTTGTCGAAGAACGAGCACAGGAGGCACAGCGTCGGCAGCTCCGCGAACGGGTCGAGGAAGGCCGTCTGGAAGCGCGGCACGACGTAGAGGTCGGAGCTGCTCGCCTCGACGTAGGAGAAGAGGCTGGAGCCGTCGACGCGCTCGCCGCAGGTGAGGATCTCATCGAGATAGGCGGCGTCGTTCACGACGAAGTTGAGCGTCTTGAGGCGCCCGTCGCCGCCGGGATACATGAAATTGACGTGGCGGATGCCGTTCGAGACGACGTACTTCTCGATGTCGGCCTTGGTGAACGCGGCGGGGGGCTTGCCGATGGCGTCGACGAGCGGGTTGCAGGAATACGCGGGGGTGTTCTTCTTCTGCATGGAGTGGCTCCTGGGCGGGCGCGCGGGCCCGGTTGTTCTCGGATGGCGGCGGATTATATCCGCGCCCCGCGGCGGTGTCCAGCATCCAAAACGGCGAGTTTTGTTTCAAAAATTTTACTTGATTTTTTGAAACAATTCTGGCATCATCCCGCCCCGTCGCGCAAACATCCGACAAAAACAACACGAAAACCACCCAAAACAGGGGCAAACAAACCACATGAAGAAGTCCAACCTTCTCGCACTCGCGCTCACGACCGCCGCCGCTTCCTCCTTCGGCGCCGGCTTCTCGCTCTTCCAGGGCGACACCACCGGCTGCGCCGACGCCGCCGGCTCCATCGCCAAGGGCGGCCGCGCGGGCGACCTCTACTACAACCCCGCCACGATGTCCTCCGTCACCGGCACCGTCGTGCAGACCGGCTCCTTCTTCACGCGCCCCCACCTCAAGATCGAGGGGACCGACCCCTACACCGGGACGAAGCACCGCGCCGCCGGCAAGAAGGAGTGGTTCGCCATCCCGCACCTCTACCTCACGAGCCAGGTCGCGGACGACCTCTGGGTCGGCGTCGGGCTCTTCTCGCGCATGGGCCTCGGCGACCAGTTCCCCGACGGCTGGTTCGGGCGCTACAACTCCACCGAGGTCGACATCGTCACCTTCGACGTCGCCCCGACGCTCGCCTGGCGCGCCACCGACTGGCTCACGATCGGCGCCGGCGTCACGCTGCAGTACTTCGGCATCGTCCTCGAGCAGGACATCGACGCGGCCGGCGTCGCGGGCATGCGCCCCTACAACGCCCCGTATCCCGACTCGCCGCTGGACGTCCACCAGAACATCCACGGCCGCGACGACCTCGCCGTCGGCTGGGACCTCGGCGTGAAGATCGATCCGATCGAGCGCCTGCACCTGGGCCTGGCCTACCACAGCAAGGTCGAGGTCCGCGCCAAAGGCCACGCGCGCTACGACGTTCCCGCGCCCGTGAAGGCCGCGTATCCCGCGTTCTTCGGCGACACCAAGATCAAGGGCGGCATCGACGAGCCCGACTACTGGATGGGCGCCGTCGTCTACGACTTCACCGACCGCCTCTCGCTCGGCTTCAACGTCACGCGCACCGGCTGGAGCTCCTGGGACGAGCTCGTGATCGAGCAGGAGAAGGCCTTCCTCCCCGGCCACGGCGAGCTCCGCTCCGTCAAGGACTGGAACGACGTCTGGCGCTTCTCCGTCGGCGGCTCGTACAAGCTCGACGAGAACTGGACCGCGCTCGCGTCCTACACGTGGGACGACTCCCCGATCAACCGCAAGCACGCGGACTACCTCGTCCCGGCGGACACGCGCGAGATCTACGCGCTCGGCCTCTCGTGGGAGGACGGCCCCTGGGCGATCGACGGCATGTACTTCTTCGAGAAGATCAACGACTGCTCCTTCGGCGGCCGCCCGCAGGAGGGCATCCTCGAGGGCAAGTACACCGGCGGCTTCTCGCACGCCTTCGCGCTCTCCGCGAGCTACCGCTTCTAGCGGCGGCGGCGCGGCGAACCGCGTTCCGGGCGCGTGGCGGGGTCCCCACCCCGCCACGCGCCCTTTGGCATTCTCCCGACTCCTGCACCGGACGCCACCGTCCATGAATTCGCAACACGGTCGGAGAATCTCCGTCGACGGGTCTTGCGGCAATTCCACCGTGCGTGATTTTCAGCAGCAAATGCGCTTCCAGAGCGGGAAAACACCAAAAATCACGCACGGTGGAATTGGATTTCGGCATCGCCGTGCGGAGCGGACCGGTGCCGTGATGCGGACCGGACGGCGAAGCCTCGGTTGCGCGCGCGGGGGAGGCGTGATACAATCCGGCCCGTCCGCGCGCGTCCCGCGCCGGCGCCGGAAACCCATCCGCACAACGTCCATGAAAACACCCCTTCTCGCCGCCGCGCTGTGCGCCGCGGCCGTCGCCGCCGAGGCGGAAACCCTGAAGCTCCCCGTCTACGGAGAATGCGAGGTGGTCGACACGGTCGACTGCTCGCAGACCGACCACCGCTTCCTGGACCAGCCCGCCGGCGCGAGCCGCGTCGAGACGCTCTGCGGCAGGCCCTGCCGCGTCCTCGACGTGCAGCCGGGCGGCTCCTCCTTCCTCGACTGGCGCCTCGGCGAGGGCAAGAATCTGGAGCCGAACGGCGCCTACGTCGTCGTGATCGAGTATCCGGACGACCAGCCGCGCTCCTTCCACGTCCGCAACTACGGCAACGACTCGCGCCGCTCGTTCTACACCGGCGCCGCGACCGGAGACGCCTTCGAGGGGCCCATCGTCAGCCACAACCCCGAGTCGCTCCGGATCCCGCAGACCGGGAAGATGCAGCGCTGGTGCGCGCTCACGTTTCTCGGCACCCGCGCCTCCGTCCGCGACGGCAAGGGCCAGATGGACATCGCGCGCGAGGGCTTCGACGTCGCGATCTCCCAGTACAAGCGGCCCTGGAACCCCGCCTCGGCCGGCATCGCCGTCTCCCGGATCCTGCTCTGCCGGATCCTCGACGAGAAGGCCGCGTGGGCGAACATCGCCTACCCGCCGGACCCGCTTCCGCGCCGCCGCATCTTCTGGCGCGAGGAGATGAGCGACGGCGCCGCGGCGGACGACGGCCTCTGCCCCGGCGGCGCCGCCGGCGCCGGCACGGCGTGGTGGGAGCAGAAGTGCCGCGCGATGAAGATCTTCGGCCAGAACACGTTCGCCAAGGACATGCTCGAGTTCGGCCACAACCAGCACTGGGACCCCAACTGGAAGGCCGGCCAGCCCGGCGCCAAGTCCTGGCGCTGGATGTGGGGCACCAACGGCTCGCTCTCCGACCTCTGGGCGCGCCTCGTCCCGCTCGTCGTGGACCAGTACGGCCTCGAGATCCTGCCCTACTACGAATACGCCGGCGGCATCGGCGCCGTCCCCGGCTCGCTCGGCCCGGAGAAGCGCGCCCAGACGCTCAACGGCCAGCCCAACTACACGCACATCTCCTGGTCGGAGGGCAAGGCCCGCGTGGACATCACCGACCCGGACACGTTCGAGGACCTCTGCTACGTGCTCGAGGGGACGATCCTGCGCTACAAGGACCAGGTCGCCAAGGGCGGCTTCGCCGGCGCCTGGTTCCGCCCGCGCCCCGGCCAGTGGGCCGTGAGCTTCGCGGACGCCACGCGCGCCCGCTTCGGGCAGGAGGAGAACGGCGGCGCGACGCCCACGCGCGCCGACCTGCAGAACAACCGCGCGCTCTACGACAAGTACATCGCCTGGTGGGGCAAGAAGCGCGCCGAGTTCTGCGACAAGGTCCGCAAGTATCTCGAGGACAACGGCGTCAAGGACGCGATCGTCGTCTTCGACAACGACGCCACCGAGCCCGGCCAGGGCCTCGCCGACACCCGCGGGATGGTGACGGACGACGTCGAGGGCTGGAAGGCCCGCCTCCCCGGCAAGGAGTTCACGGACCTTGCCGACCCGCGGATCGTCCGCGACCACCTCTTCCTCAAGCAGCTCAAGACCCCGGCCTCCACCTGGGGCCAGTTCGAGTGGCAGCACGCCAATCCCGGCGGCGACCCCGAGCACTACCAGAACCTGAAGAACGTCTGGCTCGCGCTTCCGTTCCACGCGCTCTTCACCGTCGTCGACCCCGCCTGCTTCGCCGCCTACCGCAACGCGAACGGCACCGAGACGGCCATCCGTCACTACGACCTCAACGAGGGCACGCTCGAGGGCACCGGCTACGCGATGGCGGACTGGGAGCGCGCCGGCCGCGCCTGCATGCTCTCCGAGGTGAACGCGATGGCCAACGGCGACCCCGTGAACCTCGGCTACCAGATGGGCTCGAACTTCACCCGCGGCTTCCCCGGGCCGGTGCGCGAGTTCAACCTCAACTTCCTCGCGCTGCCGGCGCTGCCGTCGAAGATCGTCCCCAACGCGTCCTCCGACAAGGAGGTCGTCGTGCGCGCCATCGACGCCGGCAAGTTCGGCAGGTACTACGCGCTCGTGCACACGGGCGCGACGCCGAAGAAGGGCGTCAAGGTGAAGCTCCCCGGCGCCACCGCCGCCGTGCTCCCGGCGGCGGGCAACAAGCCGCTCCCGCTCAAGGGCGGCGTCGCCGTCCTCGACTTCCAGCCCTGGCAGCTCGTCGCCGTCCGCGCCAAGTAAACGATTCCACAGACCCCGCCACACGCCATGAAGAGAACCACGATCCTCCCGCTCCTCGCAGCCGCCCTCTGCGCCGCCGCCCCCGCGACGGCCGAGGCGGACAAGCCCGCGACGATCAAGCTGCCCGTCTACGGGGTATGCGAGATCGTCGACACCGTCGACTGCACGCAGACCGACCACCGCTTCGCGGACTATCCCGCCGGCGCGAGCCGCGTCGAGACGATCCTCGGCAAGCCCTGCCGCGTGCTCGACGTCCAGGGCGACACCTGCTCCTACCTCGACTGGCGCCTCGGCGAAGGCAAGGGGCTCAAGCCCAACGAGGCCTACGTCGTCGTGATCGAGTACCCGGACGACCTTCCGCGCGCGTTCCACGTCCGCAACTACGGCAACAACTCCCGCCGTTCGTTCTACACGGGCCAGTCCAACGGCGACGCCTTCGAGGGGCCGATCGTCCACCACAAGCCCGAGTCGCTCAAGATCCCGCAGAGCGGCAAGTTCGCGACGTGGTCCTCGCTCACGTTCCTCGGACTCCGGGCCGCCACCCGCAACGACAAGGGCAAGATGGACATCGCCACGGAGGGCTTCGAGGTCGCGATCTCGCAGTACAAGAAGGAATGGCATCCGCTCTCGGCCGGCATCGCCGTCTCGCGCATCCTGCTCTGCAAGATCGTCGACGAGAAGGCCGCCTGGGCCAAGATCCCGTTCCCGCCCAAGGGACTCCCGCGCCGCCACATCTTCTGGCGCGAGGAGATGGCCGACGGCGTCACCGGCGAAGGCGGCCTCTGCGACTCGAACCAGGGCCTCGACTGGATCGAGCAGAAGTTCCGCGCGATGAAGATCTTCGGCCAGAACACCTACTGCAAGGACCTGCTGGAGTTCGGCCACAACCAGGGCTGGGACGTGAACTGGAAGAAGCGCAACAACCTGCCCGGCGCCAAGCACGCCAACTGGATGTGGGGCGGCAACGGCCACGACTGGGACATCTGGGGCCGCATCGTCCCGATGGCCGTCGACCAGTACGGCTTCGACGTCCTGCCCTACTACGAGTACGGCGGCGCCGCCGGCGACATGAGCTGCTCCACGCCCCCGCTCGGCCCGCAGAAGCGCTGCGAGCCGCTCGACATCGACAACAAGCCCAAGGACCGCGGCATCAACTACACGCACATCTGGTGGTCCGAGGGCAAGCTCCGCGTCGACATCACCGACCCGGACACGCTCGCCGAGCTGGAGTACATCCTCGACTGCACCGTCTTCCGCTTCAAGGAGCAGGTCGAGAAGGGCGGCTTCCTCGGCGTCCTCATGCGCCCGCGCCCCGGCCAGTGGGCGATCGGCTTCGGCGACGCCACGCGCGCCCGCTTCGCCAAGGAGGAGAACGGCGGCCAGGCCGTCTCCCGCGCCGACCTCAAGAACAACAAGGCGCTCTACGACAAGTACATCGCCTGGTTCGGCAAGCGGCGCGCGAAGTTCATGGACGACATCCGCAAGTATCTCGAGGACGGCGGCGTGAAGAACGCGATCGCGATCCTCGAGAACGACGACTCCGAGACCGGCTACCCGCTCAAGGACGGCGGGAGCATGACGACGGACGACCTGCCCTTCTGCCAGGCGAAGCTGCCCGGCAAGAACATCGTCGACGTGAACGACCCGAGCGTCGTCGGCCAGCACCGCTACCTCCAGGCGCTCCGGACGCCCTCCGGCACGTGGGGCTGCTGGGAATGGCAGCACGCTTCGCCCTTCTGCGACCCCGAGCACTACCAGAAGCTCAAGAACGTCTGGATCGCGATGCCGTTCCACGCGCTCTTCACCGTGACCGACCCGGCCTGCCTCAAGGAGTTCGACAACGCCAACGGCACCTCGACGATCATCCGGCACTACGACCTCAACGAAGGCACGCTCATCCAGGACGACAAACCCGGCAGCACCGGCTACTGCATGGCGGACTGGGAGCACGCGGGCCGCGCCTGCATGATCGCCGAGGTGAACGCGATGGCGAACGGCGACCCCGCCAACATCGGCTACCTGATGGGCTCGAACTACACGCGCGGCTTCCCCGGCCCTGTCGTGGAGTTCAACCGCAACTTCCTCGCGCTGCCGGCGCTGCCCTCGAAGAGGCTCGACGGCGCGGCGGACAAGCCCGACGTCACCGTCCGCCTGATCGACTGCTCGGCGAAGGGCGCGGGCCGCTACTTCGCGGTCGTGCACACGGGCTACACCGGCAAGAAGGGCGTGAAGATCAAGGTGCCCGCGGACGTCAAGGCGCTCACGGACATCGACGGCAAGCGCTACGCCGTGCAGAAGGGCGTCGCGACGCTCGACCTCAAGCCCTGGCAGCTGCTCACGCTCTGGGCGAAATAGGGCGAGGCGTTCCTCCGCGCGGGCCGGACGGCGCAACGCACCGTCCGGCCCGCCGCCTTTCCCGGATCCTGTTTTTACAGAAAAAACTTGCATCTGCATCTGTTTTCACATAGAATCCGACCCGCTCCCTCCGTTTGGGGCGTGTTCCCGCATTCGGGCCGACCGCGGGCCCCGGCGCCCGCGCACCACCATGAAGCCATACGACAACGCAAAGGGCGGGCGCCCCGCCAAGTTCGACGAGCCGAGCCGGCCCGTCACGATCACGCTTCCGGACCGGATTCTCGACCGGCTCGCGGAGATCGGCGACGACCGCGCCAAGGCGATCGTGAAGGCCGTCGAGGCGGTGCTCGCCGGCGGCCCGTGCGCCCCGGCGTCGGAGCCCGTCGGCGAGCTGGCCGTGGCGAAGGACGAGTCGCTGCTCGTCGTCGCGCGCAGCCGGCTCCTCGCCGCCGTCCCGTGGATCACGCTGATCGAGATCGCGCCCGGCCGCCACCTGCTCTCGCTCCGGGACGGCGCCACGATCGAGAAGCTCGAGGTGACGCTCGGCGACCTGCTCGACTCGAATCCGGACGCGAGCCAGGCGGAACGCAACGTCCTGCGCACGCTCCTCTCCCGCATCCGCGCGCCGCGGCGCAACCATGCCGTCCGGAAGGAGGAGATCCTCTTCGTGCGGACCGTTTCAAGGCGGAGGCCGGCCCGCTAGCCCGTCCCCGGGGAATCGCAGCGCCATGCCAGGTCTCGCCTCCCAGGAGCACGGTCTCGTCAACGAACGCAAGTTCGTGGGCGACCGGCTGGACCTGCCGTTCGTCCTCGCGCTGCTGGACGCGAGGCTGCTGCCGGACCGCTACCACGAGACGGGGCGGATCAACAGCGTCTACTTCGACACGCCGGGGCTGCGCGCGTGGGACGAGAAGGCGAACGGCGACAATCTCAAGCGCAAGGTGCGCGCGCGCTGGTACGGGCGCCCGGAGGAGCTCGGTCCGGAGACCCCGGTGTTCCTCGAGCTCAAGCACCGCATCGGCGCCGCCCGGCGCAAGGAGAGGATCGGCGTCGCCGCACCGACGGACCTGCTGCTGCGCGCGCCGCTCTCGGACCCGCGCTGGCCGGCGCTCTTCGCGGCCCACGCGGAGGCGCTCGGCGAGCCGGTCGGACCGGAGTGGTCGCCGGTGTGCCGGATCGAATACGACCGCGTCCGCTACAACGACCTCGAGAACGGGAGTCGCGTGTCCGTCGACTGGAACGTCGAGGGCTTCCCGAACGAGGAGCGCTTCCCCTGGGCCGCGCCCGTCGCGCTCGACGCGCTGGTCTGCGAATTCAAGAACCGCGGCGGAGCGCCGCCGCGGTGGTCGGAGGCGCTGCAGAGCGCCGGGCTTCGCCTCCGATCGTTCTCCAAATACGGCGAATGCATGCTTCGCATCACAAACGGGATCCCCTGAAATGAAACTCTCCGCCTTCTCCCCCGAATCGGTCGGGAACGGCTTCCTGGCCGTCCAGGAGCAGATGTCCGTCGGCGACTTCCTCGCCGCGCTGCTGGTCTCGCTCGCCGCGGCCGCCGCCGCGTCGCTGCTCTACCGCTTCTTCTACGAGCGGCGCGGCACCGGGAGCCAGATCCATCGAGCCTTCCCGCTTCTCGCGCTCGCGGTGACGACGCTCTTCATCGGCGTGCAGCTCTCGCTGCCGCTCTCGCTGGGCCTCCTCGGCTCGCTCTCGATCATCCGCTTCCGCACGCCGATCAAGGAGCCGGAGGAGGTCGGGTTCATCATGCTCGTCATCGCCGCCGCGATCTGCGCGGCCACGCGGCAGTTCGACTTCATCCTCTACCTCTACCTCTTCGCGCTCGCGGCGCTCGTCGCCGCGCGCGGCGCGGCCGTCGTGCGCTGGCTGCGCCGCGACGGCGTCCTGATCCTCACGCTTCCCGCCGCGGACGCGCTCGCGAAGGCCGCGGAGATCGAGAGGGTCCTCGCGGAACATCTGCCCCGCCACGTGCTGGAGAGCGCGTCGACGCGCAACGGCATGTCGACGAACCAGTACGTCTTCGGAGGGCTTCGCGACGCGGATGCGCTCCAGAAGGCGCTCTTGGACGCCGCTCCGTTCGTCGCGGTGAACGTTTTCCTGGACCGCCCCGGAGGAATCCGCTAGGGGATTCCCCTTCGCCATGCGAATCGCCCGCTCCGGCATCGGACCCCGCGTCGTGCGTGCCCGCGCCCTGCGCTTCGCCGCGCTCGCGATGCTGGCTTTCGCGGCCGCGCTGCTCGCCGTCGCATGGGCCTTTGGGGATCTTGGCCTCGGCTGGCTCGAGCGGCGCGCCGGCCGGGCCCGAGGGCGGCTCGGACAGGCGCTCTCCGACAACCACCGGCTCGCGTTCTACGCTTCGCTCGACGAACCCGCCCCGTCCGATCTCGTGACGGGGCTCCCCGTCCTCGGCAGCGCCGCCGTCCGCGTCCCGGGCGTCTTCGGCTCCGCCCGGCGCTTCGACGGGCGACCGGGCGAGAATCTCGTGACCGCCGTCCCATGGAGACGCGCCGCGCGCGATGGGATCGCCGTCTCCTTCTCCATCCGCCTTCCGGTCGACGCCGCCACCGGGGAGCGCCGGCTCGTCTGGGACCACGACTCGAACGGCGAGATCGGTCTGCGCCTTCGGGGCGGCGCGCTGGAGGCGGTCTTCACGGACGGCGCCGGCGGACACGTCCTCTCCGCCCCGGCGCCCGCGCCGGGCCGCTTCGTCCCCGTCGCCTTTTCCGTCGGTCCGGAACGCGCCGCGCTCTACGTGGACGGAGCCGAGTGCGCCGCGGCCGAGGTCTCGGGCCCCGTCCGCGCGCCGTCGCACTTCGTCTCCATCGGAACCGACGGCCACTTCCCGCCGGCCTTCGACGTCGACGAATGGTGCGTCTGGGCGAAGCCGCTCGACGCCGGCGCCGCCGCGTTTCTCGCCTCCTCCCGTCGGCCCGTCCCCGAGCGGCTCGAACGAGTTCTGGCCTGTTCCGCGCGCCGGCGCGCGGAGCAGGCCGCCGCCTTCCGGTCCCTCTGTCGCGTCCTCGGCGTGTTCCGCGCGCCCCGCTCCGCCCCCGCGGTGCTCAACCGCTCCATCCCCGCGTTCGAGCTGCGGCTTTCCCGAGGCGACCGCCGCCACTTCCGCGACGCGCACCTCGAGGCGGCCGCGTCGGGTTTCCGGACGCGCCGCGGCGTTCGTCCCCGGCACGTTCAGGCGATGTTCGGCGGCCGTTCCGAACGCCTTCTCGCCTGGCTCGACGAAACGGTTCCGGATGCGCCGCTCTCGTCGCGCCCCGCCTTTGTCCTCGCCTCGGAGGACGGCCTCTTCGGCGAAGGATCCGGACTCGTCCGCCTCTTTCCTCCCGAGCAGTTCGGAGCGCGCCACCCGGACGCCGCACGACCGCTGCCGCTCGACGCCGGATCCCTGGTTCGCCTCCATCTCGACGGGGACTTCCTCGGGCTCTATTGCCTCGTCCCGTTCGAGTCTCCCGCGTCGGCCTGGTTCGCGACCGGCACGCGCGACGTTCTCCGCCCCGACCGGCTCCATTACGCGACCCCGATCGCCGATCCCGCCGCAGGCGCCGGACTCTCCGAGGAGGCGCGCGAGCGCGCGTGGCGCAGAATGCTCTCCTTGCTCTGCGCCGATCCCGGCTTCCCCCTCCGCGAGCCCGAGGCGCGACTGCTCGCCCGTCGCCATGCGCTCCGGCGCGAAACGCTCCAGTTCGCCGATCCGGCGCCAGGCCCCGAGCCTCTCCTCGGCGACAATCCCGCCGCGCTCTACGTCACGAACGACCTCGACCTGGCGGCCGCGGGGCCGGTCTCCTCGTGGCGGAGTTCCGACCCCGCCACGGTGTCCGCCGGCGGCCGTGTCGTCCGGCCCGCGGACGGTCGTCCGCGCATCGTCGTCCTCACGGCGGCCTACCCCGACGGCTCCGAGCGCGAATTCCGCTTTCGCGTGATGCCGCATGCGCCCGCGCTGCCCGCGCTCTTCCTCTCGTTCGGCCGACCGCTCGACAAGCTTGCGCGCACGGACTTCGTCTGCCTCCGCATTCCCGCCGGCGAGAATCCGGAGCCGTCATGGATGTCCGGGACCGGCCCCGGCGGCGGCGGCGCGAAGCTGCGCGGCAACACCAGCTTCGTCACCGGACGGCGCCGGCCGATGAACCTCGAGTTCGACGAGGCCGTCCTCTTTCCCGGCGTTTCGGAGCCGGTCGACCACATCCTGCTGCTTTCCGGCTACGCCGATCCGACGCGACTCCGCAACGCGCTCTCCTACGACGTCTTTCGCGCGATGTCCCCGGCGGGGACGGTCCGCGCGGCGCCCGTCTTCTGGACGGAGGTTTTCGTGAACGGCGCCTACGCGGGGGTCTGGGAGTGCTGCCCGCGCCTGCAGGACGTGCTCTCCGAGTCCTTCTCCGCGCTTTACAAGGTCCGCTCCTCCTACGGGCTCTGGACCGATCCGAAGGAAACCTCGGAGAGCGTCGACCGCGTCGGCGACGTCGAGGAGGAGGATCCCTACGAGCCGATTCGCGACCTCGCGGGGTTCGTCGCCGGTTCCGGCCGAGACTCCCTCGCCGCCTGCGGCCCGGAAACGTTCGACATGGACGAGCTCCTCGACTTCTGGCTGCTGATCAACTTCACCGGCAACGAGGACGGCCGGGTCACCAACCAGTTCGTCGGCCGCCGCGCGGAGGACGGCCGGTGGATCCTGCTGCCCTGGGACTACGACAAGACGTTCCTCCCCGGCCGCGTCGCTGCCGCGCGGGGTGGTCCGGCGCCGCTTTCGAGCCCCCTCTTCGACCGCCTCTTCGCGTCCGATCCCTCGCTCCGGCCGCGCCTCGCCGCGCGCTGGCGCGCGCTCCGCGCCGGACCGCTCTCGGACGCGGCGCTCGCCGCGTGGATCGACGAGCGCGCGGCGCTACTCTCCCCCTTCATGGACGAGGACTACCGCGTCGTCCCGCCGCTCGGGCACGACGGCGACTTCGCCGAAGCGGTGCGTATCCTCCGCGAGGAGGTCCGCGCCCGCGCCGCGTGGCTCGACGGATTCCTTTCGTCCGAACGAGGGCCCGGGCGTCAGGCGGTCGCGGAGAGCGCGGCGGCGAGCGACTCCGCGGCGACCTCCGGCGGCGCGTCCGACGTCGGGACGGAGAGGTCGCAGAAGGCGCGGTAGACCGGCGCGCGGCGCTCGTAGAGCGCGGCGGTCTCCTCGCGCCTCTTCGCGAGGGGCCTTTCCCCGCTTCCTCCCGCGATGCGCCCCCAGAGCGTTTCGAACGGCGCGTCGAGGAGCAGGACGAGCGTGTTCGTCTCCCGGACGAGCGCGCGGTTGCGCTCGAGCGTCGGGAAGCCGCCGCCGGAGGCGACGACCTCCGAGCCGGGCCGGGACAGCACGCGGCGCGCGACCTCGGTCTCGAGCGCGCGGAAGCCCTCCTCGCCCTTTGCGGCGAAGATCGCCGGGATCGGCGCGCCCGCTGCTGCGGCGACCTCGGCGTCGAGGTCCGCGAACGGAAGGCCGAGCCGCGCGGCAAGGAGCCGGCCGGCGGTCGACTTCCCGGCGCCCATGAATCCCGTGAGGAGAATCTTCGTCGCGTTCTTGCGCCAGAGGTCCGCGGCGAGGGAGGGGAGGAGGCGCGCGAGGAGCGCGTCCTCGTCGAGCGCGAGGCCGGGGTTCCAGATGCGCTGAGCGGCGACGGCCTGGCGCACGAGCATCGCGAGGCCGCCAATGGCGCGCGCGCCGGCCTTGCGGGCGTTGAGGACGAGGCGCGAGGGAGTCGGGCAGTAGACCGGGTCGAAGACGGCGAGGCCGGGGTGCAGCGCGGCGGGGTCGACGGGGATGCCGCCCGCGCGCGGCCACATGCCGACGGGCGTTCCGTTGAGCAGGACGGTCGCGTCCGCGAGCGCGGCGGCCGCTTCCTCCGGCGACGCGGCGACGGACACGGCGCCGCGCGCGTCCGGAACGCGCGCGAGCAGCTCCGCCCGGAAGGCCGCCCCCTTCTCGGCGTCGCGCGAGGCGACGACGAGCGACGCCGCGCCGGCGGCGAGCGTCTCGGCGGCCATCATGGCTGCGACGCCGCCCGTGCCGAGCAGCAGCGCGCGCGCGCCTTCCAGCGGAAGGCCGGCGGCGAGGAACCCCGCCACGTCGGTGTTGTAGCCGCGCCCGCGGAAGACCGTGTTCGCGGCGCCGCAGCGGCGCGCGGCGTCGGAGAGCCCGGAGAGGAACGGAAGGATCGCCTTCTTGTGCGGGATCGTCGCGTTGAAGCCGTCGTAGTCGCGAAGCAGCGCCGGCATTCGCGCGGAAAGACCCTCCGGCGCGATGTCGAGCAGTTCGTAGGAGCCCTCGATTCCGGCCGCGGACAGGATCGCGGCGTGGATTTCGCCGGAGAGGCTGTGGCCGAGCGGATGGCCGATCAGGGCGAACGACTTGCGCATCGGCGGTTCACCGCGTTCCGGAGTCGCGACCCGTGCCGGTGCAGGAGGCGCAGGCGGAGACGCCGCGCCCGGCGCAGTCGGGGCAGGCGACGGCGCGCGGGGCGTCCCACGTGCCGCCGCAGGCGGCGCAGGGGTCGCGCGTCGCGGGCGCGAGGACGGTCGACTCGATCGCCTTGCGGTCGGCGCCCTCGCCGACGGACTTCGGCGGGGAATGGAAGGCGCGGTTGCCGCAGAGGACGCGCCCGACGCCGCCGC
>CACWKU010000061.1 GCA_902761575.1 uncultured bacterium
GCCGACGTGGTCGCGGTGCTCGTGCGTGAGCAGCACGTCGGTGATCGTGGCGGGGTCGACGCCGTCCGCGCGCAGCTTCGCGAGGAGGGAGCCGCGCGGAGCGCCGTTGCCGGCGTCGACGAGGATGCGCCGGTCGCCCTCGATCACGAGGAACACGTTGCACGACGAGCGGAACGCGCCGCCCGGGGGAGGGTCGGGGTGGCGGCCGTCGCTCGGAATCGAGAAGATCGACGGCGGGATGGCCTGCTCCGCGTCCTGGTAGACGCGCAGCTCGAAGCCCTCGCCCGGGAAGCGGGCGGACGGCGGTTCGGCGACGGCGGCCGGCGCGACGAGCAGTGCGGCCGAGAGGAGGGCTCTTTTCGTTCGGTTCATGGCGTGGCGAGGGGGACGAGAGAGCGGATTTCGGTGCCGTTGGCGCGGCGGTTCTCGAAGCGGTTGTCGCGCTGGTCGAGGACGGAGCCGGGATACAGGCCGCCTTCCTCGCCGACGGAGACCATCGTGCCGTTCGGGGCGACGGGCGACTGCACGAAGCGGCAGCCGGCGATGCGGACGCGGCCGCCGTTCGGGCAGTCGACGAGGTAGCTGCTGCGGCCGTCGTCGCCGTCGTCGAAGACGCAGCGCTCGACGACCGTCTCGAGCGCGCGGCTCTTGAGCGCGTGGCCCTCGCGGGCGTGGTCCGAGGCGCAGTCGCGCAGGACGAGCCTCTTCGCGCGGCCGATGTAGAGGTTGTGCGACTGGCCGTCGCCCGCGCCGTTGCCGCGGAAGACGCACCGCTCGAAGGTCAGCACCGCGTTCGTGGCGACGCCGGAGAGGACGCCGTTCTCGCTGCCCTCGAAGCGGCAGTCCGTCACCGTGAGCGCGCCGTCCGCCTCGTGGCGGATGCCGGCGCCGTTGCGGTCGGGGCACGCCGCCCCGCGCAGCGTGACGCCGCGGATCGCGACGTTCGTCCCCTGCACGACCCAGAGCCCCTTGCCGGCTGCGGCGCGCCCCTCCGCGTCGAGGATCGTCGCGTCCGCGCCCGCGCCGAGGATCGTCAGGTCGTTCGCGCGCCAGACGCAGACGTCGCCGCGCCAGGTTCCGGCGGCGATGCGGACCGTGTCGCCGTCGCGTGCCGCGCGGGCGGCGTCGGACGGCTTCGCGAACGCCTCCCCCGGCCCGACGCGCAGCTCGCGCGGCGCGGCGGCGGGGTCCTGGGCGAACGCGGACATCGCGAGCGCGAGGAGGACGAGAAGAAGGCGTTTCATGGCGTGGCGGCGCGGACGGGGGATCACGGGGCTGTCTTCGCGTAGGAGGTGGCGCGCCCGGCGCCGAGCTTGCGGATGAAGCCGGCGGCGAGCAGCGAGGCGAGGGCGCGTTTCACGGTGATGGCGCTCACGTCGGGGCAGGCGTCGAGAATCTGCCGCTTGGAGAGCGGCGCGACGGTGCGCTCGAAGAGGAGCCGGACGCGCTCCTCCTTGGACGCCTTGGCGACGAGGACGTCCGACACGCGGTCCTCGAAGACGGAATACGCCTTGAGGAACGTGCCGAGCAGGTAGCGCGCGAACGGCACGGGGTCGTTGCGTCCGGCGTGCCATCCTTCAGACGACGCCCGGAGCGCTTCGTAGTAGGTCTCCTTCGACTCCTCGATCGTCTTTTCGAGGCTGACGTAGCGCCCCGCGACATAGCCCGCGCGGTAGAAGAGCAGCAGCGTGAGCAGACGGCTCATCCGACCGTTCCCGTCGTCGAACGGATGGATGCAGAGGAAGTCCAGGACGAAGAGCGAAAGCACGAGCAGCGGATCGAACGTGCGGTCCTCCAGCGCGGCGTTCGTCGCGTCGCAAAGCGACTCGACGGCGGCGGGCGTCTCGAACGCGGACGCCGGACGGAACCGGACGGCCCGGCGTCCGAGGGCGTCGGTTTCGGCGATGACGTTGTCGGAAACCTTCCAGTGGCCGCCGGCTCCCGGACCGAGGTGGCCGCAGAGGTCGCGGTGGAGCTGGAGGATCACGCCGGGGCGGAGCGGGATCGCCTCGTGCGCCTCGTGGATCGTCGCGAGGACGTCGCGGTAGCCGGCGATTTCCTTCTCGTCGCGGTTCCGGGGGGCGGTCGAGCCGCCCACGAGCGCGCGGATGCGCGCGTCCGTGGTCGAAATGCCCTCGATGCGGTTGGACGCCGCCGTGCTCTGGATCTTCGCGATTTCGAGGAGCGTATCCAGCACGTCCGGCGTGGCGCGCAGATAGAGCGCCTGCTTGCCCCTGCATTCGTGGAGCGAGGCGATCAGGTTGGAGACCTCGGGCGTGAGCCACTTACGCGGAGCGCGGACGTAGTCGAAGGTTCTCATGGGCCTGGATTCCGTGGTTCGAGGTCATTCCAGCATAAATCGGTATCATTGTCAAGCAAAATGATACCGATATTTCTGATATGATACCGATTCCGCCGGGAACATGTCCATCAAAGGCCCGAAATGCGCGCGGCCCGCCGAAGCGCGGGCGGCGGGGACGGTGTCAGAACCGGCCGACGGGCCGGCCTCCAGTCTTTCCGGCCGCGCTCCGTTCAATCAGGTCCCACCAGAAAAGCGGGACCAGGACGGGGACGAGGCGGTAGACGAGGTAGAAGAACGGAAACACGAGAACGAGCTGGGCAAAGTGCCAGAACGGAGAACGGGCCGTGCGCACGACGAACAGGCAGGGGCGGCCGAGCCGCGAGGAAACCTCCCGGGCGCGCCGGTCGTCCACGATGCGCCCCACGAACGGAGCGGTTTCGTCCGGCTGCGTGTCCGCGAGCACGACCGGCACGCCGCGCCGCAGTTGGAGCGGGGCCGATCGGGACACTTTCCGGTGCCGATGGAAAAGACCGTTGTCCGTTTCGTGCCAGATCGCCTCCTGCTGCGGGTCGGTCCGCTCCAGTTCCGAAGGGTCGATCCGGACGAGGCGGGCTTCGGCGCCGGAGGCGAGATCCCGCGCATCGGCGACGATCACCCATGCGAGGAAGACAGCCAACGCCCCGAAAGCGACGCCGACGATCCGCCGCGTTGCGCGAACGGCCCGCTTCCGCGCCGTTTCACGGTCGGAATCGAAGTCTTGGAGAACGGACGCCAGTCCGGGATTGCGGATTGCGTTCATGTCGCGGAGTCTAGCAGAAGCGGCGTGGCGGGGTCAAAGGGAGGGAGCGGTCTGCGGGAGGGGGACGTGCGGGCCGCCGAAGCGCGGGCGGCGGCCGAGGAGGACGTCGAGGACGGCGGCGACGCGGGCGAGGGGCTCGCGGACGATCGTGCGGGATGAGAGGCGGCCGAACGGGACGCCGCTCGCGGCATAGCCGCGCACGTCGAGCCCCTTGCAGCGTCCGAGGAAGATCGCGCGGCGCACGTGGAAGTCCTGCGAGACAACGAGGAACGAGTCGAGGCCGAAGATCGTCTTGGCGCGCACGACGGAGTCGAGCGTCCGGAAGCCCGCGTAGTCGCACACGACGCGGTCCTGCGGCACGCCCGCCGCGACGAGCGCCGCCTTCATCTCGGTGGGTTCGTCGTACCACTCGACGTGGTTGTCGCCGCTCACGATGAGCGCCTCGACCTTCCCCGCGCGCCAGAGTTCCGCCGCCGCCTCGATGCGCGCCGTGAAGTACGGGTTGTCCCAGCCGCCGCGGAGCTTCGGGACGCATCCCATCACCACCGCCGCGCGCCGCGCCGGCGCCTCCGCCGCGTGTCCCACGGGCGTCACGCGTCCCGCGGCGGCGACCAGCACCGCGAGATTGCACGCGACGACGAACGCCACGCCCGTGAGCGCCAGGCACGCGAGGCGGCGCAACCAGCGGCGGCAGGGAGCGGCAGTGCGCGCGGTGTGCGCGCAGGAGGAACCGGCGTTGTCTCCGGGGGCGTAAATGCGGCATGCGTTGCAGACGAGCCAGTACCGGCGAGTTCCGTTTTCGAAGGTTCGGACGGAAACGGCCGGAGAACCGCATCGCGGGCAGAGAACCTTCCGGGATCCGGTTGTAAAACAGGCTATGCCGGAGGCGAATGCCGCCAACAACAAAAGAAACGACCACGACGGAACGGGACGGAGGCATCCGACTATGACAAGCGCGACGAATCCGGCCACGAACGGAAGGAACGCGAACGCGAACGCCCGGACGGATGCATTCCCCGCTCGGAGCGCGAGCGCGTCGTCGGGTTCGAGTCCGGCCAGAACCTCGGCCCGGGCGCGAACGACCGCTTCCCGGCGGCGTTCGCCACGCTTCGTCCCGGTGTGCGGAGGGAGTGTTTCCTCGACCCAGGCGGGCGGGGCGCCGTCGACGGCGGGGCGGTCGTCGGGATCGGCGGCGCCGAGCGGCGCGAAGGCGGCTTCGGGCAGCGCGTCGAGGCCGAACAGGAGACAGGGGAATTGCCCCAACAGGAGGTGGTGTCCGTCGTCACGCGCCACGCAGAGCCGCGCCGGGGGCGTGATGCCCGAAACGCCGTGCCACCCGCCGGTCCCCGCCTCCTGGACGCGGACGAGCCGCCCCTCCGGAACGGTGCGGACCGAAAGAGGGACGCCGCAAAGCAGGACGCGGCGGCGATAACCGTGTTGCGGGGTGCGCGCGATCTCGATGACGGCGAAGCGCGAAAGGACGAAAAGCGCGGGCAGACCCCAGACAAGGCCGATGGGAAACCATGCGCCCAGGATTCGTGTCGGGCCGGTCGAGAGCGCCGTTCCGGCGAGCACCAGGACGAACGTCAGCAGGGAGATGCCGAGGCAGACGAGCCAGAGCAGCGTCCGCGACGCCGGCATCCGGCGCCGCAGGACGCGGTCGTGCTCCCGTCGCCAGCGGGCGAAGTCGCGGTCCGAGCCCAGGGAATGCGTCGGGCCGTAGTCGGGCCAGACGGGCGAGCCGGCCTTGTCGGGCGGCCAGAGGAACACCGAGGCGGGGTGGGTACAGTTCAGGAGGGGAAGAACCGGTGGCGCGCCGAGCGCGCGAAGGAGTCCGGTGCAGGAGTCTCCGACGCCCGACCGTTCGTTGAAGGGAAGCTCCAGTTCCTTTTCTTCGCCCGCTTCCCGGTACCGGACAACAAGAAAGTGGTCGTCGGACCACGGACCGTCGGCATTCGTACTCTCCCCGACGGCGACGATGTCCGCGAGCGGAACCGAAAGCGTGGTCTTCCCGTCCTCGACCAAGTCGAGCCGTCCGTCGACGAACTCGGCGAACCAGGCCGGCGACTGCTTCTGGCGGATGCGCTTCATCCGTAAAAGCCGGAGCCTGGCTAGCATTCGCCTGGCAATGCCGGGCTTGGAATGGGGGCTGGTGCCGTTCATGGCGCCGAGTCTAGCAGAAGCGCGCGGGGCGAGCAAGGGCGGCAAATCCGCTTGACAATGCCGTAAAACATGCCGTGCGAACAGGCTGAGGCGGTTGCGTTCCGGCTCGGGCAGATCCCGCTCGCGGAAGTGGTCGGCTGACGCGTCAGGGATCTTCGCGGTCGAGGTCTTCGGCGGCGGCGGAAAGGCCGGCTTCGCGGAGGGCCCGGACCGCCTGGGGGCGAAAACGGTCCGGTACCGCGCGGGCGACGCGCTCCAGGTCGGCGCGGGCGGCGGCAAGGTCGTTCGTCCGGCCTGCTTTCGCGAGGGTGCGGCAGCGGCGCTGGCAGAATTCGAGCGCTTCCCAGGCCCACGAGTCGCTCGCGAGCGCGCCGTCCGCGCCGCCCGCGAGCGCGAGCTCGACGAAGCGGCGCGCGGCGGCTTCGTCGTCGACCTCCTCCCCGCGGGAGTCGGCCAGCGTCCAGCGCTCCACGGCGCAGTGCAGGCGCCAGTCCGGCGTCGCGTCCGGCGCGGCCTCCATTCCGTCGAGCAGGCGGAGGAGGAATCCGTCTCCGCAGAAGAAGCGGCAGCGCGAGAACCATTCTTCCGTCTCCCACATGCCGGCCTTTGCGGCCATCGCCTCGCGCCAGTGGTCCGCGAAGAGCGGCTCCCACGCGGCGGAGGGCTTCTTCGCGAAATCGGGGAGCGGACGGAAGAACAGGAGGTGGCGGAATTCACGGCGGGCGTCCTCCTCGCCGAAGCGCGCGAGCAGCGCGTCGAAGCGGTCGGTGCGGCCGTCCGCGAGGGCGCGCAGGGCGCGGTGCCGGACGGCGAGGTCCGCGAAGGCCGCGTGGAAGACGCCGTCCGGCGTCTTTCCGCCCCAGCCGGGCCATGCGCTGCGGCCCGGGCCGGCGATCTCGCGCGCGACCGCGTCGAACCGCGCGAAGGCGCCGCGCGCCGCGGCGAGCGCGTCGAAGAAGGCGTCGTCCGCCGCAGTGCCGTCGTCGAGGCTCCAGACGGCCTCCGTCGCGTTCGTCGCCTCGGCGAGGGCGACGGCCTGCGCCTCGGCGCGGAGGGCGCGGTCCGCGGCTCCGTCCGCCGTCTCCTCGAAGTCCAGGCTGCGCACCCTTTCGTCGTGCAGGAGCCGGCGGAAGACGGACTGCCGGAGCGCGGGGTCAAGACGCGCGAGGTCGGCCGGCACGTGCACGGCGCCCCAGGCTTCGACCGGTAGCGCGTCGGTCCAGCGCTGCGCGAAGACGAGGCCGACGCGATCCGCGGCGTTCGTGCGGCCGAGCTCCAGTAGCACGCTCTCCCCGTGCGCCCAGTCGCGCCACGTGTCCGGGGCGACGGGCGTCGCGGTCGCGATCGCCTCAAGGTCGGCCTCGACGGCGGCGAGCTCGTTCGTGCGGTCCGCACGCTCGAGGCGGCGGTAACGGATGACGCAGGGATCGAAGACCTGGGTCTCCGGGAACTCCAGACCGGTGCGCGCGGAGGGGTCCCTTGCGAGGTCGGCGAAGGCGCGGTAGCGGCGGTCCTCCTCCGCGGGGTCGTCCGTGTCGGGCAGGTTCCAGAGGCAGGCGAGGCGCCAGGCGGGGGACGCCTCCGGGTCGGCGCCGGTCGCTTCGAGCGTGCGGCGGAAGCGGTCCTCCTGCCCCGTCTCCCGGCAGACCCATTCGTAGCACGCCATCCAGCCGTCGATTCCGGGGTAGCCCCGTTCCGCGTGCGCGCGGTCGAGGTCGCGCCACGCGGCTTCGTAGAGACGCAGCCACGCCTCCTTCTTGTGGCCGTCGTCGACGATGGAGAGGCTGCTCGCGAGCGGGAGGACGTCGAGGACGACCTCCCGCGCCCAGAAGTCCGGCTCGAAGCGCCGCGAGAACGCGAGGAACGCGTCCCAGTCGTCCAGATCGAGGAGCCGCATCGCCCGGACGCGGACGACGCCGCGGAAAAGCTCGTAGAAGCGGCGGTCCTCCTCTGACGCGAACCGGTCCTCGCGACGGAGCTCCGCCCAGATGCGCGACAGGCGCGGGAAGGGGGCGCGCGCGGCGGCGAGCGCCTCGAAGAGCGCGGCGTCCGCGGCCGGGTCGGAGTCGTCGTACCACCGGAGCGCGGTCCACGCGACGTCGGCGACGCCCGCCGGATCGCGCGCCACGCGTTCGCGCAGGATCCGCCACGCTTCGTCCTTCGCGGCCCCCCGTCCGGGAAGGCTGAGGTCCGCCACGTCGGGGTCGTGCAGCAGTTCGTCGAACCGGCGCGCGAGCTCCTCGCGCGGCAGGGCCTCCGCGCCCTCTGGAACGTAGAACGTCGCGTTGAAGTTGCGGCGGTCGCGCGCGGCCTCGCGGTCCCACGCGCGGCGGACCTTGTTCAAGGAGACGGCGGACGTCTCCGCGGCGGCCGTCGCGGTTGCGACGGGAGCCGCGGACGCGGCGGCGGGCGGCGCCGCGAACGCCTCCCCCGGCCCGACGCGCAACTCGCGCGGCGCGGCGGCGGGGGCCTGGGCGAACGCGGACATCGCGAGCGCGAGGAGGACGAGAAGAAGGGAGTGGACTTTCATTTTGTGGCGTGTTGCGATGGGACGAGGGCCCTGAACGGCGTCCAGTGTCCATCAATCGGCAATGCCATCACTGACGACGGCGGGACTCTGCGTGGCGGGGTCGAGCGGGTCGGTCTTGTGCTTGAGGACTTCCGCGCCGTCGGTGAGCCCGTCGCCGTCGGTGTCGGGGTTGAGCGGATTCGTGCGGTACTCGTCGACTTCGTCGCCATCGCGGAGTCCGTCGGCGTCGGTGTCGGGGTTGCACGGGTCGGTGCGGTGTTTGAGCACCTCTGCTCCATCCGTCAGCCCGTCGCCGTCGGTGTCGGCGTTGAACGGGTCCATGTGGTACGTGCCGACTTCGTCGCCGTCGCGGAGCCCGTCGCCGTCGGCGTCAGGTTTCGCCGAGGCCGGAGCGGGAGCGGCGGCGGGCGGTGGGGCGGAGCGGCGGCCGATGGTTCGGAAGGAGGCGCGGATGGCGCGAAGCGCGGTGGGCGGGAAGGTCCAGAGATCGGTGACGGCGCCTTCTTCACCGACGCGGCGTTCCCGGTGAATCCTCATGGCGGGGTCCGAACTCCGCCATGGGGCGTCCTCGGGCGTTGTCTCCGTAAGGAACGGAAAGTTCGAAGTGGCGAATTCGGCGAGAGGGACGGATTTTTCTAAGGCGGTCGCCGGTGACGACGGCCCTTCGAGGACGCGGCGCAGGACGAGACCGCGCTCCGCATCGCAGTCAAGCGAAAGGCGCGCGGCGTTTGCGTCGAGGAGAGAGAACAACAGGTCTCCGATCGCTTCCTCCTGCCCTGCGTGGCCCTCCATGTGTTCGGCCCAGCGCAGTTCGTCCGCGACGTCCTCCCCGGCGGCGGACCGCTCCCGGAGCTTCGCCAGGTCGGCGCGCCGCTTCGCGCGGGCGGAGAGGAGCGCGGTGCGGAACGGGGCGAACCGAAACGGTTCGCGCAGCCCGGCCTCGACGACGGCGGCGGGTCCGCCGGACGAGAGAGGTGCGTGCCGGAGCGCGCCGAGGCCGTCGGCAACGCAGTTCGTGGCGAAGGCGCAGGCGTCCGGCCCTTCCGCAAAGAAGAGGAGTCCGTTGCGGGCGAACACGGCGTCGGCGGAATTCAGCGCAAGTTCGGGGTAGTCGCGGGCGTCCTTCTCCTCGACGGGGAGGATCATCAGCTGCCCCGGATCGGGGCCGTCGATGGATTCGATGACGGCGGCGGCTTCCTCCGGCGTCGAGGCGGCGAAATCGGCGGGCATCCACCAGAGGAAAACGGCCGGGCCGTCTGCGACATGAAGCTTGCAGTTCTCCCGGACGCGTTTCTCAGGCCGCTCCGTAGGCAGCGGGGCGAGAACATCCGTCGCGCCGAGGATGGACTCAAGCGTGCGAACCGCCTCGCCGAGTGCCGACTTGCCCGCCACGCGGATGGCTGCGTCGGGGAGGCGCTCCGGGGCGGGGGCGGCGGCCGGCGCGGCGGAGGCGAGGGCGAGAAGGGGGAGGAAGAGGGGAATGCGTTTCATGGGTTGGGGTTCCGTGTAGGTGTGACGCCGTCGGGAAGGCGGATCTCGACGGTCTCCTCCCAGCCGCAGGGGTAGTCGGTGACGAGAGGAAAGCGGCGCTTCTCGAGGCCGAGGTCGCCGACGACGCGCGAGGCGATCGCGAGCGCGGCGGGGACGGTCGGCAGGTCGAGCAGCGCCGCGCGGCCGTCCTCCGCGCCGCGCGCGGCCTCGGCGATCGCGTAGTCGAGGCGGACGGAGAGCGGCTCGGGGCTCGTGCGCAGCGCCTCGGGCGCGGGGCGCACCTCCCAGCCCGTCAGCACCGCGCCGGGGATGCCCTGCAGCACGCGCTCGAAGAAGGCGCGGAGACCGTCGCGCGGGATCGACGCGAAGTAGCCGCGGTAGGCCGCGTCGTTCACGCCCGCGAAGGAGAGCGTCGTCGTCACGTCGGCCGAGGCGTCGGCGTGGAGCGTGTAGACCGTCTCGGCGCGGAGCAGATTCTGCTCAACCGGCAGCGGGGGCGTCTCGCGGATGCCCTCGCCCTCGTCGCGCGCGACGAGGTAGCTCATCTCGCAGAGATACTCCGGCAGGAGCGAGCGCGTCGTCTCGCTCGTGGGGTCCATGAGGAGGTAGGGGTCCGCCGGGTCGCCGGAATCGGCTGCGACGATCGCGTGGTTGAAGTAGGGCTGCGGCACCTGCGGGTCCTTGCGCGGACCGACGTTGATGAGGACCGGCCACGCGTCGATGCCGGCCATCCGCAGCATCGCGACGAGCAGCGCGGCCTTGTCGCGGCACACGCCGTAGCGGTTGTCGAACGTGAGCGAGACGTCGTGCGGCTCGTAGCCCGGCGCCTCGCTCTCCGCCATCGCGCCCATGTAGCGCACCTCGCGGGAGACGAAGTCGAACAAGGCGCGGATCGCCGCCTCGCGCTGCGCGCGAGGCCGCGCTTCCTCCTCGAACTCGTCGTCACGCGGCCACGAATGGCACACGATTTGGATTCTCTCCTTGAGAGAGCCGATGGCTTCCTCGAGACGACGAATTTCGGTCAGTCTCTCCACCCAGACGTTCTCCAGGAACGCATCGCGTTCGGATTCGGAAAGGGATTGGACGCGGGCCGGCAGGGGGTCCTCTTCGTTTTCGGCGTCTTCCGCGCACTTTACGGCCTGTCGGGCTTTCGCCAACGTTTCGCCCGGACCGAGTGCCGTTTCCGACAGCGAAAGCAGGGCTTCCCGAAGACGGGCCTCATCGACCCGGCACAGGGCCAACTGGAACCACCGTTCGGAAAGCTGTTCCAGCTTCCACTCGTCGTCCATCTCCCGGAATTCAATCCTGCAGGCCGTCTCGAAATCAGGTTTGCCCGTCTCCGGGATTCCAGACTCCGCACGGAGTTCTCCCCCATCCTCGCTGCGCTCGGCAGCCCCCTCACGGAGGGGGCCGGCTTCGACGGGGTTCGCGTTCTCCGCACGGAGCCGGTTGGCGACGGGGGAGAACACGTTGCCACCCCAGACGCACACGCCGATTCGGGCGCCCGCACCCTGCAGGGAGACCATCAGTTCGTGAAGACGGCCGCAGGTGGCGTCGGGATCGCAGAATACGACGACCTCCGGATCGGGCTTTCCCGGCTCGCAAGCCGCGCGCCAGACCTTGGCCGCGCCCGCCGCGTCGACGTGCCGGTCGTGGCGGCCCTCCGGGAACGGCGCGCCGTCCGAGAACGGGAACGGATGCCAGGCGTGCTCGACCGCCTCGACGCCGAAGAACAGGAATCCCGGGACGGGTTCGTCGGGGTGATCGAAATCAATCGCGACCTCCGGCGCGCTCACGGAGTTGTCCCATTGCACGAAAGGACGGCCCGCGATCCGGAACAGAGCGACGGGGAGGAATCCGACACTCGCGATGGAGTCCGCGACGGTCTTGAGCGCGCGGACCGGCGCTTTGGCATCGACCTCGACGCCGGGGGGGAACGGACTGCGGGTGCGGCCCGGGACTTCGAGCAGACGGACAAGCTCCCGGTCCTGCGCCGCACCCGGCGGAACGACGCGGTCGTCGGGACGGACGACCGTCGAGCCGTCCGCCCGAAGCTGCAACGGGGCGAATCCACGAGCGTCCACGAAAACGGTCGGGAGGCGGCGAGGATCGAAGGTTCCGTGGCGAGACGCCAGGACGTCCAGCTCGGGGAACGTGTTCCGCACGAGAACGCCCGACCCGTCCGCGACGAGTTCGACGGAAGACCCCTCGGGCCAGCGGACGCCGAGCGTCGAGAAATACGCCTTCCAATCGTCGGGCGTGACGTGCTCGCCTGCCGGGTGCGGAATCGCGGGGACGAACATCCTGCCGAACGTTTCGCCGGTCGCGTCCTCCCGGCGCCGGACCGCGACGCGTCCTTCCTCGACCCTGTATTTGACGTCCGCCTGTTCCTCGACGAGGTCCAGGACGTCCTCGACCGAAACATCCCGTTCCTTGATCGTGACGAGCGGAACGTCGGCATCGGAGCCGGCATCGAGCCGGACGGCGAACTCCACGCCCCGACGCTCCAACGGAACGGATTCGTCCGGGTCGTGTCCGCGGGACAGGTCCGTCAAAAGCGAAAAGACTTCCGGGAGAGTGGCATCCTTGACATCGAAGGCCGGCAGGACGATCCGTTCGATCTTGTCGTAGATGGCCTCCTCCTCGGCTGAGGGGTCGGACGGCAGTATGCGATACGTCTCCCAATCGGGCGGACGCGCCGCAGGCGCGTCACCAGAGGGATCGTCGGTCGCGGAGCCCGTCGCGGACGCGACGAGCTCCGCGACCTTGAGGGCCATCGCCGCGTTGGTCGCCGCGAGGTGCGGGGCGCAGAGCTTCGCGTACCAGCGCGAGAGGGACTCCCAGTCGGGCGCGGTGGAGAGGAGCAGGCGCGCGGTGCAGTCGTAGGCGGGGGGCATGTCCGGCTCGGCGAAGTAGCGCGGCGTCTCGCCGGCGGTCCAGACTTCGGTGATCGTGCCGGCCTCCTCGTTCGTGAAAGCGGCGTGCTCGAGCGAGACGGGGCCCGCGTCGCGGAACGCGCGGGAGCGCAGCGGCATCGAGGCGGGGCCGGTGATGCGGACGCCCTGGAAGAGGATCGGGTGGTCGCTCTCGAACGTGAGGTAGTCCGCGTAGACGCCCTCGCAGCGGGGCCTCTTCGCGACGCGGCGCATCGAAACCTCGACGGCGTCGCCGACCGCGAGCTCCGGGAACGCGAGCGTGAAGGTCTTGTCGTTCGGGTCGTGGATGTTGCTCGCGAGCGAGCCGGTGTCGACCGCCTCGGCGAGGTTGGCCCCGAGGTCGACGTCGCGCGCGGTGCCGTCCGGCGAGTGCACGCGCGCGACGAGCACCGTCGTCGAGCCGTAGAAGTCGTTGTTCGAGAACGAGAACGTCCGGTTGTTCTCTAGCCCGCGCTGCGTGAGGATCTTCGAGAGGGACGTCCAGGTCGTCGTGTAGGTCCCGTTCGTCCCGTAGCGCGTCTCCTCCCATTCGAAGAGCGAGACCTCGTCCGCGTCGGGATACGCCCCGGCCGTGACGGAGGGGATCTTCGCGATGGCGGAGGAGAGTAGGTTCGAAGGTTCAACGGTTCGAAGGTTCGAAGGTTCCGGGTTCGGGTGCGCCGCGGAGCCAACGACCGGCGGGCGATCCCCGGAACCCCCGCGCGGAGCGGAGCATCCGCCGAGCATGGAGGCAACGAAAAGGACGACAAAAACGGAGGTGCGGGGACGGAAAAAGTTCATGCGGCGATTCTACCAAACCCACGCTCCCGCACGCAACCGCGCCACACGCGATTTTTCGCTTGCGGGCGAATGAAAAAAGAATTATCCTATGCGCCGTTCCTCCACCGCGAGGACGTTCATACACACCAACAAACACGATCCACATGGACATCTACGTCGGCAACCTCGCCTATGCGACAACGGACGACGAACTGCGCCAGGTCTTCGAGCGCCATGGCGCCGTCGAATCCGCGCGCGTCGTCGTCGACCGCGTGACCGGCCGCTCCAAGGGCTTCGGCTTCGTCGTCATGCCTTCCGCGGACGAAGCCAACGCCGCCATCGCCGCCATCAACGGCACGGAGGTCGGAGGCCGCACCCTGCGCGTCAACGAGTCCCGTCCGCGGACGGACCGGCCCCCGCGCCGCCCCCGCCCGCCGGCCGGCTCCGCCTGGTAGGGCGCGATGGCGGACACCAGGCCGCCACGCCCGCCACGCGACATCCGCCGGCGCCGCCACAGCGCCGGCGTCCGCTCCTTCGCCGCCGTCGCGCTCGCCGCCGGCGTCCTCGTCGCGGCCAACGTGCTGTCGGCGAAGGGACTCTACGCCCACTGGGGCATCCGCCCCCACTACGCGCTCTCCGAGCGCACGCAGCGCGTCCTCGCCGACACCGATGGCGAGCTCGCGCTGTGCGCGGCGTTCGAGCGCTCGCACCCCTTCCGCACCCCAGCTCGCCGCCTCCTGCGAGAGTATGCCGAGGCCGCACGCACCTTCGCCGGCCTGCATCTCACCATCCGCGAGATCGACCTGAACCACGACCCCGTCGAGGCGGCCGCGCTGCTGCGCCGCTTCCCCTCGGCCGCCAACGCGGTCGTCGTCTCGTACCGCGGGCACGACCGCGTCCTCGACGAGTACGAGCTCGCGGCTCCCGAGGGCTCGGGCGGCGACGAGGCCGCGCGCTTCGACGGCGAGCGCGCGATCTCCGCCGCGATCCTCCGCCTCGCGCACCCCGTGCGGCGAACCGTCTGCTTCGTCTCCGGCCACGGCGAGTTCGACCCCGAGAGCGATCACCCCGTCGGCGGAGCCTCCGCTCTCGCGCGCGCCCTCGCCCTCGGCGGGTATGAGGTCCGCCGCCTCGCCGGCATCGAGCGCGGCGTCCCGTCCGACTGCGGCGTGCTCGTCGTCGCCGGCCCCCGCACGATGTTCACCGCACAGGACATCGAGTCGCTCTCCTCCTTCCTCTCGCGCGGCGGCCGCGCGCTCGTCCTCGTCGACGATCCGCACGCCGCCGGGCTCGCACCGCTGCTGCGCGTCTGGGGCGTCGAACTCGCGTCCGCACCCGGCGGCCCCGGCGCGACCCGCGCCTCCGCGCTCGAGTACGCCGCGCACGACGCCGCGCGCGACATGGACAACGTCCTCACCGTCTTCTCCGCGCCGTGCGTCGTCCGCCCCGCCGAGTCCGGCCCCGCCGAAAACCGCGCCGACAAGCCCCGCGCCGAGGCGCTCGTCTTCGCCTCGGTCTCCGGCCTCGGCCCGCGCTACCCCGTCGCGACCGCGTCCGAGCTCACCGCCCCCGGAGCCGGAGCCCCGCTCGGAGGCACGAGGCTCGTCGTGTTCGGCGACTCCGAGTTCGTCTCAAACGGAATGCTCGGCGGCGGCCGCGAGGGCAACGCGCTGCTCTTCTCCGCGGCGCTCAACTGGGTTGCCGGCTCGCCTCGGCCCCAGATGCCGCCCGCCGCGACCGACACGCTCGACGCCGGCGTCGCCCCCGACTCCTGGCCGATTCTCGTCCTTCTCCTCGCCCTCGGCGTTCCGGCCGCCATCCTCCTCTTCGGCCTTCTCGTCTGGAGCCCCCTCTCCAACCAGCTCTGATTCCTGTTTCATTCCGCATTTCAACCACCTAACCACCTAACCACCCAACCACCTAACTTCCATGAGTACGCTCGCAGAAGCCCAGAAGGGCCAGCAGGCCACCGTCGGACAGATCCTCGGATCGGAGAACCAGATCGCCTCCCTCGCCAAGTTCGGCATCGTCCCCGGCGCGCCGGTCTCCGTCGAGAACGTCTCCAAGATCCGCCAGACGGTCGACATCGTGATCGCCGGCCACCACCGCACGCTTCCCTTCAAGGTCGCCGCCATCGTCGAGATCTTCGACGGCGCCGCCCCGGCGCCCGCCCCGGCGCCCGCCTTCCCCGAGGCCGCGCCCGCCGCCGAACCGGCCGCCCCCGCCTACGGCTACGCGCCCGATCCG
>CACWKU010000062.1 GCA_902761575.1 uncultured bacterium
CCCTCGAGCGCGAAGGACGCCATCGACTCCTGCGCGTGGTGCCGGCAGGAGAAGAGCACCGCCTGCGCCGGCTCGCCTTCGCGCAGGCGCAGCAGCGGGACGGACCGCCCGGCGCGCGAACGGCAGAGCTCGGAGACCGTGACGCGCGGGTCGCCCGCGAAGGACGCGGCGAACGCGTCGAAGTCCGCGCCCTGGTACGGGATGCACTGGCAGAACTCGACCGTCTCCGGGCCGGCGGACGTCCATTCGAAGACGCGGTCGGATTCGTGGAGCGCGTCGCCGGAGAGCCAGCGCCACCCGCGCTCGCCCGCGCGGCGCACGGCGGGGCCGCGCGTCCCGACGCAGTTGCCGTCCGGGAACTCGAAGCGCCACGTCCCCGCGCCGGGGAACGTTGCGCGAAAGCGCCAGAAGAACCAGAAGCGCTGCGTCTCGCGCAAATCGGGCGCGAGGCGGACGGCGTCGCCCTCGATGCCGAGGACGCGGACGTTGCCGCCGGGAAAGTCCGTGGAAAGGACGGGGTTCATTTCATGATGATGACCGTGGCGGCGGCGTTGCCTTCGTAGCAGCCGATGTCGATGTGCCCGGAAATCTTGCGCTTCTGCACGCCCGAGAGGTCGTAGAGCGCCATCGGTTCGTAGTTTGCGCCCTTTTCGGCGAGCGGTCCGCCGGTCTTGGGCTGGTACTTGATCGCGTAGTCGTCCGAGGCGTAGTTGCGGAAGAACTGCTCGGGCGTGCCGACGACAGCGTGCGGCATCCCCTCCGGGACGACCGTCTCGCCGGCGATCGCGTCGAACGCGCAGTGCGATGTGCGGGAGACCTGCGAAGGCTCGAACGCGCGGACGGTGCCGTTGCTGTCCACGTTGGAGACCGACACGCAGTTCGTGGCGACGCCGTTCGCCCACACCAGGATGCCCGCAAAGCCGGAATCCGTCGTGTAGGGCGAGGTGCAGTCCGCGACGGTGCAGTTGACGGCGGCTCCCTTGTTGACGAGGATTCCGGCGCATCCCACGGTGGGCTGGGTGGAGACCGTCGATCCCTGGAATCCCCGGACGAGGCAGTTCTCGATCCGGGCGTTCGCATGCTCGAGATAGACCGAGGAAACACGGTCGCCGGCGGGGTCGCAGTTGTTCTGGTCGCCGCCGAGAATCCGGCAATGCGTCACGAGACCGGGGCCCATGATCGCCACGTTTGCGCCGGCGGAATCGCTGCCTTCCCGCGTGAAGCCGCCGGAGAGGATGCAGTTGGTGACCACGCCGCCGTTCGTGTCGATCCGGACGTTTCCACCGTTGCCGTAGTCTTTCCCGTTCTCGAATGTCATTCCGGAAACCCGGGCGTTCGCATGGTTCACCAGAATGCACCGATGGTTCGTGTTTCCCCAAGCGATGTTGGCGGTGTTCGACACGACGACACGGGACGGGTCGCCGTCGTCGCCGACGAGCGTCATGGCCTTTGTCAGTGAAAGGGGCGTTGAAATCGGGTACCGTCCCGGCGCGACGTGGATCGTCGCGCCGTCCGTGGCGAGGGAGATCGCCGTCGCGATGTCCGGCGCGGCGGTCGCCCAGGACGCATACGGGGCCTCGGCGCTCGCGTTGCCTTTCGAGACGTACAGGTCGCCATCCCAAAGCGTCGTGAAGGAATTGGTCGAGGTCGAGGTCGAGAGAACGCGGCCGCCCTCCATGGTCGCCGTCGCACGGGCGAACCACTGGTACGTCACGCCATAGCCGAGGCTGTCGGCGGAGCCGGACAGCGTCGTTGCAACCGCGGTCGTGCCGAGCGGAAGCTCCGTCCAGGTTGACCCGTCGGTGCCGTAGAAGACCGAGACCGACGTGGCGAGCGTGTTCACGAGCGCAGCCTCTTCGAGCGCAACGGAAAATGCGGCGGATTCGCCGGTCACGGTCGCCGTCGTCGTCCCGAAGACGGGCGCGCCGGGCGTGGTGAACGAGGCCGGCGTCGTTTCGGCAACCTCCGTCCCGTTGTCCGCGACGATCTTCCACCAGTAGGTCGTGGCGGGTTCGAGTCCGGTGAGAGACGCCGTTCGCGTGTCGGCCACGAGATCTGTGCCGAGGGAATTCGTCGTTGCGGTCGCGAAGGTTTCGTCCGTGCTCCAGACGAGCCCCGCGTCCGCCATCGAGCCTTCTTCCACGGCCAGGATCCAGTCCGTCGAGAAGGAATCGATGCCGACTGTCGGCGAACCGCTGGAAACGACGTCGAAGGAGGCCCGGTTGACCCGGTACAGTTCAATCTCCGTGATCGTCATGCGGTTGTGACCCTGCACGTCCGTGACCTCCAGGCGATACTTCAGGTACGGCGTTCGGTTGACGAACTGGAACGTCCGGAACTTGTTGGCCGACCAGCCCGTCACGCCGGACTCCGTGTCGAGCGTCGTCCAGTCCGATCCGTCGTTCGAGCCGGCGATCGTGAAATCGGACGGCGATTGGTTGGCGCCGTCGGAGTTGGCGTTGTAGATGCGAACCGTGTCCACGATCGTCGGGTCCGGGAAGGTCCAGACGGCGCGCTGCGGAAAGGTCGAACCATGCCCGATCCAGCGTGTGTTGTCGGAGTAGTATTTCTTGTCGAACGCCCTCGAGACGCCAAACGAGCTGTTGCTGTTCAGGCATTTGGTGTCGCTGGAGGCGGTGCCGCCGACGTTCGTGACGAGGTTGACGGGCACGTAGCCGGCGGGGAGCGTGATTTCCTCCGCCCGCGCGGCGGGGGCGAGGAGGGACAGGAGGAGCGGGACGGTGGGGAGGAATCGCAGTTTCATGGGAATCTCCTTGTATCAATCGTGTGATTATCGGGCCTTTAAAAAGAGGTTCGTCCCTTCCGGGGCGCCCCTTCGGCGATAAAACTACCAAATTTCGCGCGCGTGTCAAGCGCTTGCAACGCCCGATTTGGAATCTCTGCTGTTTTCGCGTTTGCCTTGACATCGGAGGGCGGGTTTGATATAAACCGGATTATCCAACGCGCGCACAACACCTATCGTGTGGCCCATCAGGCCCATCCCGACCATCCCGACCATCTTGACCATCAAGACCATGAAACGCACCTGCCTCCTCCCTCTGCTCGCCGCGGTCGCGGCGACCGCGGCTTCCGCGGGGGCCGACTTCGCCATCGAGGTCGACATGGCCGCCGATCCCATCAAGGACGTCCGCACCTCGACCTGCGGGCCCGAGGTGGGCTACGCCGGCTGCACCTTCCCGATCGACGGGCCGGACGAGCCCGCCGACACCTACTGGTTCAAGACGCGCGCGGCGGACACCTCCCGCGCGATGCGCGAGGCGGGCGCGTGGTTCCAGCGCATGTGGGATGCGGGCGACTGGTTCGCGCGCCGGCTCCCCGCCGAGGAGTTCCGCGCGAAGTGGGGCATCGACGACGAGACCTGGGCCAAGAAATACCGCCGGTACGACCGCTCCGATCCAGACGCCGCGTTCGCGTTCTGGAAGGCGAACGGCTTCAAGGTGCTCTTCACGCTCGAGGCCTGGCGCGGCGAGCGGTCGAAGCGCGAGATCGTCGAGCTGGTCGACTACATCGCCGCCAACCACTACGAGGACGTCGTCGCCGGCTTCGAGCTCGGCAACGAGACCTACTACTCGAAGGACTACGCCTCGCTCGCGCCGGTCTGGCAGGAGATCATCCCCGAGATCCGCAAGCGCATGCCGAAGGTGAACCTCGGCATCAATCTCGCGGAGCTCTTCGAGCTCAATCCCGA
Source organism: uncultured bacterium (assembly GCA_902761575.1). GTDB lineage: Bacteria > Verrucomicrobiota > Kiritimatiellia > RFP12 > UBA3636 > UBA3636. The sequence goes on from CACWKU010000062.1 coordinate 3,710, forward strand.
CATCGAGCAGGTGCGAAACCGCATGCTCGCGGCGGGCGAGATCCAGCGCGACACCTACTTCGCGGCGGCCGACTTCAACCGCTACACGGCGCAGTTCGTGGCCGCGATGTCGAACTCGCTCGACCAGATCACGCACGTCATCTACCACGCCTACGGCGCGGAGACGCCCTACAGCTGCTCCTACCACGGCTTCCAGCGCTTCCGCAACTTCCTCAAGGCCTTCCCCGAGCTCCAGGGCAAGCGGATGTGGCTCAGCGAGGTGCGCCCGCGCTCCGACGAGGACAACTACTGCCAGCGCATCTTCCGCGAGGCGCTCGTGATGGCGCACTACTCGCTCATGGCGATCTGCCAGCCGGAGATGGACGGCTTCAACCACCACCAGATCTACGCGATCTCCGGCGGCATCTACCAGTCCGATGGAAAGAGCTGGCGCATCCAGTGGCGCGACGCGGGGCCCGAATACACGGACTGGCGCGCGCCGATGGGCGAGCCGCGGCTCGAGGTCGGCGCGTGCGGCGTCATGTACCGCATCCTCGCGGAGGCGATCAAGGACCATCCGCTCGTCCTGCGCCACGGCACGTCGAAGGAGGCGGATACCGAGGACGCGTTCTTCACGTCGGCCCGCGTCATGGACCAGGTCTACGCCCGCCGCCGCGCGCTCAAGGAGGGCAGGACCGGACGGAAGGTCCCGGCGGTCGAGGGCGAGGTCGAATGGGTCGCGCTCGCCGACGCCCGCCGCGAGGAGCTGTGCCTCCTCATGGTGAACACCAAGTCCGAGCCGGCGAAGGTGACGCTCACGGCGCGGGGCAAGGACCGGGGCGAGGTCCGTGCCAAGGAATTCGCCGCGCCCACCTACCGCACGCTGAGCTGCCCGGAGAAGTTCCTCGACTGCCGCGCCGTGCCCGGCGACGGCCATCCCTGGACGCAGCTGAGCTGGGAGGACACCCAGTCCGGCTTCGCCGTGATTCCGATGTCGCCCAACGAGGGCCTGAAGCCCGCCGCCTCGCCCCTGACGGTCGAAATCGCCCCGCACACCGTCCAGTCCGTGACCGTCCGCCTCCGCAACGCGCCCGCCAACCCGTAGCCCCGTCCGCAAGCCCAACATCGAGATCCCCGTCGTCGAGCTCTTCCTCAAGGAATCCTGATGTGCTAGAATCCGAGCCATGAAGACAACGTCGGAGAACGGCTCCCCGCGCCGGCGGGCGACGGTGCGCGACATCGCGCGCGCGGCGGGCGTGTCGCCCGGCGCGGCGAGCGTCGCGCTCAACGGCGGAACGAGCCGCATCGGCGTCTCGGCGGCCACGCGCAAGCGCGTCCGCGAGGCCGCGGCGCGCCTCGGCTACCGCCTCAACGCCGCCGCGCGCGCCACGAGCACCGGCCGCTACGGCGCGGCGGGCATGGTCTTCGGTAGCAACCCCGTCGACAGCTACGTGGGGGCGGGCCGCCTCGACGCGCTGCTGCGCGCCTTCGGCGCCGCGGGGATGAACCTGAGCCTCTCCTGCCTGGACGACGCGTTCCTCACGGACGAAAACGCCGTCGCGGGCGCGCTCTCGCGCCTCTACGCCGACGGCCTCCTCGTCGCCTACAACTCCCGCGTCCCCCGCGCGTTCCCGCGGCTGCTCGAGAAGCTCCGCGTGCCGGCGGTTTGGATCAACACGAAGCGCCCCGCGTGCGCCGTCTACCCCGACGACCGCGCGGGCACCGAGGCGCTGGCCCGCCGCTTCCTCGCGGAGGGGCGGACCGACCTGGTCTTCGCGGCCGACCCCGGGCGCTCGCACTACAGCTTCGCCGACCGCCGCGCGGGCTTCGAGGCGGCGGCGCGGGCGGCCGGGATCCGGCCGCAGGTCGTCGTCGCGCGCCTCGACCGCCGCTCGGGCGCCGCCTCGGCCGAGCCCTACCGCACGCTCTTCGCCGATCCGCGGCGGAGGCCCGCCGTCCTCGTCTACGCGACCGGGCCGATCCTGGACGCGGTCCTCGCCGCCGCGCGGGCCGCGGGCCGGCGCCACGGGCGCGACTGGTTCCTCGCGACCTTCGCCGAGAAGCCGCTCGACGTGGACGGCGCGCCCGCCGCCGTCGCGCAGGTGGACGAACGCGCCTTCGCCGCCGCGGTCCTGGACGTCTTCCGCCGCGTGACGGCGGACCCCGCCACGCCGGTCCCGTCCGTCGCCATTCCCTACGACGTCCGGCCGTAGCCCCTCCCGGAAACGGCGGCTCGGCGAGGACGCCTCGCCCCACCCGGAACGGGGCGGCGCCGGCGGGGCGAGCCGCGGAGCCCGAGCCTATCCCGGCAGCATGCGGGCGAGGTCGACGACGTCGATCCATTCGGCGTCGGGGTCCTCGGCGATGAGGCGGAGCTTGCCCTCGAGCTGGTCCCAGAGCGGGTCGTACTCGAAGATCTCGTAGCTGTGGCCCCAGAAGTAGAAGACCCCGCCGCGCGCCTTCGCCTCGTCGTAGCGACGCCAGAAGTCGCCGGAGAGGAAGTGGCAGCTCGACCTGAGCGCCATCGGCTCGGGGTTCTCCGCGAGGACGTCCTCCGCGTACTTCGTCGTGCGGCCGTACTCGAAGCCCGCCTCGCGCAGCTTCGCGATCGTGCCGGGCGTGGTGACGCCGCAGGGCCACGCGAAGCCGGTGCACGGGCGCTGCACGGCGTCCTCGAGGTAGCGGCGCGCGCGGAGCGCGCTCGCGATCCACTCGTCGTCCGGCATCGAGCCGGCGTTCTCGTGGCACCAGCAGTGCGAGGCGAGCTGGAAGCCGGCGTAGACCTCCGGGATGTCGCGCAGCGAGAGCTTGCCGCAGCGGAAGCCCAGATGGCTCCAGCCCGGCGAGCGCGGTGCGGCCCACTCCCGGACGCCGCGCGTCTCGGACATGAGGCCGGGGTTGAGGTTGAACGTCGCCTTGGCGCCGTGTTTGCGGAGAAGGCCGACGAGGCGCTCGTCGTTGAGGACGCCGTCGTCCCAGCAGGTGCAGACTTTGAGTTTCATGGTCGGGATGGTCTTGATGGTCGGGATGGACGCGCTAGCGGGCGTCGAAGGCGAAGACGTGCGCGTCCGGCGCGCCCCAGGTGGAGAGCGGGACGAGGCGGAGGCCGCGGGCGCGGCAGTTGAGCGGAACGCGGACGAGGCGCTGGTGGTTGTCCGTCACTTCGGCCTCGGGTTTCCACGCGCCATCGGCGTCGAGCCGGTCGATGCGGAAGGCGCGCACGAGCGTCGCCGGAACGGCGCGCGGCCTGTCCGCAAGCGCGCGGTGGAAGCGCCCCTGGCTGCATAGGTCGCCGCAGCCCGGCGGGCGGCCCTTCTCGCGGCGGTCAAGATGGCTGTCGAACACGATGCGCGCCTCGTGCAGTTCGATCTCCTCCGCGAAGCGGTATTCGGCGGCGGAGCCGAGCGGCGCGCGCCAGCCATGCTCGCCGTCGTCCCAGTCGCGGTCCATTCCGTCGCGCAGGCGCTCCACGCCGTCGCCGGCGGTCGAGGCGAGCTTCGCCGCGGCGCAGGGGCCGCGGACGTCGCGGCGGAGCCCCGGCAGCATGCAGTCGTCCTCGAGCAGCGTGCGCTGCAGCTCCGCGAGGAGCGGGCTCTTCGAGACGTCCCGCGGGTCCGCGTGTTCCCGCGCGGCGATGGCGGCGGCCGTGCCGATGGCCTGGCCGCAGAGGCCGCAGGTCGCCATGACGCGCGTCGCGCTCATGGCGACATGTGTGCAGCTGATGTCGCGGCCGGCGAAGAGCAGGTTCGGGACGTTGCGCGAGTAGAGGCAGCGGTACGGGATGCCGAACGGGCTCGGGCAGTCGGTGTACTTGGTGCCGGGGCCGTCGTGCCAGAAGCCCTTCGGGTAGTGGTTGTCGATCTTCCAGCCGCCGTAGGCGACGACGTCCGGGAAGTCGCCGCCGGCCTGCACCTCGCCCTGCGCGAGCACGTGGTCGCCGAGGTAGCGTCGGCTCTCGCGCTTGCCGGGGAGCGAGCCGACCCACTCGAGTCCGAAGTTGCGGTACTTCTCCCGCTCCTCGCACTTGTTCTTGATCCAGTCCCACACGCCGTAGGCGATCGGGAGGAGCTCGTCGCGGTGCCTCTCCGCGTTGCCGATCGAGTCGTCCGCGCCGCCGACCTCGATCCACCAGTAGTTGTCGCTCGTCGGGGCGGCGCAGCGGTTGCGGACCCAGCGCCGCATGTCCGGCGCGGAGAAGTCGATCGCCCACGGCGGCGGTGTGAAGTCCTGCGGCGTCTCGAACTCCATCGTCTGCAGGAGGATCGAGTTGCCCATCGTGCAGGAGTCGGACTCGGGCGGCGCCTCGCTCTCGCCGTATTCGGAGCGCGCCTCGCGGCCGACGCGGTAGTCGGCGCCGGAGAGCGGCGCGAGGACGGCGTCGCCGGAGCAGTCGGCGAAGAGGCGCGCGGCGACCTCGATCCAGCGCTGCGTCGTGCCCTGCCACGCGCGGACGGAGCGGATCGAGCGGTCCTCCGCCGTCTCGCACGCGCAGACCGAGGCGTCGAGCAGGAGCGACAGGTTCGGCTCGCGGCGGGCGAGGCCCCAGAGGACGGAGTCGAAGACGGGCCAGCACGAGCCCGCGTTGTAGCGCAGGTTCTCGAGCTGGATCTCCTCGAGGAGGCCCGTCTCGCGACGGTTCGGCCCGTGCGCGCCGCAGATATGCATGCGGATCTCGCTGCTGGCGTTGCCGCCGAGCATCGGGCGGTCCTGGACGAGGACCGTCTTGGCGCCGTGGCGCGCCGCGGCGAGCGCGGCGCAGAGGCCTGCGATGCCGCCGCCCACGACGCAGAAGTCGGCCGAAAGCCGCTGGGTTGGGTACTGCATGGCCGCGGATTCTAGCGCAGGACGCTTCCGGGCGGCAAGCGCGCGGGATGATGGGCGCGGAAACACGGAATCGATGGACGCCTCCGGAGAGGTCTGGTAGACTGGACGGCATACGGGCGGAACCGCGTCCGGCACGGAATCACAAGGAGACAGCCATGAGGTCTTCGTTTCTTCCATCCTCGCTTCTTTCGCTCGCCGCCTTCGCGGCGCTCGCGGCCCCCGCGGCGCGGGGCGAGACGCCCGCGAACATCTCCGTCGAGGCGCGAGGGCTGCCCATCGTGCAGGGCATCCTGCGTGACTCCGACAAGGTTGACTGGGGCTTCGCGAACTTCGTCGCGTTCGGCCCCGGCTGGGCCTACGCCGCCCAGGACTACGCCGCCAAGGAACAGAAGAAGGACGCGGTCGAGGACCCCGCGCTCGGCCGCGGCCTGCTCCTCACCGGCAAAATCTGGGCCGGCTCGCGCGGCCTCGCGTTCCGAGAGGAGTTCTTCGACGTCTCGAAGGGCGGCTCCGCCAAGGCGCGCGTGCGCTGGACCATCTCCTCGCAGGACGGAAAGCCGATGCAGCTCGAGCGCGCCTTCCTCCGGTTCCCGCTCGCGCTCAACGACTTCGCCGGCGGCACGGTCTCCGGCGCTCCGCTCCCGGTCGACTATGGCCAGGAGTGGATCGGCGTCGGCGACAAGGGCGCAATCGAGCTCGTCTCGAAGGACGGAAACAAGACGTTCCGCCTCGCTGTCGCGAAGGGCAACCCGGTTCTGTGGGACGGTCGCAAGGACAAGCTCGAGCGCTTCGAGCTGCGAATCGACTTCCCGGACGCGAAGGGCGCGGCGAGCTCGACGATCGAGTTCGATTTTTCCGGCGCGTTCGCCGACTCGCTCAAGAAGGGCAAGGGCGTCGTGAAGTTCGACCTTCCGCCGGCGCCCCTGACGATCGCCGCCGGCGACAAGTGGGTCGTCTTCCCGTGGACGAACGAAGTGAAGCCCGGCTCGATCCTCGACTTCTCGAAGGTCGTCCCGCGCGAGGCGCCCGCGGGCCGGGACGGCTTCGCGCGCGTCTCGCCCGAGGGGCACTTCGTCTTCGAGAAGGACGCGAAGAAGGCGCCGCGCCGCTTCGTCGGCGGCAACCTCTGCTTCAGCGCGAACTTCCTCTCCAAGGAGGAGGCAGACCGCGCCGTGCGGGACTTCGTCGCGCGCGGCTGGAACACGATGCGCCTGCACCACCTCGACGTGACGATCACCAAGGACGAGTGGAACGACATCTGGAACCGCCGCACCTGGCCCGAGATCGACCCGGAGAAGCTCGACCGCCTCGACTATCTTCTCGCGGCGTGCAAGAAGGCCGGAATCTACGTGACCTTCGACCTCTACGCGATGGGCAGCTACGGCAGCTGCGAGGGCTTCGACAAGCCGCTGCACTGCGGCACGATCAAGGCGATCGTCCCGATCCACAAGCCGGCCGAGGACCTGTGGTTCAAGCGCGCGATGGAGCTCTTCGACCACGTGAACCCCTACACCGGCGTCAAGTGGAAGAACGAGCCCGCCGTCCTCTTCGTGACGCTCCTCAACGAGGACTCGATCGCGTCCGTCTGGTGGGGCGCGGCGGACGTCTACGTCGCGAAGTACAACGAATGGGCGAAGGGCAGGGGATACCCCGCGCTCGGGAAGGAGGACATCGGCAAGCACAGGGAGTTCGCCGAATTCGTCTACGAGGTGAAGGCCGGCGCCAACCGCCGCATGACGAAGCGCCTCAAGGAAGCCGGCGTGCGGACTCTGATCTCCGGCGGAAACTGGTGGGAGAACATGGCCCAGACCTACGAGCGCGAGGCGCTCGAGGTGGTGGACAACCACCAATACGCCGACATCCCCTACCAGGGCGACTACGGAAAACCGCCGTTCCATTTCAACAACCAGGCCAACCTCCAGAACGGCAGCCCGGCCTACGCGTCGCCGATCATGATGGCGCCCACGCGCGTGTTCGGCAGGCCGTTCACCGTCACCGAGTGGAACTTCTGCAACCCGAACCAGTGGCGCGCCGAGGCGGGCCTCGCGATGGGCGCCTACGCCTCGCTCCAGGACTGGGACGCCATCTACCGCTTCGCGTGGAGCCACGACCGGGGCAATATGTTCGGCCCGAGCCCGTCGAAGGGCTTCGACATCGTGACCGACCCGCTCTCCCAGCTCGCCGAGCGCCAGGCCGTGCTGCTCTTCGGGCGGCGCGACGCCTCGCCCGCCAAGGGGAGCGCCGCCTACGGCGTCACGGCCGACGAGGCCTTCGCCGGCGGTCTCGGCGACATGTGGTCGCGCGGCCTCTTCCCGACGGCCTTCACGGAGCTGGCCTACGGCATGCGCATCGGCTCGTTCGCCGCGGACGGCGGCCGGAAGCCCGCGATCGCGGTCGACAAGGTCTACACCGCCGCGAACAAGGGCGCGATCCCCGCCTTCGGCCGGGCCGGCGCCTCCGACACGGGCGAGACCGCGATCGACTACAACAAGGGCTCGCTGCGGGTCTCCACCCCCCGTACGGCCGGCGTCTGCTCGCTCAAGAAGGAGGATCTTTCGGCCGGCCCGCTCTCCGTCTCCGGCGCCACCGCGTTCTGCTCCGTCTCCGCCTCCTCGATGGACGGCGCCGACCTCGAGCGCTCGAAGCGCGTCCTCGTCCTCCACCTCACGGACGTCCTGAACACGGGCGCCGCCTTCACGAACGACAGGCGCACGGACATGACGAAGTGGGGCGAGCTGCCCTACCTCGCCGCCGCGGGCGAGGCGAAGATCTCGCTCAAGAACGCGAACCCCGGCCTCAAGATCTGGGCCGTGGCCGCCGATGGCGCGCGCCTGCGCGAGGTTCCCGCGACCTACGGGAACGGCGTCTACCGTTTCACCGCGCGCATCGCCGCCGGCGAGGGCGCGAACGCCCCGACGATGGCCTACGAGCTCGCGGCGCGCTAGCCGACGACGGCGCGGAGGACGACCTTCCTCTCGCCGCGCGCGGCGCGGACGAGCGTGCCGTCGACCGTCGCCTTGCCGGAGACGACCTCCAGGCGGACGGCGCCGTCGTTGCGGCGGTTCTCGACGCGGACCTCGTAGCGGACGCCGCGCCAGTCGCGCGCGATCGTCGCCTTCCTCACGTGCGCCGGGAGCCGCGGCTCGACGCGCAGCCCGCCGAACTCGGCGCGCACGCCGCAGATCCACTGCGAGAGCGCGACGAAGTTCCACGCGGCCGTGCCGGTGAGCCAGCTGTTCTTCGCCTCGCCGTGGCGCCGCGCCGCCTTGCCGGCGACCATCTGCGCGTAGACGTAGGGCTCGAGGCGGTGGACGTCGCTTTTGTCCTCGATGTACGCCGGCGCGATCTTGACATAGTACTCCCACGCGCGCTGCGGGCGGCCGTTCGCGACCTCGCCCACGATCACCCACGGGTTGTTGTGGCAGAAGACGCCGCCGTTCTCCTTGTAGCCGGGCGGGTAGGACGAGACCTCGCCGAGCTCCAGGTGGTAGCGGCGGTAGGGCGGGTCGAGGATGACGATCCCCCACGGCGTGTCGAGGTGCTTCTTCACGCTGTCGAGCGCCCGGATCGGGTAGCCCTTGTCGGCGCCGATGCGCGCCATCGAGCCGAAGCCCTGCGTCTCGATGAAGATCCGGCCGTCCTCGCATGTCTTCGAGCCGATCCTGTGGCCGAAGTCGTCGTAGGCGCGCAGGAACCACTCGCCGTCCCAGCCCGCCTTGCAGATCGCCTTCTCCATCCTCGCCGCCTCGCGCTCGGCCAGCGCGGCCTCGTCCTCGCGGCCGGCGAGGCGCGAGAGCGCGGCGTAGTCGGGCGCGACGTAGCAGAACATCTGCGCGATCATCACGGACTCGGCGTTCTTCCCGTCCTTGTTCGTGCAGCACTGAAAGGAGTCGTTCGGGTCCTTCGAGAAGCAGTTGAGGTTCAGGCAGTCGTTCCAGTCGGCCCGGCCGATGAGCGGCAGGCCGTGCGGGCCGAGGTGGTCCACGGTGTAGTGGAACGAGCGGCGCAGGTGCTCGTAGAGCGTGGCCTTGTCCGTCGGGGAGTTGTCAAACGGGACCATCTCCTTCAGAAACGCCGCATCGCCCGTCTCGCGCACGTAGGCGCCGACGCCCAGCACGAGCCAGAGCGGGTCGTCGTTGAAGTTCGAGCCGATGTCCGCGTTGCCGCGCTTGGTGAGCGGCTGGAACTGGTGGTAGGCGGAGCCGTCCGGGAACTGCGTCGCGGCGACGTCGAAGAGTCGGGCGCGGGCGCGCGGCGCCATCTGGTGCACGACGCCGAGCATGTCCTGCGACGTGTCGCGGAAGCCGATGCCGCGGCCGATGCCGCTCTCGAAATACGACGCGCTGCGCGCGAAGTTGTAGGTGACGACGCACTGGTACTGGTTCCAGAGCGCCATGCGCTCGAGCTTCGGGTCGCCCGTGCCGGAGAGCGCGAAGTGCGAGAGCTGCGCGTCCCAGAACGCGCGCAGCGCGCGGAACTCGCGCATCGCCTTGGAGACGGTCGAGAAGCGCTTCTGCAGCGCGAGGGCGGGGGCCTTGTTGATGACCGCCGTCGCGTGGTTCGTCTGCAGGAGTCCGCGCTCGGGCTTCTTCGCCCACTTGTCCTTTTCCGGCACCTCGACGTAGCCGAGGACGAACACGAAGGACTTGCTCTCGCCGGGCGCGAGCTCGACCTTGAGCTGGTGCGAGGCGATGGGCGACCAGCCGTCGGCGACGGAGTTGCCGGCCTTGCCGGAGAGCACCGCGCGCGGGGCGTCGTATCCGGCGTCCGGGCCGAGGAACGTCTCGCGGTCGGTGTCGAAGCCGTCGGGCCTGGCGTTCACGGAGTAGAACGCGTAGTGGTCGCGGCGCTCGCGGTATTCGGTCTTGTGGTAGATCGCCCCGCCGAGGACCTCCACCTCGCCGGTGGAGAAGTTGCGCTGGAAGTTCGTGCAGTCGTCCTGCGCGTTCCAGAGGCACCACTCGACGAACGACGTGAGGACGAGCCTCTTGCGCTTCTTTGACTCGTTCTTGAGCGTGAGCACCTGCACCTCGGCGTTGGCGGCGTTGGGGACGAAGAGCAGCAGGTCCGCGCGGACGCCGTTCTTCGCGCCGGCGATCTTGGTGTAGCCGAAGCCGTGGCGGCACTCGTAGAAGTCCAGCGGCGTGCGCGTGGGCTTGAAGCCGGGGTTCCAGACCGTGTCGCCGTCCTTCACGTAGAAGTGGCGGCCGTTGGCGTCCAGCGGGACGTCGTTGTAGCGGTAGCGCGTGAGGCGGCGCAGGCGGGCGTCCTTGTAGAACGCGTAGCCGCCGGCCGTGTTCGACACGAGCGCGAAGAATTCCTCGTTGCCGAGGTAGTTGATCCAGGGGTAGGGCGTGTGCGGCGTCTCGATGACGTATTCGCGGGCCTTGTCGTCGAAGTGTCCGAATCTCATGTGGCGGGGTCCTCGTGTAAACCGGTTGACGGCGGATATTCTACAACGGGGCGGCGCCCCGTGCCAGCGGCATGTCCTACGGCAGGTAGGCGCCATGCTCGCGGAGGGCGGCGCGGAGGGCGGCGACGTCGACCGCACGGACGTCCGGCACGGGCAGGCGCGCGGCCATCGCGGCGGCGAGGCCGGCGGCCTCGCCCGTGCAGAGGCAGTCGGGCATGACGCGCGTCGAGCCCTGGACCTCGCGGTCGGTGGAGATGCAGCGGCCCGCGACGAGCACGTCGGAGAGCCCGCGCGGGACGAGGCAGCGGTACGGGATGCCGTGCGATTCGCCCTTGCCGTAGCGGACGGGGTCGTGGCGCACGGTACCGTCCACGTGCGTGTCGTGGATGTCGAGGTAGTAGCAGTTGCGCGAGATCTCGTCCGGGAACGACCGACGCGCCACGTAGTCTTCGCGCGTCAGGACGTAGTCGCCGACGATGCGGCGCGATTCGCGGATGCCGAGCGCGGGCGCGGTCGCCGCGATGCGCGCGTTGCCGAACGCGGCGGGGAAGTGCTCGCGGAGCGCGTCGCGGAACTCGCGCGCGATGCGGCGCCCCTCGCGGTAGGCGGGGCTCGTGGAGCGCGGGTCGGTCGCGTCGACGTCGCGCAGGTGCCCGGCGTTGAGGCCGACGGCCGCCGGGCCGACGAGGTTCGCGCAGGCGTGGTCGTCGTCGATGCGCGGATACTTCGGCGAGGCGACGATCGCCTCGATGCAGTGCGGCTCCTTTCCGTAGCGGATGCTGCCCTGGTGCTCGTAGGCGTAGGTGTCGACGTTGTCGAGGTGGAAGCAGAGCGTCGAGGCCTGCACCCCGCCGCGGCCGTCGCCCGTCACGGTCTCCGCGCCGGCGCGCACGGCGAGGTCGGCGTCGCCCGTCGCGTCCACGTAGGCCTTCGCGCGGAACGCGCGCAGCCCGGTCTTGTCCGCGGCGACGACCGCGTCCACGCGGCCGTCCGCGCCGCGGCGCACGTCCGCGAGGAGCGTCTCGAAGCGCACCTCCGCGCCGGACTCCTCCAGCAGGTCGTCGTAGACGCGCTTGAGCGCCTCCGCGTCGATCGGCGTCCAGCCCTGGTCGTCCGGGTCGGCGAACGGCAGCGCCGCCGTCGCGCGGCGACGCACCTCGCGGGCGAGGCCGCCGTAGACCGTGCGGACGCCGTCCGAGCCCGGGCACCACGCCGGGACGAGCCCGAGCGTGCCCATGCCGCCGAGCGCGCCGCCGCGCTCCAGCAGGATCGTCCGGG
>CACWKU010000063.1 GCA_902761575.1 uncultured bacterium
GATGCGTTTTTTTCGGCGGGCGCGCGGCGGCGCGGGGCGAGGACGCTCTCGCCGAACCCGCGCACGGGCGCGGCATCGGCGCCCTCCGCCGCGGCGCGGCGGCCCGCGGCGTGCGGGACGGGCTTCACGATCCTCACGAGCCGCGCGACGAGCCTGTCGAAGCCGCGGTGCTCCGCGACGGAGGTCTCGAGCGGCGCGACGCCGGTCTCCTTCCGGAACGCGCGGAGGTTCTCCTTCGCGGCGGGGGCGTCCATCTTGCTCGCGACGACGAGCCGCGGGCGCTCCAGCAGCGCCGGGTCGCGCGCCTCGAGCTCGCGCAGCAGCGTGCGGTAGTCCTCCGCCGGGTCGCGGCCCTCCTCCGCGGCCATGTCGACGACCAGGACGATCGCCTTGGCGCGCTCGATGTGGCGCATGAACTCGAAGCCGAGGCCGGCGCCCTCGTGCGCGCCCTCGATGATGCCGGGGATGTCCGCGACGCGGAAGCTCGTGAACGCGTCCGGCAGCACGACCGTCCCGAGGATCGGGTGCAGCGTGGTGAAGTGGTAGGCGGCGACCTTCGGGCGGGCGCGGGAGATCTCGCGCAGGATCGACGACTTGCCCGCGCTCGGGAAGCCGACGAGCCCGACGTCCGCCAGGATCTTCAGGTCGAGGCGCAGCCGGACGTCCTCGCCGGGCTTGCCGGGCTTGCACTCCTCGGGCGCCTGGTGCGTGGAGCTCTTGAAGTGGACGTTGCCCGCGCCGCCCTCGCCGCCGCGGGCGACGAGCAGGCGCGCGCCGTGGGCGAGGATCTCGCCGAGCTCGCGGCCGGTCTCGGCGTCGGAGACGACCGTCCCGAGCGGGACCTTGACGAGCAGGTCCGCGCCGTTGGCGCCGTGGCGGTAGCGGCCCATGCCGTTGCCGCCGGCGGGGGCGCGGCGCTCGGGCTCGTAGTAGACCGCGACGAGCGAGTCCACGTCCTCGTCCCCGACGAGCCAGACGCTGCCGCCGCGGCCGCCGTCGCCGCCGTCGGGCCCGCCCTTCGGGACGAACTTCTCGTGGCGGAACGAGCGCGAGCCGTCGCCGCCCTTTCCGGCGACGGCGTGGAGGACGGCGGTATCGACGAACGAACGGGACTTCATGGGCGGCTCCTTTCTACGAATAGGTCCGGGGGTTCATACGCGGCGGAGCCCCCGCACCGTTCGTTCGGACGCGGAGGCTCCGGGAAGATGGAGGCGTGAAGCGGAGTCGAACCGCTCTGGAAGGATTTGCAGTCCTCTGCCTAGCCGCTTGGCTATCACGCCGTGCAAAACGCGAGGTAGGCTACCAGAATCGGACCGGCGCGTCAATCGTTTTTTGCGCTTGCGTCGGACGGGGGTTTCTGGTATTCTCCCGCCCGCTTCACGCAACTTTTCCCTCTTGCGCGGCAGACCCCGGCCCGCGGCGACGCGGGCCACATCCACAGCACGAAAGAGAGGCTCAGCCCCCATGCAAGCATACGCAGTCATCGAAACCGGCGGAAAGCAGTATCGCGTCCAGGCCGGCGACACGATCGAGATCGAGCGCCTTCCCGAGGAGAAGGGCGCCACCGTCGAGATCGACAAGGTTCTCGCCGTCTCGGACGGCACGTCGCTCAAGGTCGGCACCCCCTACGTCGAGGGTGCCCGCGTGACGCTCGAGATCGCGGAGCAGTTCCGCGGCCCGAAGCTCATCAGCTTCGACAAGAAGCGCCGGAAGGGCTATTCCCGCACCGTCGGCCACCGCCAGGAGCTCACCCGCGCGGTCGTCAAGTCCATCTAACCCCAGAAAGGAAAAGACGCCATGTCCAAGTCCCACCAGGGTGTCAACGGCCGCGACAGCAATCCCAAGCGCCTCGGCGTGAAGCGCTTCGGCGGCCAGGCCGTCAAGGCCGGCGAGGTGCTCGTGCGCCAGCGCGGCACGAAGTTCCATCCCGGCGCCAACGTGCGCCGCGGCGGGGACGACACGCTCTTCACGGTCGTCGCCGGCAACGTCAAGTTCGAGAAGGGCGGCAAGGTCGTCTCGGTCGTTCCCGCGGCCGACGCCAAGTAGTCCCGCTCCGACCCGCTCCGGAAGCCCGCGGCCCCGCGCCGCGGGCTTTCTTTTTTTCGCGCGCGGTTTTTCTTGTCCCGGGACCCGGGTTCCGGTATACTACCGCGCGAAACGACCGCACCACACCGAACCCCGCCTCGATGCCCATGACCGCCTGTCGCGCCCGCATGCTTTTCGCCGCCTCCGTCATTCCCTTGTTTCTCTTCGGATGCGAGGACTCCGGCTCGGGCGGCGGTAGCGGCACGTGGAACGAGCCTCCCAAGCCTACGCCGACGACGCAGTCCGCGAAACCGGCGGCGACCACGCAGTCCGCCGCGAAACCGGCGGCGACGACGCAATCCGCCGCGAAGCCGGCGGCGACGTCCTCCTCCTCCGGCTCGGGCGGGGCGGTTGGCGGAGACCAGGTTCCGTTCGGTTCGCTCAAGTGGGTCTACGGCGGCAAGCCGAACGGTTCCGGGGCGCGCAACGGCGGCGTCGTGATCTCCGGTGCCCGCTTCTCCGCCCGGTCCGTCTCCTTCTCCTACGTGCACGACCTGTCCGCCTGGGGCTATTCCAGCGGGGCCCTCGGCGGCGTCGCCTGCCTCTTCGTCCAGAAGACGAACGGGCAGTGGGTCGGCGGCAAGTTCGACTGGATCTCCTCCTCCCGCCGTTCGCGCGGATTCGAGAACGTCCTGGGCGGATACTCCGGCTGGAGCCTCGAAGGCGTTCCCAACCCCTGTCCGGCCGCCTTCGTCATCGTCTCCCCCGACGGCAAGCGCCGCTCCAACGTCATTGCCGGGACCTGGTCCCGCTGATTCCCCCATGTCCCCCGAAGAGTTCCTCCGCATCCTCGGCGAGACCGGCGCCTACGAGACGCCCGCCGCCGTCCGCCGCCGTCCGCTCCCCTCCTGGATCGCCACGCCGCTCTTCCAGGCCGGCATGCTCCGCGTCTACGCCAGCTTCCTCCGCGCCTGCCGCCGCCCCGGCTTCGACAAGATCGCCATCGCCCGCCGCTCGCACATGGTCTTCGCGCTCGTCGAGAAGCTCGGCGGCACGGTCCACATGGAGGGCTTCCGCGCGCTCGACGCGCTCGGCGGCGGCCCGGCGGTCGTCGTCGTGAACCACGTCTCCGCGCTCGAGACCTACCTCATGCCGGGCTCGCTCGCGCCGTGGGGTCCGATGACGTTCGTCCTCAAGCGCTCCCTGCTCTCCTACCCGTTCATCGGCCCGGGCCTGCGGGCGATGGACCCGATCCCCGTCGACCGCAGGAGCCCCGTTGCCGACCTGCGCGCGGTGCTCACGGAGGGCGGCCGCATCCTCGGCTCGGGCCGCTTCGTCGTGCTCTTCCCCCAGGGGCAGCGCGAGCGCACGTTCGACCCCGCGCTCTTCCGCACGCTCGGGACGAAGCTCGCCCAGCACGCGCGCGTGCCCGTCGTGCCGGTCTGCGTCGCCTCCGACTTCCTGCGCATCGGCCGGTGGCACCGCGACCTCGCCACGGTCCACACGCGCTCCCCCCTCCGCCTCGCCTGCGGCGAGCCCATCCCCTTCGACCTTCCCGCCGCCGAGGTCCAGCGGCGCCAGGTCGACTTCATGACCTCCACCCTCGCGCGCTGGGAGGCGCTCGACGGCCGCAAGCTCCTTGCCGCCCCGCTTGCGCCCGCTCCGGGCGCTTGCTAGAATCCGGCCCGTCTTCACGCTTCATCGAACACCCCGCCACGCCACCATGAAACGAATCCTCCTCGCCCTCCTCGCCGCCGCCGCGCTTTCCGCGCCGGCCGACGCCAGAATCGCCACCGTCGACTTCTCCCTCGTCGTCCTCGCCCATCCGCAGACGCCCCGCAACCGCGCCGAGCTGCTCGACATGCAGGCCAAGTTCGAGAAGGAGCGCGACGACCGCCTCGCCGCGCGCGACAAGCTGCGCGAGGAGTTCGACGCCGCGCGCAAGATCGCCCTCGACCCCGTCCAGGGCGCCGCCGCGCGCGACCAGGCCACGGCGAAGGCCAAGGACCTCCAGATGCAGTACGCGAAGACCACAGACGAGATCGAGGCGTTCGTCGCCGGCCTGCGCCGCCAGCTCCAGCGCCGCGAGGGCGAGCTCTTCGCCAACGTCATGATCGACATCCGCTCCCGGATCGAGGAGATCGCCAAGGCGAAGGGCTACGACCTCGTCGTCGACAAGAAGTCCGCCAACGTCGCAGCCGGCGTCCCCACGCCCGTCTTCCTCTACGCCTCCGACGCGATCGACGTCACGGACGAGGTCATCGCCGCGATCGGCGGCAGCCGCGAGCAGGCCGAGAAGGACCAGGAGGCCCTCCTCGGCCGCCTCGGCGCGATGTTCGGCCGCGAGGAGGTCGACGCCGCCGCGGGCGCCGCGCCCGCGGAAGGAAAGCCCGCCGCCACCGCCACGGAGGCGAAGTAGCGATGCGGCTCTCCGAACTTGCCGCCCTCGTCGGCGGCCGCCTCGAGGGCGCCGCCCCGCCCGACGCCGAGATCACCGGCGTCTCGTCGCTCCACGACGCGCTGCCCGGCGACGTCTCGTTCCTCGCGAACCCGAAGTACGCCAAGCATCTCGCCTCGACGAAGGCGACCGCGGTCCTCGTCCGCGAGGACTGCGACCTGCCGCCCCCCGAAGCCGGCGGCGCGCTCCTGCGCGTCGAGTCGCCCGACCTGGCCTTCGCAAAGGCCGTCCCCCTCTTCACGAAGCCCGCGATCGTCCGCTCGCCCGGCATCCACCCAAGCGCCGTGATCGACCCGACCGCGAAGCTCGGCAGGGACGTCTACGTCGGTCCGCTCGCGGTGATCGGCCCGGGCGCCGTGATCGGCGACCGGTGCGTGATCGAGGCGCACGCCGTCGTCGCGGACGAGGCCGTGCTCGGCGAGGAGTGCCACCTCTACCCGATGGTCTCGATCCGCGAGCGCTGCCGCCTCGGCCGGCGCGTGACGATCCACAACGGCACCGTGATCGGCGCGGACGGCTTCGGCTACAACACGAAGGTCGGCCCCGACGGCATCCGGGTCGAGAAGATCCCGCAGCTCGGCAACGTCGAGATCGGCGACGACGTCGAGATCGGCGCCAACGCGACGATCGACCGCGCGCGCTTCGGCTCCACGGTGATCGGCCCCCACACGAAGATCGACAACCTCGTGCAGATCGCGCACAACGTCCGCACCGGCCCCTACTGCGGCATCGTCGCGCAGGTCGGCATCGCGGGCTCGACGCACCTCGGCACCGGCGTGATGATCTGGGGCCAGGCGGGCCTCGCCGGCCACCTCGAGATCGCCGACCGCGTGGAGATCCTCGCGCACACCGGCGTCGCGGGCGACCTCCGCGAGCCCGGCCAGTATTTCGGAAACCCCGCCGTCACCAAGCGCGAGGCCGTCCGCCAGCTACACGTCCCGCGCGCCGTCGAGAACCTCAAGGCCGACGTCGCCGCGCTCAAGGCACAGCTCAAGTTCCTCGAAGACAAACTCGCCCAGAAAGGCAAATGAAAGTTCTCGTCACCGGCGGCGCCGGCTACATCGGCAGCTGCGCCGCGAAGCATCTCCTCGACGCCGGCCACGAGGTCGTCGTCTTCGACTCGATGGAGCTCGGCCACGTCGAGGCCGTCGACCCTCGCGCGCGCCTTATCGTCGGCGACCTGCGCCACGAGGGCGAGATCCTCGAGGCGATGCGCGCCGCGAAGCCCGACGCGGTGATGCACTTCGCCGCCTACGCGCTCGTCGGCGAGTCCTCCGCCGACCCCGGCAAGTACTTCCGCAACAACGACATCGGCGGAATCCACCTCGCCGAGTCGATGAAGGCCTGCGGCGTGAAGCGCATCGTCTTCTCGTCGACGTGCGCCACCTACGGCCAGCCGGACCATATGCCGATCACCGAGGACACGCCGCAGCGCCCCACCAACCCCTACGGCGAATCGAAGCTGCTCTTCGAGAGGATGCTCGGGTGGTACCAGCGCATCCACGGGTTCCGGCCCGTGTTCCTGCGCTACTTCAACGCCTGCGGCGCCGAGGGCGGCCTCGGCGAGGACCGCGAGATCGAGACGCACATCATCCCGAACGTCCTGCGCGTCCCGCTCGGGCGCAAGGACAGGGTCGAGATCTTCGGCGGCGACTACCGCACGCCCGACGGCACCTGCGTCCGCGACTACGTCCACATCTCCGATCTCGCCCGCGCGCACCTGCTCGCGCTCGAGTCGGACTTCTGCGGCGCCCTCAACCTCGGCACGGGCCGCGGCTTCTCCGTGAAGGAGATCGTCGAGGCCGCGCGTCGCGTGACCGGCCACCCGATCCCGGCGGTCGTCTCCCCGCGCCGCCCGGGCGACCCGGACGAACTCGTCGCCGACCCGCGCAAGGCCTTCGACGTCCTCGGCTGGAAGGCCGAGTGGACCGACCCGGAGAAGATCATCGCCTCCGCGTGGGCGTGGCACAGCGCCCACCCCTTCGGCTACGCCGGCAGGCGGCCGTAACCTCTCGTCCCTCACCTCCAACCCCAAACCACACCCCATGAACCCCAAGACCCCCCCCCTCGGCTGGAACACCTGGAACACCTTCGGCGAGAAGATCAGCGAGCAGCTGATCCTCGAGAGCGTCGACAAGTTCGTCAAGCTCGGCCTCAAGGACGCCGGCTACGAGTACGTCGTCATCGACGACTGCTGGTCGATGCGCGAGCGCGATCCGAAGACGAGCGAGATCGTCCCCGACCCCGTCAAGTTCCCGCGCGGGATGAAGTTCGTCGCGGACTACGTCCACCGCAAGGGCCTCAAGTTCGGCATGTACTCCTGCGCCGGCACGCGCACCTGCGCCGACTACCCGGGCTCCTACGACCACGAGTTCCTCGACGCGCGCACCTTCGCGCGCTGGGGCGTCGACTTCCTCAAATACGACTACTGCGACATGCCGTTCTCCGGCCAGGCGGAGTTCTACTACCGCCGCATGGGCCAGGCGTTGCGCACCTGCGGGCGCGACATCCTCTTCTCCGCGTGCAACTGGGGCAGCGAGGACGTCTGGCACTGGATCCGCTCCACCGGCGCCGGGATGTACCGCTCCACGGGCGACATCTTCGACGCGTTCGAGTCCACCAAGTCGATCGCCGTCTCGCAGATGCCGAAGTTCGACACGAGCGCGCCCTACTGCTTCAACGACATGGACATGCTCACCGTCGGCATGTACAAGAAGGGCAACGTCGCGAGCGACAAGGTCCCGACGCAGACCTTCGACGAGTACAAGGTGCAGTTCGCCGCATGGTGCGTCTGGGGCTCGCCCCTGATGCTCGGCTGCGACATCCGCACGATGGACAAGGACACGCTCGCCCTCGTCACGAACAAGGAGCTGCTGAGGATCAACCAGGACCCGCTCGCCCTCCAGCCCTACATGCCGGAGACGTGCTGGCCGAACAAGGAGGAGCCGCGCGTCGCGGCGCGCCTGCTGGACGGCAAGGACCTCGCGCTGATGTTCGTGAACTTCGGCGACGGCGCCGCCCGGGGCCGCTTCCACCTCGAGCGCGTCGGCCTGCCCTACCAGTCCGGCATGAAGCTCAAGATGCGCGACGTCTTCTCGAAGAAGATTTCGTATTCGGGCCGCGACACCGTCCCCTACGACATCCCGCCGCACACCTGCCAGGTCTACCGCTGCACGCCGGTCGAGGCCTAGCGCGCAAGTCCTCCCCGGCCGCGGCCCGCCGCTGCCGGGAGGGCGTTGCACGGCCCGCGCCCGCGCGGGCGCGTCGCACCGTGAACTGTCCCGTCTGCCAGAAGCCCGTCGAGCCCGTCGCCGTGGCGCTGACGTTCAAGATCGTCGGGCCGCAGGCGACGGAGTCGCTCTGCCTCTCGTGCCTCGCGGCGAAGTTCAGGACGACGCGGGAGCGCCTCCTCGACGCCGCCCGCCGCTACCGCGACGGCGGGTGCGTCCGGTTCCAGGGCCTCGACCTGGGCTAGCAAGCTTGCGGCCGCACCCGCCCGCCCTGCTCCGGGCTCCCAAGGCCGGCGTTCCGAAATGCGGGGCCGCTCGGCGAAGCCCGGACGCGGCGGTTTCGCGGCGCTCGTCGGCTCGGCGGCGTGGAGGCCGCCTTCGCCTCCTCCCGCTCGCGATTCCATCCGCGTCCGGGCTCCGCCTCGCTCTTCTCCCCGCATTTCGGAACCGGTCTTCGCCGATGCCGTGCCTGCTCGCAGGGGACGGCCCGGCGCGCCGCGCGTCCGGCTTCTCCGGCTACCGGGCGGCCGCGTCGGCCTGACGCCGCGCCGGACACGCCCCCGCGGGCCGCTCCGGGGCGTCCGCTCGTCGCGTTCGCTCCTCGCTTGAGCCGCCTCCGGACCGACCTCGCGGAGGGCGCACCCGGCATCGGCGCGGCCGCCGCGGCCCCCGTCGCCGTCGCGCGCCTCCCGCGCGCCCCGCCATGCTACCGCAGGAGGGGGCGGAATCCTGCGTGAGTCCACGGCGGCCAGCCCTCCGCCTCCTGCTCCGGCCGCCTCTGCCCGCAAATCTGCAACACGGTCGGAGAACCCATGTTGACGGGGCATGCTTCAATTCCACCGTGCGTGATTTTCAGCATTATCTTCGCTTCCAGAGCGGACAAATACGTGAAAATCACGCACGGTGGAATCGATCATCGGCGTCGCTGTCCGGAGCATGCCCGGAGCCGCAATTCGGACCGGACGGCGAAGCCTGAGCGGGCGGGGAGCATCCGGGGCGCCGAAGCGATGCGGGATGCCGCGCGGAGGCGATGCGGGCCGGGCAGAGGCCGAAAATAGTGGGGAATGTCCAGAACCGCCGACGTCTTGTCCGTCGCCGGGAATCTTGCTAGAATCCGCGATATGAAGCGAATCGCTGAATTCCTACTGCTTTACTTCGGAACGCCGCTCCTTCTGCGCTGGGTTCCGGAATGGGCTCGGCATTTCGACGTCGAGCTCGGGATGTGGGTCATCCCGGCGCTCGTGCTCATCGCGACGGCGGTCGTGATGGCGGAGGCGGCGCACGGGCGGCTGCGCCCGGCGGAGCTCTTCTCGTGGCGCGCGCCGGCGCGCGAGTGGGCGCTCGTGCTCGGGCGCTTCGCCGTCTGCGCGGCGCTGCTGTGGGCGCTTCTGAAGTGGCGGCATCCAGAGCTGCTCTGGTCGTTCCCGCGGCAGGCGCCGGCGTTCTGGCTCGTCGTGATGGTCTGCTACCCGCTCGTCTCCGTCTCGGCGCAGGGCGTGCTCTACCGGTGGTACTTCGAGCGGCGCTACGCCGCCGCGTTCCCCGGGCGGTGGTCGCTCCTCGCCGGCGCGGTCGCGTTCGCCTTCGCGCACGTGATCTTCCGCAACCCGTGGGCGCTGCTCTTCACCTTCGCGGGCGGCCTGCTCTTCCTGCCGACCTACCGGCGCACGGGCTCGATGCTCCTCGCCAACGCCGAGCACGCGCTCTACGGCGACTTCCTCTTCACCGTCGGCTGGGGCTCCTACTTCTACGAGGGCACGCAGGCGATGGCCGCCGCCGTGGCGGGGTAGGGGAGGGACCCGCCTCAGCGCACGAGCGCGGGGGGCGGTTCGTCGGCGGGCGCCGCCTCGTCGGGGATCGCCGATGCGAAGTTGACGTTGTAGAGGTCGTTCTTCGCGCAGATGTCGAGCACGCGCAGGACCGACTCCCACGAGGCTTCCTTGTCGCCGCGAACGACGATCGGGTTGCCGGGGAACGCCGCCGCGAGCGCGCGGCACTTCTCGCCGAGCTCCTCGGGCGCGAGGGTCCGGCCGTTCACGCGGATGTCGCCGTTCTTCGCGACGTTGACGATGATCTCGCCGGGGAGGCGGTTCGGCTCGACCCCCGAGTCCGCGCTCGGAAGCTGGATCTCGACCTCGTTCTCCCACTGCGAGTAGACGGACGTCGTCACGAAGAAGCACAGCAGGAGGAACACCACGTCGAGCATCGGCGTGAGCTGGAAGCCCGGGAGCTCCGGTTTCTGGACGCGGAACTTCATCGCGCGGCGCCCCGGCGGGAGAGGAGGACCGACACGAGGTCGGCGGCGAGGCCCTCCAGGAGCGCGACCTGGCGCTCGGCGCGGCGGCGGAACCACGCGTAGAAGACCATGCAGGGGATCGCCACCAGGAGGCCGGCGATCGTCGTGATGATCGCGAGGGCGACGCCCTGCGCGAGAACGACGGGCTTGGCGGAGGCCACGAGGTCGCTGCCGATGCCCTGGAAGGCGGCGAAGAAGCCGAGCACCGTGCCGAGCAGACCGACCATCGGCGCGATCGTCGCGACGTCGAGCAGCCACTGCGCGCGGCCCTGCAGGACGCCGGCCTGGCGCGCGCCCTCGCCCTCGACGGCGGCGGAGAGCGCCGCGGATTCCGCGGTCGGGAGCGCGCGCGCGGCGTCGATCGCCGCGAGCGCGACGTGCGAGAACGGGCACGGGCGGTCCTCGCAGATCTTGCGGGCCTCGCCAAGGTCCCCCTGGCGGATCTTGTCCATCGCGTCGCGCACGAGCGACCGCGGCGCCGTGGCGCCCGCGCGCAGCGTGGCGAAGAGCCAGGCGATCACGGCGAGGGCGAAGACGGAGAACGCGAGCAGCAGCCACATCAGCGGGCCGCCGGCGCGGAAGAGCTCGCCGAGCGTGGGGCTCGCGAGCGCGGGGACGCCGCCCGCGGCGGCGGGGGCCGCCTCCTGCGCGGCCGCGAGGCCGGCGGAGGCGAGGAGGATCGGGGCGGGAAGGAGGCGTTTCATGGGGCGGCTAGTCTAGCAGAACGGACCCCGCCCCGCAAGCGCGCTACATCCGGAAGTCCTCGGTGAGGTAGCGCTCGCGGACGACGCGGTCGGCGATGATGTCGTCGGGGCTGCCCTCCTTGATCACCGTGCCGTCGATGAGGATGTAGGCGCGGTCGACGATCGAGAGCGTCTCGCGCACGTTGTGGTCCGTGATGAGGATGCCGATGCCGTCGGACTTGAGGTCGCCGACGATCGAGCGGATGCCCTCGACGGCGACCGGGTCGACGCCGGCGAACGGCTCGTCGAGCATCAGGACCGAGGGGTTCTGCACGAGCGACCGCGCGATCTCGAGCTTGCGGCGCTCGCCGCCCGAGAGCGTGTAGGCCCACTGCTTGCGGACCTTCGCGAGGTCGAACCGCTCGAGCAGCTCGTCGAGCCGCCGCCTGCGGTCCGCGTGCGGGAGGTCGGTCGTCTCGAGGATCGCCCAGATGTTCTGCTCCACGGTGAGCTTGCGGAAGATCGAGGGCTCCTGCGCGAGGTAGCCGAGGCCCGCGCGCGCTCGCCGGTAGACCGGGTAGCGCGTCACGTCCGTCCCGTTGAAGAGGATGCGGCCGCGGCCCTTGTCGGGGCGGACGAGCCCGAGGATCATGTAGAAGCTCGTCGTCTTGCCGGCGCCGTTCGGCCCGAGCAGGCCCACGACCTCGCCCTTGTCGACCCGGATCGTGACGCCGCGCACGACGGTGCGCCCCTTGTAGGTCTTGAAGAGTCCCTCCGCCTCGAGCGTGTGGCGGGCGCCCGCGGCGGCGGGCGCGGCCTCCGGCTTGCGATCCTCCGTGGTGCCGTCCATCGCCGGGCCCCTACTTCGCGTCCCCGCCGGCGGCGGGCTTCTTGAAGGAGTTCGGGCGGGCCTCCACGGCGGCGCCGTTCTTCACCTCGACGCGCTCGTCGTCGAGCCAGATGTTGATGACCTGCCCCGCGACGCGCTGGTCGGGGCCCTTCGTGACGACCGGCTCGTCGGACATGACGACGAGCGCGTTCTCGCGCGTGTAGACCGCGCGGCCGCACCGGGCGTGGATGTCGTCGCTCGTCATGTCGACGTTGCCGATGCAGTCGACGCGCTTCACGTCGTTGGAGTTCTCGAACGTGACGAGCATGCGGTCGGTCTTGAGCGTGAACTCGGGGTCCTTCACGACGACGTGGCCGTCGAACAGCGCGACGAAGTTCTGGTAGTCGAACTCGAGCTGGTCGGACGTGATGACGGTCGGCGCCGCGTTCGCGGGGCGCTTGCGCCCGGCGAGCGGGTTTGCGGCGGCGGGGGCGAGCGCGGCGCCGAGGAGCGCCGCGGCGAAGAGGGCGGGGAGGAGGCGTTTCATCTTGCGGTGGGTTTCTTCTGGAGGGCATCGACGGCGCTCTTGCCGCCGCGGCTCAGGGTGAGGACGGCGTTGGTGCGGATGGCGAGGAGGTTCTCGGCACTGTCCCAGACCATGTTCGTCCCCTCGAGGAGGACGCCCTTCGTCCGGAGCTCGAGCGAAACCGGCCCGATGCACTCGGCGCGGTTGCTGGCGCGGTCGTACCAGCCGCGCACGCCGCGGCCGACGCCGTTGGTGGCGCCGTCCTCGTCGAGAAGCAGCACGAGGATGCCGCCGTCGACGACGAAGCGCCCGTCCGGCGTCATCTCGCCCACCTTCGCGAGGAAGAGCTCCTTGACGCGGCCGTTCGGGTGGCGCTGCAGCGGGAGGCGCAGGTTGGAGACGCGCTGGTCGCCGGTCGCGGCGACGTCGAGCTGCGCGAGCGCGCCGCCGGCGAGGGCGGCGAGCGCGAGCAGGGCGGGGAGGAGGGCGCGCCGCCTCATCGGGCGCCTCCCTTCCGCGCCTTCGGCGCCGGGACGAGCTCGACGCGCGGCTCGGGCGCGGCGCGCACGACCGCGGCGATGGAGGCGAGCTGCTTCCAGAGCGGGCCGACGGCGGAGAGCGCGATGCAGTTGGCGGCGTCGGAGAGCGCCCTGGCGGGCGTCTCGTGCGTCTCGAGGAAGACGCCGTCGCACGCGCCGGTCGCGACGGCCGCGCGCGCGAGCGCGGGGGCCCACCTCGAGTCGCCGCCGCTGCCGGAGCCAAGCGCGCCGGGGCGCTGGACGCTGTGCGTGGCGTCGAAGACGACGGGGTAGCCGAGCGCCCGCATCACCATCAGGTTGCGCATGTCCGCGACGAGGTTGGCGTAGCCGAAGCTCTCGCCGCGCTCCGTGAGGACGATCCGGCGGTTGCCGGTCGACTCGATCTTGCGGACGACCTGCGCCATCGCCTCGGGCGCCATGCCCTGCATCTTCTTCACGTTCACGACGCGGCCGGTCTCGCCCGCGGCGAGCAGCAGGTCGGTCTGGCGGCAGAGGAACGCGGGGATCTGGATCACGTCGATACCCGCCTTGGCGCAGCGCTCGGCCTGCCAGGGCTCGTGGACGTCGGTGAGGACCGGGAGACCCGTCTCCTCGCGCACCTCGGCGAGGATGTCGAGCCCGGCGTCGATCCCGGGGCCGCGGTAGCCCTCGAGCGACGAGCGGTTGGCCTTGTCGAACGAGGCCTTGAAGACGAGGGGGATGCCGAGGCGGTCGGCGAGCGCGGCGAGCCTGCGGGCGAGTCCGAGGCAGTGTGCGCGCGACTCGATGACGCAGGGGCCCGCCATCAGCGCGAGCGGGCTGCGGGGGCCCCACGAGACGGCGAAGTCGCCGCCGGTCGAGACGGTGCGCACCGCGGTTCTTTTTTCGGTCGTGGGCATGGCGTGGAGGTCGGGAGCGCCGCCGATTCTAGCAGAACCGGCGCGCGGGAGCAACCTCGCGCGCGCTAGGCCAGGCTAGGCGAGGCCGCGCTCGCGCATCAGCGCCTCGACGGTCTGGACGTCCTCGGGGCGGTCGACGCCGACGCCGAGCTCGGCGGTGCAGACGACGGCGATGCGGCCGCCGAGCCAGAGCGCGCGCAGCTGCTCGAGCGACTCGGCCCTCTCGAGCGCGCACGGCGGCGTGGCGACGAGCCTCCGCAGGAACGCGCCGCGGTAGCCGTAGATGCCGATGTGGCGCTGCCAGAGGCCCGTGGCGGGGTCCGCCGCGCCGTCGCGCTTGAACGGGATCGCCCAGCGCGAGAAGTAGAGCGCGCCGTCCTCCGCGTCCATGACGACCTTCACGACGGTCGGCGCGGCGAGCTCCTCCGCGGTGCGGATCGGCGCGCACGCGGTGGACATCTGGAAGCGGCCCTCCGCGTCGAGGCGGAGCTTGTCCGCCACGGCGTCGATGAGCGCCGGATCGATGAGCGGCTCGTCGCCCTGGACGTTCACGACGACGTCCCCGTCCGCCGCCTGCGCGGCGACGGCGACGCGGTCCGTGCCGCTCGGCAGGTCGCTCGGGGTCATCACGGCGCGAGCGCCGGTGCCCTCGACCGCGGCGGCGATGCGCTCGTCGTCGGTGGCGACGATCACCTCGTCGAGGGTCTTCGCGCGGAGGCACGCCTCGGCGACCCAGCGCACGAGGGGCTTGCCGCAGATGGGGGCGAGGCTCTTGCCCGGGAACCGGGTCGAGCCGTAGCGGGAGGGAATGACGGCGATGGTCTTCATGGTTTCGTCCAACGGGCAACGAGCATACCCAAGCGCGCGCGGCCGAGTCAAGCGCAAAACGCCCCGCGAGGTCGATTTCGCTTGCATTCCCGCGAACGGTGGGCTAGTTTCTGCGCCGAGGGCGCGAGACGGCGTCCCGCCGTCTCGTTCTTCCGCTCTCGCCCTTCCCCGCCGAACCCGTTTTCCTAAGAAAACACCCCTCGAGAATCGTATAATGCGTCGGAGGCCCCACCGATGAAACGATTCGCCCGATTCCTCCCCTCTCTTCGGACCCGCCTCGCGCTGGTGATTGCGCTTGTCGCCGCCGGCTGCGCGCACCGACCCGCGGCCGAGGAGCCGCCCGACCCCGTCGCGGAACTCTGCCGCGTGCTGTCCGAACGGGAAGGCTATCCGATTCCGGTCGGCCTGGTCCTGATGCGCGCGAAGGCCGAGGATACGTCCCCGGACGAGTACGCGCGCGCGTGGCTCCGCGAACTCGGCGTCGAGGGCTGGGCGGAGAAGGGTTCCGAGGACGATCCGCCCAATCCGTTCGAGGGCGAGCCCAACCCGAACCTGGTTGTGCCGCCCGCGCCGGATTCGCCGGCCGCGCGCGCATTCGAGGCGTGGTGGGCGGCGCGCGGGGAGGCGGCGGAGACGCTCCTTCTCGCGGACGCGGACCGCCGCCCGGTCTTCGACGTCGTCCCGCTCGCCGACCCCGCCGCACCGTCGCGCGCGGAGCTCGTCGCGCTCGACGCCCTCCCGGACGACGCGGAATGGCTGCTCCGCCTCCGGGGGGCGGACCTTCCCGCGCACAAATGGTTTCCGCCGGACGCCCTCGCGCCGACGGGCGCGCTGCTGCGCCTCCGCGGCCCCGAGGCCGGCGCCGCCGCCCCGCGCGCC
>CACWKU010000064.1 GCA_902761575.1 uncultured bacterium
AACGCCGTCGCGGAGGCCGCCGCGACCAACGCCCCCGCGGAGCCGCCCGCCGTCGCCGCCGCGCCGGCGCCGACCATCCCGGCGGAGCCGTCAATCGGCGACCTGCGCGTGACGCTCGAGGTGCGCCCGCTCGGCACCGTCTCCGTCGTCGCGAGGCAGGCCGGCTCGGCGTTCGAGCCGTCGGTCGAGGCCTACCGGACCTCGAACGGCGGAAGCGTCTTCCTCATCGAGAACGGCCGCCGCACCGCGGAGGAGATGTTCGAGTCCGCGCGGCAGGCGAACCGGTTCCTCACCTGGCTCCTGCGCCTCGTCGGATTCCTGCTGATGCTCTTCGGCCTGCGGGCGGTTCTCGACCCGCTCGCCACCCTGGGCGACGTCGTTCCGCTGCTCGGCCGGATCATCGGCGCCGGCGCGGGCTTCGTCGCGGGCGTGCTCGCCCTCGCGCTCTCCGCCGCGACGATCGGCGTGGCCTGGCTCTTCTACCGCCCGCTTCTCGGCGTGCCGCTCCTCGTCGCGGCCGTCGCGCTCGTCGTCTGGCTCGTGCGCCGCCGCCCGGCCGCCGTGCCCGCGGCGCAGGGCGGCTAACCGCGCGGGCGTGGACTAGAGCGCGAGCGGCGCGGACGCGCGCCGGCAGGCCCAGCAGTTGTAGGCGACCGTGACGAAGTAGCTCGCGGGGACGCGGGCGCGCGCGGCGATCTTGACGCCGAGCAGCGTCGTGCGCCCGCCGAGCCCCATCGGGCCGACGCCGAGCGAATTGGCCTCCCCGAGCACGCGGCGCTCGAGCGCGGCGAGACCGGGGTCGGGCGAGGCGTCGCCGAGCGGGCGGAGGAGCTGCTCCTTGGCGCATTCGAACGCGCCGGCGCGGTCGCCGCCGACGCAGACGCCGAGGATGCCGGGCGCGCAGCCCGCGCCCTGCGCGCGCCAGACCGCGTCCAGGAGGCAGCGGCGGACGCCCTCGAGGTCGCGGCCGGCGCCGAGGGCGTCGTCCGGGAGCGAATACTGGCGGCCCTGGTTCTCGCTGCCGCCGCCCTTGAGCAGCAGCGTCGCGCGCGGCTCCGTCCCGGCCGGGCCGAAGCGGAAGTGCATCGCGGGCGAGCCGGGAGCGAAGTTGGAGGAGACCTGGCGGCCGGAGGGGACGTCGATCACGTTGAGGCGCAGGTGTCCGGCCGCGGTCGCGGCGGCGACGGCCTCGCGCGCGGCCTCGCGGATCGGAAGCGTCGGGGTGCCGTCCGGCAGGTCGAACCAGAACGCGGGCGTGCCGGTGTCCTGGCAGACGGGGACGGACCCCGCGCACGCGAGGTCCGCGTTCTCGAGGATCGTCCCGAGCGCGGCGGCGCCGGGCGAGCCGGGCGCCTCGGCGGCGCGGGCGGCGCGGAGGGCGTCGGCGACGTCGGACGGGAGCTCCGTCGCGGCGCGGCGGACGAGCTCGGCGAGCTGCTGGGCGAGGGCGGTCATGCGTGTCTCCGTTCGTTGGGGCGGATTCTAGCATAAACGGCCGGACCCCGCCACGGCGTCAGCGGATTGCGGCGAGCTCGGCGGGCGAGAGCGAACCCCAGCCGGGCTGTGCGAGGACGTGGAGGAGCAGGAGCGCGCACGCGGCGGCGTCGTAGAGCGCGTCGTGCGGCTCGCGGCCGGGCAGGAGAGCCTGCAAGCGCGGCAGCAGGCCGAGCGCCGGGACGAGGTCCTCGAGCGCGTGCGAAGGCGCGGCCGGCCACGCCTTGCGCGCGAGCGCGAGCGTGTCGATCCACGGTCCCGGGACGTGCAGCGGCGCGGCGGTCCGGAGGAGCGTGCGCTCCGTTCCGGCGTTGTGCGCGACGACCGGACCCGCGAGACGCGGCGCCAGTTCCGGCCAGAGGTCCGCGAGCGCCGGCGCCTCCGCCAGTTCCGCGCGGATCTTCGCGTGGCGCCCCGGCGCCCATTTGTTGAACGGGCGGTCGGGCGCGACGCGGAGGAGGGACTCGAAGGACGAGTCCCAACGATCAGCGCCGTCCGCGGGGACGGAGACGACGCCGACCTGCCAGGGCTCGTTGGGGAAGCCCGGGACGGCGCCGGTGGTCTCGAAGTCGATGGCGGAGAAGGCGAACATGCCGCTACTGGTAGTAGTAGACCGGGCGGCCGGAGACCGGGTGGAAGGGCAGGACGGGGGCGCCGTAGAGGTCGCGCGCCTCGCGCGGCTCGAAGCCGAGGAGGGCGGGCGTCGGCGCGTCCGCGTCGCGCGGGGCGGTCGTCCAGGCCACCGCGAGGCGGCGGCCGTCGCGGTCGAGGAAGCGCAGGAGCCAGGCGCCGTCCGGGCCGTCGCCGCGCTGCGGCGCGTCGGTGAAGTTGCCGTGGCGCAGCGCCGCGAAGAGCTGCCGCAGCGCGAGGAAGGCCGGGCGCTCGCGCCAGGCGGAGGAGGGATCGGGGGCCGTCCCGGGGTCGACGAGCCCGAAGCCGTGCGCGGCGAGGGACCAGACGACCATCTCGTCGGCGAGGCCCGAGCAGAGCCCGAGCAGCAGGTAGCGCACGGTGAACGCGGCGGCGTCCTCCTCGGGGACGGACGGGTCGCCGGGGCCGCGCGGGCCGGGCGAGACGTAGGGCGAGCCGACGGGCGACCACTCGCCCGTGCCGGCGAGCGGCCAGTTGAACTCCGTGACGACGAGGTGGTCCTCGACGCTCGGGCACCCCATCGCGAAGGCGCGCAGAAGCGCCAGCTTGCCGAGGGCGTCGAAGCGGCCCTGTTTGTTCTCGGGCGCGCCGCGCCGGTCGACGTAAAGCTCGGCCGAGACGCCGGCGAGCGGGCCGGGGAAGGTCGGCAGCATCCGCAGCGCGGCGGCGTAGAAGTCCCACTCGAAGTCGATCGTCGAGGGCCCGAGGAACGACACGTCGCGGTAGCGCCCGCGCAGCGCGGGCAGGACGGCGAAGAGCCGGCCGAGCTCGCGGAAGTTCCAGATGCCCCACTTGACGCGGTTCACGGCGTGGAGGTACTCGACCCAGATCACCTCGCCGTGGAGCGCGTCGAGGACGCGCTCGCAGAACGCGCGCCACGCCTCGGGGTCGGTCGCGCGGACGCGGTCCTGCACGAGCGAGATCGCGACGGCGCGGCCGAGCGCGCGCAGGCGGCGGACGGCGTCGATCCGGAAGGCCGTGGTCTCGTCGGGGTCGTGCGCGTAGAAGCGGACGTGGACGCCGGGGCCGTCGAGCCGCGCGAGGTGCTCCAGCTCGCGCCCGAACCGGTCGGGGTCGGCGCTCACGGAGACGAAGACGCGGTTGGCGAGCGCGAGGACGGGCCGCTGGAAGGCTCCGCCGCGCAGGATGCGGAGGCGGCGGCGCGCGGCGGGGCCGTCGCGCAGGATCGCGTCGACGGCGCGCGTGACGCGCGTGTGGGACATCCAGCGGCGGCGGTCGCGCGAGCGCATCGTCGAGACGGCCTGCTCGGACTTCGGGTCCCAGATCCAGATGTCGGGCGGCGCGGGGTATACCGGCTCCGGCGAGGGCGCGCGGCGGCGCAGCGGGTGGCGCAGGCGGCGCGTGGCGGTGTGCCACGCGAAGGCGCGGCGCGCGGCGCGCTCGGCCTCGAGGAATTCGCGCGGGGGCGGCGCCTCCCAGTACATCTCGAAGAAGACGCGGAGGAAGTCCGACGGCAGCGCGATGCGCGAAAGGTCGCGCGCACGGCGGCGCGGGGAGAGCGGGTCGGGGAAGAGGCGGGCGCGGTTGAGGTCGACGAAGAGCGTGCGGCCGTCCGGCGCGAGCGCGATGTTCTGGTTGCCGAGGTCGCCGTGGAGGAAGCCGGCGTCGTGGAGCGCGCGGCAGGCGCGCGCGACGCGCCGCAGGAGGGCGATGAGCTCCGGGCAGGGGCCGCCCGCGCGGTAGATCGCGGCGAGGCGCGCCGTGAGGGAGACGAGCCCCGGCTCGAACTTCGTCGCGAAGAGTCCGCCGCCGCCGGGGCGCGCGGCGACGCCGAGCGGGGCGGGCGTGAGCCCGGGGGCGCGCTCCTCGAGGAACCGGGTCGCGCGGAAGGCGCGCTCCGCCTTCGGCGGGCGGCCGGCGAGACGGTCGAGGAGCGCGCGGAGCGGGGACGGCGCCGGGAAGGACTTGACGACCGCGTCCGTGCCGGCGAGATCCGCCCGGACGACGAGGTTGCGCCCGCGCTGCAGCACGGCCGCGCCGGACGGCAGATGCTCCGGATCGAAGGCCTCGAGGGCCCGCTGGACGTCCGCTTCGCTCACGTCCGGGGCTCCGGTTCGAACAGCGCGGCGACGGCGCGGGCGGCGGGGATCGAGGCGAGGCAGGCGCCGGCGCCGAGGGGGCACACGCGGCGGCGGCAGGGCGCGCGCGGGCATTCGGGCTCTGCGCGCAGGATTGCGTGGCGGGGTCCGTACGGACCCGTGCGCGCGGCGGAGGTCGGACCGAAGAGCGCCACGCAGCGCACGCCGAGCGCGGCCGCGAGATGCATCGGGCCGGAGTCGTTGGTGAGGAGGGCCTCGCAGCGGGAGAGGAGTCCGGCCGACTCGACGAGGGAGAACGCGCCGCAGTGGTTGGCGGCGGGAACGCCGGCGGCGTCCAGGATCGCCTGCGCGCCGGCGCGGTCGCCCGGTCCGCCGAGGACGTGGACGCGCGCGCCGCGCTCCTGCACGAGCAGGCGGATCGCCTCGGCGAAGCGCTCCGCGGGCCAGTTCTTGCTCGTCCAGCGCGAGTAGGGCGCGACGGCGACGCGCGGACCGGAAAGCGAGGCGAGCTCCGGCGGGTCGAGCGCGTCCGGATCCGGAGCAGGGACGGAAAGGGGAAAGCGCGGCTCCGCGGGGACGGGGATGCCGAGATGGCGCAGCACGTCGAAGCATTCGTCGATCGCGTGGCGGGACTTGTCGCGTCGGCCGGCGATCTCCGTGTAGAGGAGGCGCGATCCCTCGCGCGCGAACGAAGGGCCGATGCGGCGCGGCGCGCGCGCGGCGCGGGCGACGAGGGCGCTCTTGAGCAGGCCCTGGAGGTCGACGACGAGATCCCACGGACCGGCGCGGCGGAGGGCGAGAAGGGCCCGCGCCCACTCGCGCGGGCGCGAGGGGCGCGGGACTTCGAAGACGCGATCGACGCAGGCGAAGGCTCGGACGAGCGGCGCGAAGGCGGGCTGGACGGCCCAGTCGACGGTCGCGGGAAGGCGATCGCGGAGTTCCGCGACGGCGGGCAGCGCGTGGAGCGTGTCGCCGAGCGAGCTGAGCTTGACGACGAGGATGCGCCGCGGCTCCGCCATGCGGCTAGTCCTCTTCCTCCTCCTCGGGCTCCGCGCCGGCGGCGGGCTCGAAGGGCGTGGCGGGCTTCGGGTCCATCGCGTCGAGGTTGCGCTCGAGCCAGTCGTCCCACAGCGCGTCGGCCGTCTGGCTCTCGAGGCCGTAGACGATCGAGTCGCGGTAGGTGCCGGCGAGGGAGGCGTCGCCGGGCTCGCGCGAGACGACCTGGAAGAAGAGCACGCCGCCGGGGACGGCGATCGGGGCGGGAGAGAGGTCGCCGGCGCCGAGCTGCATCATCGACTGCGCGACCTGGTGGGGCGAAGCGACGGGAGCGGCGTCGCCGAAGGCGTCGCGGGCGGTGAAGACGAAGTTGGTGCCGACCTCGAGGCCGTTCGTGGCGGCGGTCTCCGCGAAGGAGCCGCCGTTCTCGACGGCGCGCAGCAGCGCCTCCTGCACGCGGGAGACCTCGTCCTGGAACGCGCGAGAGGCCTTGTCCTCGCGCGCGTCGGCGAGAACGCGGTCCGCGAGGTCGGCGTAGTCCGGAACGTGGGACTCGCTGATCTCGAGCAGCTCGGCGACGAAGTATTCGGACGAATCCTCCTCGCCGACCACGCCGGAGACGCGATCGGAGGGCTCCCCGTCGATCTCGAGGGCGAAGACGGAGGCGGCGAAGTCGTTGGCGAGGTCCGGGGAGACGGGAGGCTCGTCGGCGGAGAAGAGGGCCGTGGTGGAGACGGCGAGACCGAGCTTCGCGGCGGCGGCGGCGAAATCGGGGATCCCGGAGCCGCCGTCGAATCCCGGACGGAGGAAGAGGTCGGCGAAGTCTCCGGCGTCGGTCGCGGCGAGTTCGCGCTGGTGCGCCGGCGCGAGAGCGTCGGCGATCTCGGCGCGGACCTCGTCGAACGAGCGGAGGCGCTCGACGCCGTTGGTGTCGGCCGTCGTGTAGTCGGCCTCGTTCTCCTCGTAGTGGGCCTTCATCTCCTCCTCGGTGACGACGGCCTTGTCGCGATAGGCGACGGCGGGGAACGTGACGTAGCGGACGCGGCGGCGCTCGGGGAGGCGGTAGAGGTCGGGGTGGGCGTCGTAGAAGGCGCGGGCCTCGTCCTCCGAAAGCTCCGTCGTCGCGGCGTCGAAGGCGTTCGTGAGCGTCGCGGCCTGCAGCGTGAAGAGGTCGGAGCGGCCGAGCGTGCGGTCCTCGACGACGCTGGGCGCGGCCCAAGGGCCGCGGGAGACGCAGAAGCGAAGCTGGTTCAGGGCGACGTCGGCGCGGACGACCTCCTGGAACATCGTCGGCGTGAAGTCGATCTGGCGCAGGACGCGCTCGTAGAGCTCGGAGCTGAACCGGCCGTCGGCCCCCTGGAGGAAGCCGAGGCCCCGGATGATGCGGGCGAGCTCGGCGTCGGAGAGCGAAAGCCCGGCCTCGCGGGCGCGGAGCAGCGCGGCGCAGAGCTTCCACCGCTCGCGGGAGGAGGCGTTCTCCTCCGAGCCGGACATCAGGCTGCGGTAGCGGATCAGGTGCGTGACGGTCTGGTGGAGCGCCGGATCGAGGGCCTTGCCCCCGAGCGAGCCGAGACGACCCTCGCCGGAACGGGAGCGGGAGCCCGCGCCGATCATGTCGGAGGCTCCGAACGCCACCGCGACGATGATCGCGAAGGCGGCCCAGATCCACTTGTTCTTGACCATGTTGTTGAACTTGATGATGAACATGGCGGAAGTCCTTGCTGTACGATGCTATGTGCTGTGCGTGTCCGCGCCGCGGCGTTGTCGGGAATCGGCGCTTGCCGAAAAAAGGAGGCATCCCTGCGGTGCGGTCCAGGGACGCCTCCGGTGAAAGACGCTAGGCGGGTGGCTTAGCGGAGGCCGACCGGGGTCGGGGACGGCTTCGTCTTCGAAGGCGTCGAGGTCTTCGGGGGGACGACGGGCGTCAGGATCGGCTGGTTCATGCCATTGATCGTCGTGGGCGTCGGATGATACTCGTGCGGATTGTCGATCGTCTGGTCCACGGGATCGCCGAGGTTGTCCGAGCCGCCGATCGTGCCGTCCGAGCCGCCGGTCGTGCCGCCGCCGGTCGTGCCGTACGAACCGCCGGTCGTGCCGTCGCCGTCGTCGGTTCCGTCAGAGCCGCCAATCGTGCCGTCGTCGTCGGTTCCGTCCGAGCCGCCGGTCGTGTCGTCGCCGGCATCGGTTCCGTCCGAGCCACCGATCGTGCCGTCGCCGGCACCGGCTCCGGAGGCGGCGGCCGCAGCCGCTTCGTCGGCCTTGCCCTTCTTGCCCTTGCCCTTGCCTTTTCCGCCGACGGTGACCTTGTCGCCGTCCTCCTTCATGGCATAGCCGGCGCCCTTGAGGGCGGCGAGGACCTTCTCGTAGAGGTCCTTGAGGTCCGCCTTCTCGGTGGCGTCGAGGACGGAATCGGGATCGTTGGCGGCATCGGCGAACGCCTCGTCGGCGAGCGAGCCGGCGATGTCGAGGCCCGTCACGGCCGAGACGGCCGCGGCGGCGCGGGAGGCGAAGTCGAACGCGTCGTCGCCGGCCGCGTCGTTCACGGCGGAGACGATGCCCGCGAGCGCGTCGGCGACGGCCGGGTCGTCCTTGGCGACCTCGGCGGCGGAGAGCGCCGCGGCGAGCTCGCCGACCGTGCCCTGGGCGTCGACGCCCTTGTCGGCCGCCGCGGCGAGGGTGGCGGAGACGACGTCGCCCGCCGTCTTGTCGCCGCCGAAGACGCTGCGAGCGATTTCGACGTAGCTGGTAACCTTGTCGGCCGCAGCGTCCGCGAGGACGGGAGCGGCGGCGAAGCCGAGCGCGAGGAGCGCAGTGGCCGCGATTGCATGTTGGAACCTGTTCTTCATTTCCGTTTTCCTTGTTGTTTTCGGCGGGTTGCGCCGCCTCGCGTTTGTGTGTTTTCGAAAGTGTCGCCGGGCGCCTAGAAGCTCCAGTCGCCGAAGTCGGAATCGTTGCCGGCGTCGCTCCAGTCGCCGCCGCCTTCCTCGCCGCCGTCGGACTCGGTCTCGCCCCAATCGCCGCCGCCGGTTTCGCCCCAGTCGCCGCCGCCTTCCTCGCCGCCGGCCTCGGTCTGCTGGCCGAGATCGGTCGTCGGGCCCGAGCCGGCGTCGACGCCGGTCTGGCCCTCGAGATAGGCGTAGTTCTTCTTCTGGCCGTCGGGATAGGAGACCATGACGGCGACGACGAGCCGGCCGCCGACCTCGGCGTGGCTGCGCCAGACCTTGGCGACGCACCGCGTGCGGAAGAAGACCTTCTCGTTGTTGTCCGCGCCCTTCTCGAACGTGCCGGTGAACTCGCCGGACTCGGGCGTGATGCTGGTGAACTCCATGTTGCCGTCGATGCGGACGCGGGTCGCCTTCTTGAGGCGGTCGAGGTCGAACTGCGGCCCGTGGATCTCCATCCAGCCGCCGGTCGACTCGAAGTAGCAGTTGAAGTATCCGGGCGTCTCGGGGTCCTTCGCCACCTGGATCTTGTTGCGCTCGGCGAGGCGCGTGCACTCCGCGACCGGGGTGCGGACGATCACGGCGCTGAGGTTCTTCTCCGCCTTTTCGTCGAGCGTGCCGCCCGTCTTCTTCACGGCCGCGGAGATGCGGGTGTCGATGGTCCCCTCCGCGAGGTCGAACACCTTGAGCTCCTGAATCTCGTCGCCGTCGCCCGTCGTCTCGTCGAGGATCCTCACGTCGGAGCCCGCGCCGAGGCGGAACGTGAAGTCCCGGGCGAGGCGCACGAAGACCTGCGGGTCCTCGGGCTTGGCGCCCTCCGCGGCGGCGGCCTTCGCCTCCTCCTCCGAGATCTGCGTCGGGATGATCAGGCGGGAGCCAAAGGGATAGGCATGGTCCTTGCGGACGATGTCCGTCGTCCCGTTCGGCCTCTCGACGCGGACTTCTCCGACGACCTTGGTCACCATGAAGAGAGGTTCGAAGATGGCGGCGCGCGCCGCGGCCCCGCAGAGCAGGATCGCGGCCGCTAGCAGAGCACGCATGGGTCGGGATGGCATTGTCGGATGCTCCATGTCGGAAAGTGGGAGGAACGGGCGATATGATAGAAGGAACGGGCGGCAATGTCAAATGGAAAGAATCGCCGCCTTCTGCCGGAAGCGGAGTCTCATCGGGACTTCCCCTCGAGCGCGCGAACGCGGGCCTCCAGCTTCGCGAGGCGCGTCTCGACCGCCGCCGCCGATTTCTCCGCCGCCGCGAGGCGCTTCTCGGCCGCCGCGAGGCGCGACTCGATCGTCGCGGACTGCGGCACCGGCGCGCTCGCGTTCGTCGTGCGCGGGAAGACGCGCTGCTGCAGCGCCTTCACCTGGTCCTCGAGCGCCTTGATGCGCTGTTCGTCCGCCTGGAGGCGCTGCATCGCCTGCTGCGCGGCGTTGCCGCCCTTCGCGGCGGCGGCCGCCGCGAGCGCGCCGAGGTCGATGTTCTGCGAGCGCGTCGGCATCGCGACGAACGCGAGGGAGAGGACGAGAAGGAGGGGGAGGGACTTTTTCATGGGAGAGTCTTTGGTTTGGGGTAAAGTGAAAAGGGTAAAGTGACGAGTGACGAGTGACGAGTGACGAGTGACAAGTGACAAGTGACAAGTGACGAGTGACAAGTGACGAGTGGCGAGTGATGGGCGAGGTTGACGGCTAGGAGAGGAAGACGGAGCCGGCAAGGACGGGGACGGGCCCGGAGGGGCCGGAAAGGAGGAGCGCGCCGGCGGAATCGACGCCGAGGTTCTCTCCCTCGACGGAGGTGCCGTCGGGCAGCTCGGCGCGGAGACGGCGGCCGCGGAGGGCGTCGCGCGCGGCGAAGCGCGCGGCGACCGCCTCCGCGCCGCCGGGCCCCTCGAGCAGCGCGGTCTCGGCGGCGATGCGTTCGAGACATGCGGCGAGGAGCGCCTCGCGGTCGAGGGCGCGCCCCGCCTCGGCGGCGAGCGACGTGGCCGGGAAGATCGGACGCGGCGGCAGGGCGGCGGCGGGCGTGTTCACGTTGATTCCGACGCCGGCGACGACGAACGCCCCGCCCGGCCCCCCGAGCTCCGCCTCGCAGAGGATGCCGGCGCACTTGCGGAGGCCGACGAGGACGTCGTTCGGCCACTTGAGCCCCGCGTCGAGGCCGGTCGCGGCGCGGATCGCGTCCGCCACGGCGACGCCGCACGCGAGCGTCGCGAGCGGCAGGCGCTCGGGCGCGACGCGCGGGCGCAGAATGACGGAGAAGTAGAGCGCGACCCCGGGCGGCGACGTCCACGAGTGGCCCGCGCGCCCGCGCCCCGCGGTCTGCTCGTCCGCGACGACGCACTGGCCGGCGGGCGCGCCCTCGCGCGCGAGCCGCATCGCCTCGTCGTTGGTCGAGGGCAGGGTCTGGAACCGATGGATCGTCATGGCCGGACGAAGACGTGGGGGTTGGGGAGTCCCGCCTCGGCGAGGCGGGACCAGGGGAAGAGCGGCCCGGGGTCGACCTTGCGGTCGGGCGCGACGTCGGAATGCCCGACGAACTCGACGCCGGGATGGCGCGCGGCGAGGTCGCGGCAGAGCGCGAGAACGGCGCGCATCTGTCTCTCGGGGAACGGGTCGGGCGGCCCGGCGTTGACGATCTCGACGCCGATCGAGACGCTGTTCACGTCGTCCTCGCCGCGCCACGAGCCGGCGCCGGCGTGCCACGCGCGCTTGTCCTCGGCGACGAGGCGGTAGACGCCGCCGTCGCGGTCCACCACGTAGTGCGAGCTCACCTCGCGGGCCGGGTCGCGAAGGATGTCGAGCGCCTGCGCGAGCGTCTCCGTGGCGGTGTAGTGCAGCACGACGAACTTCACCTTCGCCCCCGCCGGCCGCCGCTCGCCGAAGTTCGGCGACGGCAGGTCGACGATGCGCGGGCCCAGGGCCCGCCCGACCGCGAACGCCGTCGCCCCGGCCGCGGCGATCGCGATCCCGGCGCATAGCGCCCGCCGCCCGCGCCGCGCCCGCCCGGCCGTCGGGTCCGCTCTGTCGTTGGCCTCTCTCACGCCGCCGATTCTACGCGAACCCGCGAGCCATTTCAACCGGAGCGCGCGCGGGACACTCCCGGATTGCAAGCGACCGACATTCTCGCCTTCGCAAGAGGAGGAGACCGGAGCCGGAGACGGATGACCGCCGCCTGCAATTTCCCCGATCCGGATTGCAATTCCACCGTGCGTGATTTTGATGCAAATCGCATCTACAGGAGCAGTTGAAACAATGAAAATCTCGCACGGCGGAATCGGCTTTGCGACCCGCGCGCCCGGATGGTCGACGGCTAGGGGGCAACGGCCGGGCGGCAGACGGCGTTCGTCGTCTCCGCGGCCAGCTGGGTTCCCCGCTCGAACGCCCGCCCCCGTGTCGCCGAATACAGCGTCCGGACGTGGCATTCGGCGTCCTCCCGCGCCGGATCTCCCGCGCCCGCTCGAGCGCGGCGAGGAAGAACGCACCTTACGCGCGAGGCTATTCCTCCGCGCCCTCCGCGTGGCGGCGGACGGTGACCTTGACGTCGTCCGAGAAGAAGACGGACGGGGCGTTGGTAGCGGGGACGGGCGGCGGGAGCAGGTGCCGGATGGTCTTGTCTGGCGGGACGAGGAGCCAGCGGATGGTGGCGCGGATCGCGCGGGCCTCGGGGGTGGCGTCGACGGGGAGCGGACGGAAGGCGGCGGCGGAAATCGGGGAGCCGCGGACGAGGAAGTCGGCGTCCGGGGGCTCCTCCCAGTGCAGCAGCAGTTTCGGCCCGGCGCGGAAGCTGGATTCGGACGCGGGGCGCGCCTCCCAGCGGCGCGCGGCCCGTTCGGCGGCGGAAAGGACCCGCCAGTCCGATACGGAGGGACCCTGCGGGGAATCGCACAGGGCCAGGAGGAGGCGCTCGCCGAAGAAGGCCGGCGCATCGTCCGGGTCCGCGCCCGCCTTGCGGAGCAGGTCGCGGACGTCGGGGTGCGGGCAGATGCCGGCGAGGACGCGCAGCGCGAGGACGGGAAGCGCGGCGGCGTCGCCTTCGGGGTCGCGGACGGGGAAGGTGCCGTCGGGGCGGATCGTCCGGGCGAGAAACTGGACGGCGCGGGAATACGCGTCGGAAAGGTTTTCGCCGCGGGCATTCTCGAAGTCCGGATCGCCCAGCGCGAGGGCGAGCATCGCGAGCGAGGTGTCGACGACCGGGTCGGCGCCGGGCCACCAGCCGCCCGGGCCTCCGCCGCGCTTCGAGGGCACCTGCTGCGCGAGAAGCCAGCGGCGGGCGCTGTCCCGGGCCGCGCCGGGCCCGGGCCGCGGATAGCCCCGCGGCTCGTCGAAGACCGCCGGAGGCGCGTCGAGGCGGGCCTTCGCGAGCGCGTCCGCCGCGGCGAGCGTTTCGGCGGACGGCGGAAGGCGGCGCGTCACGCCCATCGCGCCGGGGACGAGCAGCGAAGCCGCGGTGCAAAGGATGTCCCGGCCGGAGTCGTCTTCGTCGGACACGACGACCACGCACGGCGGGAGCCGGATCCATGGTACGCCGGGCAGAAGGCGCGCGAGGTCGCCGTAGTCCGGCGCGGACACCCAGCAGCCGGTCGGGCGCCCATTCGCCGGCGACCTCGGAACGAGCGCGCGGGCGCGCTCCCGTTGGATGTCGATGAAGGCGCGGGCGAAGGCCGGGTGCCAGGAGAGGAGATAGAGCTCCCGTAAGAAGTCGGGCGGTGCGTTCGTCCCGAACGTCGCATGCGCGGCGGCGCCCGCCTCCTTCTTGAAAAGCGGGTTGCCGGTCGCCCGCGCGGCGGCGATGAGCGCGTGGACGGGGGCCTCCGCGTCGGCCCGCGACCGGGCCCCGACGGAGGCGAACGATCCGTCCGGAAGCCGCCTGTCGAGGAGAAACCAGATGCCCCGATGGACCGGCTCGGCCCATTCCTCGTAGGGACACTGGTTGTAGCAAAGCGCGAGCACGACCCACGCCGTCGTCGTCTCCCGCGGCTCGCCGGGCCAGGAGCCGTCCTCGCACTGCCGGGACACGAGGAATCGCGCGGCCTGTTCGGCTGCTTCGAAGGGCTGCAGCAGCCTCGGCAAGACTTCGCCTTCCTCCGACGGCTCCGGCACCGCGTCGGTCGCCTCCGTGGCGGGACCCGCCGCGAGGACGGGAAGGGCGAGGGCGAGCGAGGACAGCAGGGCCAGCCGCGCGCGGAGCGCGCGAGCGGGCGGTGGAAAAGGGATGAACCGTTTCATCGTCGGGGTCTCCGTCGCATTATACGATTCTCGCGGGGCGATTTATTAGGGGCGGTCCGCGGCGGAGACTACGGGACTACCAGGGCTTCTCCGAGCCGTTGTCCAGGGAGAAGACGGACACGGAGCGGAGGCCGGAGTCGGCGAGCAGGTCGAGGACGCGGACGAGGCAGCCGTGCGGCGCGGTGTCGGTGCAGTTGACGACGACGTTCTGGTTTCGGTTGACCTTCGCCATCTGCGCGGCGACGCCGCGGAGCTGGTCGAGCGTCACCGTGCGCCGGTTCTGGTCGTTGCCGAAGAAGTAGGCGCCCAGCCCCGGACGCGAGGGGAAGCCCTTGATCGTGATCGCCGCGGGCGGGTCCTTCACCTCGGTGCTCTTGTCATCCGACGGCCGGAGCGCGTCGAACTGCGACAGGATGTCGGGCTGGTTGAGCGTGACGATGAAGAAGATCAGGAGCTGGAACACGACGTCGATCATCGGCGTCATCTCCAGCTGGGCGTCGCCGCCCCGGTTCTTTTTGCTTTTCTTCGGTTCTGCGGACATTTCGGGGCTCCTTTCGCTCTATGTTTCGTCGTTGCAGGATCCTCCCCAGCCCGGCGGCGGCGGGGCGGGAAGCTCGAGGTAGACGCCGGGGGCGAGGCGGCGAAGGTCGGGGACGGTGCAGTCCGGGTTGCGAAAGAGATGGAGGACGGCGTTGGTGGCGCCGCCGTCGCCGAACCAGAGCAGCAGGGTCTCGAGACGGTCGTTCGCGTCGGTCTCCCGCCCTCCGTACATCCGGGCGTCGAAGTCGAAGAAGCGCGTGCCGAACGAGAGGGCGCAGAGGACCGCGTCGAGCCGCGGATAGGAGGCGCCGTAGATGCTCCGGATTGGATGCCCCGGGGCGTTCGGGCTGCCGCCGCGGACGTGCTCGCGCGCGTCGTATTCGTCGACCTGGCGGAAGGCGTCGGCGCGGAGTTCGGACGCGGCGGCCTCGTCGGGCAGCGCCTCGGCGAGGCGACGTTCGAGGGCGGGGAAGTCGATGCGCGGGCGGAGGAGTACCGCGGCGGGACGGAACGGGGCGGGCGGCCGCCATTCGGTCCAGCGGGTCCTTGCGTCGAGGCGCCGTCCGGCGATCGTGGATACCTTGACTCCGCAATAGCGCATCTCGCGGTCGAGAAAGACGCGCACATCGACCCAAAGGTCGACGCTGCGGTTCTTCTCCGGAGGTTCACGCTCCGGGTCGGGGGCCGGAACGATTTTTCCCTTGGCGCGTAGGTCGATCCAGTAGGCCGCGTCCTTGTAGCCGCCTTCCCGGAACCACGTGCCGGCCGGCTCGACGGAATAGCCCTGTATCAGATCGCCGACGTTCGGCCGATCGCCGATCGGTTTCGGGCGGAAGAAACGCATGTGGCCCCGGGAGAGACCCCGTCGCATCTCCTCCCAGGAGTCGCCGGGGCGCCACGCGCAGAGCCGGTCGTAGAGGACGGCTTCGTCGCCCGGCGGCAGGATGGGGCTGAGAATCAGGAACCGCGCGACGACGGCCGTGAGGATGACGGCCGCGAGGATTCGGACGGAACGGCGGAGAAGGGGCTTGTTCATCGGTCGTGGAGGGGGCTATTCGTCGGAGCCGAGGTGCCACCAGCGGGGGTGCTTCTCGCCGGAGGGGAGACGGATGCGGGCGGGGGCGCGGCCGACGTCCGTGCGGCGGAAGCGGCCGGGGCCGCGCTCGAGCGCCTCGCGCGCGGCGCGGGCCTTCTCGCGGGCGCG
>CACWKU010000065.1 GCA_902761575.1 uncultured bacterium
CGCCCCGGGCAGCCGGGGCGGGAGGCCCGCCTCGCCGCGCAGCGCGGGCTCGCCGCAAAGCTCGTCGCGCACGCCGCTCATCGCGCGGCGGGAAGGCGGCGGTAGGCCGTGCCGGAGACGGTGCAGACCGCCATCGGCATCGCCTTCTTGCCGGCGCCCGAGGCGTTGCCGCCGATGTCGACGGTCGAGAAGCGGACGTTGCACACCGCGTCGAACCCGCGGGCGCGCGCCGCCTCCGCCATTCGCGCGACGGCCTCGCGCCGGGCGCGCTCGAAGAGCGCCGTGAAGGACTTCGACTCGCCGCCGAAGAGGTTGCGCAGGCCGAAGACCCAGGACTTGAAGCCGTCGCTCGCGATCGCCGCCTCGCCGCACACCAGCTCCGGGGGCGGGCAGGCGGGGTCCGCGCCGGGGAAGCCCCGCAGGTCGGTCACGAGGACGCCGCGCAGCGCGGCCTCGCGCGCGGCGAGGTCGCGCAGGTGGCGCCGCTCCTGCGAGCGCCCGAGCGCCCACCAGAGCAGCAGCGCCGCGGCGGGAAGGGCGACGTAGACGACGAAGGCCGCGACGCCGCCGATGGCCTCCTCCTCCCCCATCGCTAGGCCTCCGCCTCGACGACCGCGGCGGTGCCGTAGGCCATGATCTCGGAGGCGCCCGCGGTGACGGCGCTCGTGGAGAAGCGCACGTTGAGGATCGCGTTGGCGCCGAGCGCCTCGGCCTGCGCCATCATGCGCGAGACGGCCTCGCGGCGCGACTCGGTCAGCAGCTCCGTGTAGCCCTTGAGCTCGCCGCCGATGAGGTTCTTGAGGCCCGCCGCGATGTCGCGGCCGGCGTGCTTGGCGCGGACGGTGTTGCCCTGGACCATGCCCTTGAGTTCGACGATCCGGCAGCCCGGAACGGTTTCGGTGTTGACGACGATCATGCGGGTCTCCTCGTGCGGCGCCGCGCGAACCATCGCGCGGCGCCGGCGCCCACTCTACCACATCTTCCGGTGCCCCCGCAACCGCCCTTGCGCCGAACGGCGATACGCTTGGAGCCCGCGCTTACGGCGCGTTCGTCGGGTCCGGCGCGGCCGGCGGCAGGCGGATGGTGAAGGTGCCGGTGGGGTCGGAGATGCCGTCGTCCTCGATCTTGACGGGCCGCGGTCCGGGCAGCGTCGCCGTCGCGCCCTCGCCGGGCGGAACGAGCCCCGGGAGGCTGCGGACGAGCTCGCCCGCCTTCTCCGCGCCCTCCTGCAGGATGTCCTCCGGCGCGCCGAGACGAAGCGCGCCGAGGATCGCGGCGATCGCCAGCGCCGCGCCGACGACGGCGGCGAGCAGCCGCGCCGCGCGGAAGCGCGGGCGCGCCGCGAGGCCGTCGTTCCAGCGGTAGCCCTCTCCGCGGACCGTCTCGATCCCCGCGCCGAGCGGGCCCAGCCCGCGCCGCAGCTTCACGACGAGCGCGTCGAGCGCGCGCGAGCCCTCGCAGGAGGTCTCCCCGTAGAGCTCGCGGTGGAGGAAGTCGCGGCGGCAGACCAGCCCCGCGTTGCGCAGCAGCACGCCGAGCAGGCGCCGCTCCGTCTTCGTGAGCGAGGCCACGAGCGGCGCGAAGGTTCCGCCCGCGGAGGCGTCGGCGCGCCCGCGCAGCCGCGCGAGCTTCGCGGCGAGCAGCGGCGCGAGCGCCTCCGGCGGGAGGCGCATCACGCAGTCGCTCGCGCCCGCCGCGAGCGCGGCGTCGACGTTCTCCTCGGTGAACGTCCGCGCGTCGAGCTGCACGATCGTCGGGACGGCGGCCGCCAGGTCGCGGCAGAGCGCGAGCGCGTCCGCGCCGAAGGAGCCGAAGTCGACGAGCGCCAGGTCGGGCGCCGGGCGGCGCTCCGCCGCGCGGCGGGCGGCGTCCGTGCCGACGGCCTCGACGACCTCCGCGCCGCGCCGCGCGAGCAGGTCGCGGAACGTTTCGCGGCGGATCGGGTCGCCGTCGGCGAGGAGGATTTTCGGCGAGGGCCGGCTGCGTTTCTTCGGCATGGCGGTGGCGCGCGGCGGGTGGCGCGCGACGTTCGCCAGTATAGCAGAGAGGCCGGGCCGTGGGAACCCCCGCGCGAAAAAGTTACA
The DNA here is from genome assembly GCA_902761575.1 of uncultured bacterium. GTDB lineage: Bacteria > Verrucomicrobiota > Kiritimatiellia > RFP12 > UBA3636 > UBA3636. Next base: position 2,085 of record CACWKU010000065.1, read on the forward strand.
ATCCGGGGCGGATCGGCCCGCCGGATCGGTCCGCCGTGCCTCCGCGATCGGTTACAAAAGCGCGGTTTTCCTCCGTTCTGCGCAAAAAGTTACAGGAAAGTTACCGCCGTCGCGGCGGATCCGATGGTAGAATTGACCCATCGCACCCCGCCACGGGACACCGCACTCCACCTCGAAAGGAACCCACGAATGAAACGCCTCCTTCTCCTCCCCCTCCTCGCCTCCATCGCGGCGTCGCCCGCCGCCGCGCCGGCGCAGTCCCGTCCCGCCGCCGCGCAACGCCCGAAGCCCGCCGCCGGCGCCGCGCAGGGGCTGCGCGCGCGCCCCGTCGAAATCGCCGTCCACGCTCCGCGACCGAAGGACCTTCCCGACGACCTCGCGTTCTACGGGCCGGAGGACGGACGCTACGAAATCGGCTACCTCGTCCGGGGGACCGGCTTCTCTCGCGTCGACAAGGATTCGTTCCGCGTCTCGTCCGCGACCGCCGGCGGCGCCGACGTCTCGAAGGACGCGAAGGGCGCGCCCTCCTGGTCGCTCGACCACTTTCCGAAGGTCTCGGACGACGGCACCGCCGCAACGTTCACTCTCTGCATCGAACCCGGCCGCGATCGGATGAAGGCCGCGATGCCCGTCGTGCACGGCTCGATCGACGTCGAGCGCGCCTCCGGGAAAGAAACGAAGACCGCGACGCTCTCCCTCGCGCCGGGCTCGTCGGTCTCGCTCGGCCCGGTGACCGTCCGCGTCCCCGAGCCGAAGAAGAAGGGCGCTCCCGCGGCGTTCGACGGCGATGCGGCCAGTGATGTGGACGCCGCCGGCGATCCCTCCGCCGCGCTGGCCGCCGCCATCGCCTCTGCCGCGAAGGAGAGCGGCTCCGCGGCTCCGGGAGAAGCCGAAGCCGCCCAGGCGCTCGCCGCATTCTTCGGCGGCGCGTTCGGCGGCGGCGGGGCCGGCGACGGAATCGACCTCCGCCTTGAGGGCGAGCTCGGCGCCCTCGCTTCGCTCGTGCTCGTCGCGGACGGCGAGGAGCTCGAGCCCGGGATGAAAATGACGTTCGACGCTCGCAGCGCCACCTGGTCCTTCCCCGCCGCCGGGGGCTCGTCCGTGAAGGTGAAGGCGGAAATCTGGAAGGACATCCGCCGTGAAACGGTCTCGTTCTAGCGGCGCGCGGCGCGGCGAGCCGGACGACCATCCCGGCGAGGAGTGGCGCCCGGTGCTGCGACGTCCGGGCGGCTACGAGGTCTCCAGCCTCGGCCGCGTGCGGCGTCCGGCGTTCGAGGCGCCGCGTCGCCGCGGAGGGACGCAGCACTACGGCGCATTCGTTCTCAAGGCCTATCTGCGCAACGGCGGTCCGGTCGTGCAGCTTCGCGTCGAACGCGGCCGCCACCGCGCCGTCCGAGTCGCGCGGCTCGTCGCGGAGGCGTTCCTCCCGCGACCGCCGGCTGGCGCCGTCCTCGCCTTCCACGACGGCGACCGCGGCAACGTCCACCCGACAAACCTCCACTGGGTCTCCCCCGTCCCCGAGACGCTCCTCCTCCGCCTGCTCTCCCCATAGCCATAGCCCCATAGGCCTCATAGCCCCCGTCTGCATCCAATTTCACCGTGCGTGATTTTCCTTGCTTTCGTCGCTCCTGCGGTGTAGAATCGCGGGCGTTCTCCACCACTTCGGCGGTTCACGTCCTGCCGTTTCGCCCGACTCTCGATCGAACAACGCCGCTCCCGTCCTTCCGTCCGCTCTTCCCCTCCCGCCATGTCCCGCCGCCCCCGCCGCCGAACCATCTCCGCCGCCGCCCTTCGCCGCGCCGACCGCCGCCGCGAGGAGGCCCGCCTCGACGCCGCCCTCCGCCGCCATGCGTGGGAGGAATACCGCTGGGCAACCTCCGGCTTCGACTCCATGGGCATCGCGATTCCCGGCGCCATTCCCCTCTCCGTCTTCTTCATCGACTCCCCCGACGACACGCCCGGCGCGCTCGAAACCACCATTCTGCCCATGCTCTTGAAGGGCGCCTCCTCCCTCTTCCGATCGGTCCGTCTCTGCGCCTACCGCGCCCGTGCGGGCGTCGACCGCGCCTTCGCCCGCGAATGCGCGCAGCGCCTCCGCGACGCGCGCGACTCCGGTCGCATCGAATACCTCCGCGTCCTGCGCGCCCTCGCCGCGGAACGGGTCCGCCGCGAGGACGCCCGCGAGCGCGAGGCGCTCGCGCTCGCGCGCCGACCCTGCTCCGCGGCCCTCCGCGCCAAGGCGCGCGCAAGACGCGACCTGGCGTGGCAGGACTGGTTCGGGACGCTGGAGAAGGCCGTGGCGGGGTCCGGCACCCCGCCACGCGAGCCCGGGATGCCGCAACTGCCGGACCGTCCCCGCCGCAAGGGCGCGCCGATTCGTCGGCTCTGCGTATTCTCCGCCAAGCCCGCGCCGACGGGCGACGAGGTGCGCGAGCAGTTCGAGAAGGCGCGTGGGCGCGGAAAGGTGGAGGAGAAGATCCGGCTCGGGTCGATGCTGCTCGATGCGGAGGCGACGACGGACAGCTCGCTCATCCGCGACGGCGACGGCGAGATCGTCGGGCGCAACGGCGGCCTGCGCGGCTGGATCTTCGAGAACTGCCCGGAACTGCTCCCGCACTACGCGGCGCTCACGGGCTACCGTCGGCTCGCGTGGGAGACTCGCGACGCGGAGGACCTCTTCGACCCGGTGCCGGCAGAGCTGCTGCTTGCGCCCGATCCGGAAGTCGAGAGGAAGGTGCGGCCGGTCCAGCGCGAGCGGCTGCCCGGCGCGCGCAAGCGACTGCGAGCGCTGCTCGCCGCTCCGGAAAGCGCGACCGTGGCGGGGTTTCTCCGTCGATTGCGCGCGGACCGGGACGAGCGGGAGCAACGCGAGCGCGGGCGAAGGCGACGGCTGGCGTAGGGAAGACCGGAAACGGCCGGCAAAAACGGCGAAAACGGCAGTACGGGAGAAGAGAAAACAATGAAAATCACGCACGGTGGAATTGAACAGGGAGGGGACGAAGGTTTGGGGACGGAGGGTAGATGAGGCGTTGAGGGAAGATGGGAGCTGGGGTAGAATCAGAGGCATGAACGAAAACAAGATCGAAAACTGGAATGCGGGGCGATGGGCGGTTTCCTTCCGCATCGCCGCGGAGAAGCTCGCGCAGGCGAAGGCCGCCCATCGCCGCGACTGGGACGCCGACCAGGCGGTCCATCAGCTCCGCGCCGACGTCTTTCGCGACACAGCCGCCCGCGTCCGGGCCGGCGGCTACGTCCTGCCCGGCGGGGTCCGCGTCGACCTCTCGCCCTCGCCGGAACTGTGGCCCGGCGCGCGCTTCTACGACGCCGAGCTCCCGCCCGGCCCGGACGCCCCGCCGGACGCGCCGTCCTCGCCGGTCGAGGTCGTCGCGGGCGACTGCCTCGCCGTCGCGCGCCGCCTCGTCGAGGCGGGCGAGTCCGGCGTCTGCGTCCTCGACATGGCGAGCGCGAAGACGCCCGGCGGCGGCGTCTACAGCGGCGCCGGCGCGCAGGAGGAACATCTCTTCCGCTCCTCCGACTGCTTCCGCTCGTTCTACCGCTTCGCCGACTTCGGCGCCGACTGGGACGTCCCGCGCGCGCCGCGCTCCTATCCGCTCCGCGGCGACTTCGCCGGCGTCTTCGCGCCCGGCGTCACAGTCTTCCGCGGCCCCGAGGCCGAAGGATACCCGCTCCTCGAACGTCCGTGGCGCTGCGCGTTTCTCGCCGTGCCCGCGCTCTCGCATCCGGACACCGCGCCGGGCCCGGACGGCCTCCCGCGCCTCGTTCCCGAGGCGGCGGAGTCGACGCGCCGCCGCATCCGGACGATCCTGCGCATCGCCCGCGAGAACGGTCAGCGCTCGCTCGTCCTCTCCGCGTTCGGGTGCGGCGCATTCCGCAATCCGCCGCGGCACGTCGCCGAACTCTTCCGCGACGTTCTCGCGGAGCCCGAGTTCCGCGCCGCGTTCGCCCTCGTCGTCTTCGCGATCGTCGACGACCACAACGCCCCCTCCGGCGGCAACCTTGCGCCCTTCCGCGACGTCTTCGCCGGGACCTCCGCGCGCCCGGCCGCGGCGCCCGCGCCTGACGCGCCGGTCCTCTCCGACGCCGACCGCGCCGCGCTCCTCGCGCTCCTGCCCGACGGCTGGTCCGTCCGCCGCTCCGGCGACCGCCTCTTCTTCTCGCCCGGCGTTTGACCACCGCCGCCTCCCGGCCCGGCACGCGTCGCCGGCCGGAAAAGTGAATATCCGTACCAATGGATTCGTCAAAAGGAAAAACGCGTCGCCGCGCTTCATCCGTTTCGATCTTCCGCCTCCGACCATGAAACGCCTCTCCCTTCTCCTTCTTCTCGCCGTCCTCGCTTCCGGTTGCCGCACGACGGCGATGAAGGGCACGCCTTTCTACACGGGCGAGCACGGGACGCGCGAGGGTCCCGTCGAGGACCGCGTGAACCTCTGGCCGCTCGCCTACTACCGCGCGCCGGCGCTCTCCGTCCTCTGGCCGATCGGCGAGTTCTCCGACGACCGCTTCGCGGTCCGTCCGCTCTTCTCGATGTACCGCGACGGCAAGGACGCCCCCTGGCACGAATACAACTGGCTCGGCGGACTCGTCTCGGTCGACACCGAAACGCACGACCGGGTCGCCTTCCCCGTCTTCTGGGGTCGAAACTACTTCAACGTCTTCCCGCTCTACTGGAGCGGCTCCGATCCGGACGCCGACAGCGCCCACAACGTCCTCTTCCCGCTCTGGGTCTACAGCCGGAAGTCGAACGGCGACCTGGTCGAGTTCTTCCCGTGGCCGATCGCGGGGCACTTCCTCGACGGCACCGAAAGCCGCTGGTTCCTCTTCCCTCTCTGGGACCGGACGCTCGACCGGGAGGACCCCACGACCTTCGAGGACCGCTTCGGCCTCGCCCTCGCCGGTCGCATCGGCCGCGGCGACGACCGCCAGCACTGGATCGTCCCGTTCTACTACGCCCGCACGGGCGGGCCGGACGGCGACGAGTTCGTCTCGCTCCCGTGGGCGTCGAAGGGCGACGCCTGGCGCGCGATCCCCCTCCTGCTCTCGGGCTGGTCGCCCGACGGCGCCCGCGGCCGGATCCTGCTCGGCCTCGGCGGCTGGGAGGACTCGAAGAGCTGGGCGTTCCCGCTCTTCTACCGCGACTCAGCCACGGGCGAATTCATCGCCCCGCTCTGCTACCGCAACCCGCACACCGGCGTCTTCCTCTCGCCGCTCTGGGCGTCGAAGGACGGCGCCTGGCGCTGCATCCCTCCGCTCCTTTCGTGGTGGAACGCCGACGGAAGCGGCCGCGCGCTCCTCGGACTCGCCGGCTGGGACGACTCCCGCTCGTGGGCGGTCCCGTTCTTCTACCGCGACGCCGCGAACGACACGCTCGTGACGCCGCTCTGGGCGACGCAGGCCGGGCGCTGGAGCGCCATCCCGCCGCTGCTCTCGTGGCGGAGTCGGGACCCCGCCACGGGCGAGTCCTCGCTCTACCTCCTCGGCGGTCTCGCCGGCTTCGAGCCCGAAGCCCACTGGTTCGCGCCGCTCTACTTCCGCGACGAGGCGAAGGACCTCTTCGTCTCGCTCCCCTACGCGCAGGGCCGCGACTGGCGCGCCGTCCCGCCGCTCCTCTCGTGGTGGAGCGCCGACGGCAGCGGCCGCGTCCTGCTCGGCTTCGCCGGCTGGAACGCCGACGGGAGCCACTGGGTCTTCCCCCTCTACCACCGCGACGCCGAAAACGGCAGGTTCGTCTCCCTGCTCTACGCGCAGGGGCGGAAGTGGCGCGGGATCCCGCCGCTCCTCACCTCCTGGAACGACAACGGCGACTTCGTTTCGCCGCTCTACGCGCAGGGCCCCGGCTGGGGCGCCATCCCGCCGCTCCTCACCTGGTGGAACGGCGAGGGCGGCCGCGCCCTCCTCGGACTCGGCGGGTGGGAGCCCGACCGCTCGTGGCTCGTCCCGTTCTGGTACCGCGACCCCGAATGCCTCCTCACGCCGCTCTGGGGGCGCTGGCACAACGAATTCCAGACCGACACCTACTGGGCCACGCCGCTCGTCGGCACCAGCTCGGGAGAGACGACCGGCTCGTGGTTCTTCCCGTTCTGGAACGTCAGATGGTTCCACCGCGGCGGCGACCACTACTACCACAATTTCCTTCTCTTCGCCGGCGCCCGCGGCGGATCGAATCCGGACGACCGCTCGTCCGTCTGGTTCTGGCCGCTCTTCTCCGACGACACGGACCCGAAGGTCGACTCCCTCCTCGCCGAGATGGACGCGCCCCGCGCCCCCGACCGCGACTTCTTCCACGACGACGCCTGGTATCGCTACGTCGGTCCCGGCGTCGTCGAAACGAACCCCGTCGTCCGTCCCGTCCTGGACAGGGCGCGGGAGGAAAGCTCCTTCCTCCTCGGCCTCGGCGGCTCCGAGCGTTCCGTCCATCTGAACGGCGGCTGGTGGGACCTCGCCGGAAAGCTCGGCGCGCCCCTCTCGACGAACGGCCCGCTCGCGCGCTTCTCGAACGTCCGGTCCTGGCGCTCCTTCGACGGCAACGTCGCCGACGAGCTCTTCGAAAGCATCGCACGCGGCCCGGTCGCCGACCCGACCAACGACGTCGCGCGCTACGTCGCGGAGGATTCCGACTGGCTCTTCCCGCTCTGGTCGCACGAGCGCACGCGCGGCGTGATGTTCGACCTGCCGTCCGGCGAGAAGTCGCTCGACGCCGAGCTCGAGACGTTCTCCGCGCTGCTCTTCCTCTACGACTGGCGCCACGAGTCGGTCCCGGAGGAGAACCACGACTACTCGCGCCGGCGCGTCCTGTGGCGCCTCTACCACTACGAACAGCTCAACGGCGACGAGTCGACCGACGTCTTCCCGGCGATCACCTACGACCGCCGCAAGGACGGCTACCGCAAGTTCTCCTTCCTCTGGCGCCTCTTCCGCTACGAGCGCGACCCGGAGAAGGGCACGAGCCTCGACGTCCTCTTCCTCCCCCTCCGCCGGCCGTAGAACGGCCCCTCGCCGGTGCGGGCGCGCCCGCGGCGCACCCACCGTCCGCAATCCAATTCCACCGTGCGTGATTTTAATGTATTTATCCGCTCCACGAGCGAGCAATCAATGAAAATCACACACGGTGGAATTGCCGCCGGTTGCGACTTGAAGGCAAGGGCGCGTCCGCCGCGGCAGGCGGGGCGGCAGGCGGGGCGGCGGACGGCGCGAGTGGCGGGCGGAACGGACGGTCGGAGGGAAGATCCGGTAGCGACGACGGGAGAAAGTGAATGTTCCGGCGCCGAGATCCGTCCAACGATAAAACGATCCCGCCAAAGGATTCCCCATGAAACGACTTCTTCCCATCCTTCTTGTCGCGGCCGCGGCCCTGACGGGCTGCGAGCACGACGGCGACGATTCGTTCGATCTCTCCGTCCACGCGTCCGACGACCGGCTCCACAAGGGCGAGCGCTGCGAGCTCTTCGCGCGCCTCCTAGACCCGGAGGACAACTCGTCGCCCTTCTTCGGGGACCACGTGGCCTGGTCCCTCTCCGACCCCTCCCTCGGCCATCTCTCGCGAACGACCGGCCGCCGGACCGTCTACCACCCGGACCGCTTCCCCTCGGATCCGGAGGGCGAGTTCGTCCAGACCGTCTACTGCAAATACGACGGGCTCGTCTTCAACCACCATACGCGCCAGAAGATCCGCCATCTCGGCAGCCGCCGGCCGTGACGCGCAAAAAGTTACAGGAAAGTTACCGTCGACGGCTTGCGCCGCGGGGGCGGTGTCTGCTATAATGGCGGCGTCGGCGGGAATCCGCCCGCCGCGAAGCGAAAGGAGCCTACCGTGACCCTGCTGCACTTCTACCTCGGCTGCGCCGTGCTCGGCGGCGCGCTGCTCGTGCTCCGCACGCTGATGCTCCTCGCCGGGTTCGGCGGGGACGCGACGGACGGCCCCGACTTCGACCCCGGCACCGAGGTCTCGGACGGCGACGTCTCCGAGGGCACGCCCGGCGCGGACTTCCGGCTCTTCTCGATGCACGGCATCACGTCGTTCCTGCTCCTCTTCGGTCTCTCGGGCTACCTGCTCACGTTCCGCGAGCTCTGCGGGCCGCTGCCCGCCGCCGCGATCTCGCTCGCGCTTGGCTTCGCGGCGATGTGGTCCATCGCCAAGATCTTCCAGGCCTCGCGCCGCCTGCAGACGGACGGCACCGTGCGCCTCGCCGACGCCGTCGGGCAGAACGGCACCGTCTACCTCGCGATCCGCCCGGGCGCGGCGGGCAAGGTCCAGGTGACCGCCCGTGGCCAGCTCAAGGTCTTCGACGCGCGCGCCAGGGACCCCGCCGCCGAAATCCCCACCGGGGCCCCGATCGCCGTCGTCGCCGCCGAGGACGTCCTCGTCGTGGAGAAACGATGAAGAGCCCGGCCGCCATTCTGCTTTCCGCCGCGCTCGCCGGCATCGCCTCCGCCGCCGTGACGGTGGACGGCGTCGCCGTCGCCGCCGGCGCCTCGGGCGAGGGATGGACCTACGAGGAGCCCGTCGTCCGGCTGACCGGCCCCGGACCGTTCGCCGTGTCCGGAACGGACTACGCGGGCGGCGCCGTCCTCCGCGCCGAGGCGGACTGCACCGTCGTCGTCTCGAACCTTCAGCTCTCCGCCGCCACCACCGGCCGACGCGCGCGCGGGGACGGATTCGACTACGCGCGCGCCGTGGCGGAGGACGGAGCCGGACGGTCCGTCGCCGTTTTCCCGGAAGGAATCTTCCACGCCGTCGGCCCGACCGCGGTCCTAGCACCGAACGATCCCGCCGCATCGCACGGGTCGGTCCACACGTGGGGCGACGTCTGGGAGCCCTCGAACATCGCATGGACGCCGAACGACACGAACGTCGCGGCCGTCGCCTGGACGGGCGAACGCTTCGTCGCGGCGCGCTTCCGCGGCGGGTTCATGGTGTCGGAGGACGGCGCCGAATGGCGCTCCGCCGAATGGAACGGGACGCCCAACAATCTCCGCGCGATCGCGCGGAGCACGACGGACGGCACGCTCGTCGCCGCCTCGACGAAGGGGCTCTGGGCGTCCCGGGACGGCGGCCTTCGTTGGGTCCAGGCGACGAACCTCTACGCCAACGCGGTCGTGTGGTCGGACGGGCTGTTCGTCGCCTGCGGCACCGACGAAGCCCAGCTCGTCTACTGGTCGCCCGACGGCGAGCACTGGCGTGCCCGCTCCTTCGCCGGCCTCGCCCGGGGACTCGACTTCCTCGTCGCCGCCGGCGGCGGCCGCCTTCTCGCGGGAGGACCGAAGGGATGGCGCGCGCTGAACCTGGAAAACGGAGAGCTCGTCTCCGAAGGGACCGCGCCCGTCACCGCCACCAAGCTCGCGACCGCGGCCGGAAACGGCGTTTTCGTCGCGAGCTGGCTTCCCGAAGGGACCGGGCTCCGAGTCTCGACGAACGGCGTCGACTGGACGCGCGCGGACAAGCTGGACGGCACGTTTCCCTCGATCGTCTTCCGCGACGGCCGGTTCTACGCGGACGGATACGATTCGAACGGCGCCTATGCCGGGCTCTGGACGTCGGAGGACGGCCGGGCCTGGACGTCCTCCGAAGACGTCTTCGAGGCGGGGTCCCCGGCGCTCGACTGCGGCACGCACGCGGTGAAGCTCGTCATCGCCGGCGCGGGCAATTCGCTCGCCGGCGGCCCCTACGCTCCCGCCGTCCGAGTCGCGCCCGGCGGGTCCGTCGATGTCGCCGCCCGGAGCGAAGCCCCCGCGATGCTTTCCGCCGAGGGCGGACGCTGGGCGGCGGCGATCGGCGGCTGCATCGACGAGAACGCCGGGGCGTTCGTCCAGCGCGGCGCGACGCTCGCCGTCACGGGCGGCGTCCACGCGCCGGACATCGGCCCCGGCGCCTACGGCGCGACGGGCTCCGGGACGACGATTCTCGGCGGATCGCTGTATCCCGGCGGAAACGGGCTCTTCCCGGCTCCCTCCAACGGCGTCGAGGCGGTGCGGTGCGTCGTGGTCGACGGCCTCGAGCCCGGCGCGGCGCCGCAGCTCGCGAACCTTCCCGGCGGCTACGGCACAGACGGCATTGTCGCCGATCCGCTCGGAAACGTCTACCTCTGGCTCCCCGCCGCCGCCGAGCCGTTCCGCTTCATCGCGGACGGCTCGCTCCGGCGCGTCGCGGCGGGCGGCGCCGCGGTCCTGGTCGAGACGCTCCCCGACCCGAAGGTCGAGACCGCGTCCTTCGCGGCCCCGACGAACGGCGTCATCGAGGTGAAGCTCCGCGTCTCCTCGCCCGTCGAGGCCGAGGCCCTCGCGCCGGCCTACGCGGCCGACCTCTCCGCGCTCTCCTCCGGCGGCGGCACCGCACTTGCGCCCTCGAACGTCGAACAGGTCGGCGAGGGAGAGTTCGAGCTCACCTTCCGTCTTCCGCCCTCCGCCGAATCCGGCTTCCTCGTCATCCGGGCCAGGTAGCGGCCCGGCGTTCGGCATTCAGCCCTTTCACACCAAACCCTCCCGCCACACATGAACACATTCCTCCTCGCCGCCGCCCATCAGGGCTCGGGCACCTCGACCTTCGTCACGCTGCTCTGCGTGTTCGCCGCCGTGATCTTCGTCACGGTGCTCACCGTCGCGCGCTTCTACAAGCGCTGCCCGTCCGACCGCATCCTCGTCGTCTACGGCAAGGTCAAGGGCGGCCGCTCGGCGCACTGCATCCACGGCGGCGGCGCGTTCATCGTCCCGCTCGTGCAGGACTACGCCTACATCGGCCTCACGCCGATGACGATCAACATCCCGCTGCAGAACGCGCTCTCGTTCCAGAACATCCGCATCAACGTGCCGTCGACCTTCACCGTCGGCGTCTCGACCGACCCGGCCGTGATGGTGAACGCGGCCGAGCGCCTCCTCGGCCTTCGCGCCGACGCGATCGAGGGCATGGCCAAGGAGATCATCTTCGGCCAGCTGCGTCTCACCGTCGCCTCGCTCACGATCGAGCAGATCAACCAGGACCGCGAGAGCTTCCTCGCCGAGATCCGCAAGAACGTCGAGCCGGAGCTCAACAAGATCGGCCTCAACCTGATCAACGTCAACATCACGGACATCACGGACGAGTCGACCTACATCGAGTCGATCGGCAAGAAGGCCGCGGCCGAGGCGATCAACAAGGCGAAGGTCGACGTCGCCAAGGAGCAGAAGGTCGGCGCGATCGGCGAGGCGGAGAACAACCGCGACATGGTCGTCTCCGTCCGGCAGAACGCCGCCGAGGCCGAGATGGGCAAGAAGAAGGCCGAGGCCGGGCAGCGCGTGTTCGTCGCGGAGCAGGAGGCCGAGGCGGTCGACGGCGAGAACGCCTCCAAGGCGCAGATCGCCGAGTCCAACTCCAAGCTCGCCGTCCGCACCGCCGAGGCGATGCGGGTGGCCGAGGTCGCCAACCGCGAGGCCGAGGCCGCGATCCAGAAGGCGCAGTACGACGTCGAGATCCAGCGCCTCGCCGCCGCCGAGATCGCCAAGAAGGAGACCGAGCGCAAGCAGATCCAGATCGCCGCCGAGGCGGAGGCGGACCGCGTCCGCACCGTCGCGAAGGGCGAGGCGGACGGCGTCCTGATGAAGTACCAGGCCGAGGCGGAGGGCGTGCGGACGCTGCTCGCCGGCAAGGCCGCGGGCTACAAGGCGCTCGTCGAGAGCGCGGGCGGCAACGCGCAGGCGGCGGCGACGCTGCTCATGATCGAGAAGCTCGAGGACATCGTCGCGCGCCAGGCGCAGGCGATCTCGAACCTCAAGATCGACAAGGTCACGGTGTGGGACTCCGCGGGCGGCGACGGCAAGGGCTCCTCGACGGCGAACTTCGTCTCGTCGCTCGTGAAGAGCCTCCCCCCGCTGCAGGACGTCGCCTCGATGGCGGGCGTGGAGCTGCCCTCCTACCTCGGCAAGGTGAAGGCCGACGGCGCGAAGCCCGCCGCGCCATCCGCGACCGCGGGCTAGCTCTCCCCGCCGCCGCGGAAGAGGCGGCGCGAGGCGAGGAGGAGGGCGAGCGCGAGCGCGTACCAGAGCGCGACGGCGCCCGGCCCCCACGGCTCGACCTCCCACGCGGCCCACGGCACGGACGCCGCGGCGCGGGAGACGGCCGCCATGCCCTCCGCGCAGAGGCACGCGACGAGGTTGCACGGCGCGCAGAGGGCGGGCAGGAGCGGCGCGAGGGCGAGCGAGAGGACGGACGCCGTCACCGCCGCCGTCGCGAGCGGAACGACCGCGAGGTTGCAGACGAGCGCCGCGGGCGAGAGGCGCCCGAAGCACATGGCGGTGAGCGGCGCCGAGACGGCCCACGCGACGATCGAGACGAACATCGCGCCGCGGACCCGGGCGCGCAGGCCTCCCCACGGCCCGGGCGGCTGGCGCCGCAGCCGCCGCATCTCCGGCCGCGCGAGCAGGAGCCCCGCCGTGCAGACGAAGGAGAACAGGAACCCGAGGTCGAGGATCTGCATCGGATCGGCCACGAGGATCGCGATCGCCGCCGCGCAGAGCGAGGTCGGCGCGTCCGCCCGCCGCCCCGCGAGCGGCGCGCAGAGCACCAGCACGAGCATCGTGCCGGCGCGCACCGCGCTCGGCCGCGCGCCGGTGAGGAGCACGTAGCCGGCGACGAGCGGCACCGAGAGCAGGGGCCGCCACCGCCGCGGCACGGCCGCGAGCGCGAGGAGCCCGGCGACCGCCCCCGCGAACACCGCCACGTGCAGGCCCGAGATGGCGAAGACGTGGACCGTCCCCGACGCCTTGAACGCCTCCGAGACCTCCGGCGGAACGTCGGTGCGGAAGCCGAGCACCATCGCGCGCACGAGCTTCGCGCCGAGGCTCTCCGGGTCGACGCCGCGCGAAAGCGCCTCCGCGCCCCGCTCGCGCAGGTCGCGCAGCGCGAGGCGCCACGCCGGG
>CACWKU010000066.1 GCA_902761575.1 uncultured bacterium
GGCCCGGGATGCCGCGCAGCGCGTATTCCAGCAGCGTCTCGCCCGCGCTGTCGGGCGCGGGGTTCTGCCGCGTCCAGCCGATGCGCGGGTTGCCCTCGACGAGCGCCAGCTCCGCCGGCGCGACGCCGCACGCGAGCAGGTGCCCGGCGGCGAGGCGGCCGACCGCGGCGTTGTCGACGCGGATGCCGTCGACGGGCAGGTCGCCCGCGTCGTAGTCGAGCACCACGGCGGGCGGCCCCTCGCGCAGCATCGCCGCGAGCAGGTCCGGCTCGAACGCGCCCATGTAGACCATCGCGTCGGCGTGCGCGCGCCGCATCATCGCGGGCAGCTCCGATGGCTTCTCCGCGCCGGCGGCGAGGACGAGCAGGTTGGCGCCGATCGGGCCGAGGCCGTCGTAGAGCCCCGCGATCATCGCCTGGTGGTAGAGGCCGTAGCCGGCGGGGTTGAGGACGCGCGAGAGCAGTCCGACCGTGAAGGCGCGCTCCGCGGGCGCGCCCGGCTCCTCGCGCTTCGCGGCGAAGGTGCCCTGCGCGCGGACGGAGACGACGAGCCCCGCGGCGCGGAGCTCTTCGACGGCCTTCATCGCGGTGAGCCGGTTCGCGCCCCACTCGGCCGCGATCTCGTTGAGCGACGGCAGCCGCGCGCCCGGCGCGATCGCACCCGAGCGCAGCTTCGCGCGCAGGTCCGCCGCGATCTTCCGGTAGAGGAAGTCGCGGGCGTGCGAGCGCGGCGTTCGCGGCGGCTTCATCCGTGCGCGTCCGGCGGCGGCGCTACGAGAGCGGCACGCCGCTGGCGTCCGCGTTGATGGTGCAGATGTCGACGATCGCCCAGATCCAGGAGGCGAGCGAGAGCATGCCGGCGGAGAGGACCGTGATCAGCAGCTGGATCACGCCCTGCTTGGTGCGCCCGATGTAGAAGTTGTGGATGCCCAGGGAGCCGAGAAAGACGCCCAGGAGAACGAATGCGACCTTGGATTTTGACATGGAGGGACCTCGCTGTGTTTCGGTGGCTGAAGCGGCTTCGTGCCGTTCGTTGGCGCGCGATTCTATCGTCCCGCGTGCTCTCGTGTCAACCCCTTTTCCCGGTTTCGATCCGCCCGGCTTTAGTATACCAGTTATATACCAGATTTTTCTTGCAATCGCTCCGCTGTTCCTGTATCCTATGCCCCGTTCCTCCCGACCATCGGGACCATCAAGACCATCCGGACCATCCCCAACCCTCCCTCCGCCATGTCGCTCGTCACTCGTCGCTCGTCACTCGTCGCTCGTCACTCGTCACTCGTCCTTGCGGCGCTCGCGTTCGCCGTCGCGAACGCCGGCGCCGCGCCGTCCGTCGTTCGCGTCGAGGGCGCGCCCGGCGCCCAGACCCTCACCGTGAACGGCAGGCCGTTCGTCATCAAGGGCGCCGGCGGCGGCGGCTCGAAGAAGGTCCTCGCCCAGCTCGGCGCCAACTCGTTCCGCACCTGGGCCGCGAACGACGCGGAGAAGCAGCTCGACGAGGCGCAGAAGAACGGCCTCTACGTGACGGTCGGCCACTGGCTCCACTCGACGAGCTACTTCAGCTACACCGACGAGGCGAAGAACGCCGAGCAGACGGAGGGGATCCTGCGCCGCGTGCGCGAGCTCAAGGACCACCCGTCGCTCCTGATGTGGGCGATCGGCAACGAGATGGAGGCGGCCAACCCGAACAACCGCGCGCTCTGGACCTACATGAACGACCTCGCGGGCAAGATCAAGGAGATCGACCCGAACCACCCCGTGACGACCGCGCTCATGGAGGTCTGGCCCGAGAAGATCGCGCTCGTCAACGAGCTCTGCCCGAATCTCGACGTCGTCGGCATCAACACCTACGCGGGCTGCGGGGGAATCGGCAAGCGCCTGCGCGAGGCGGGGCTCAAGAAGCCGTTCGTCATCACGGAATACGGTCCGCCGCTGCACAACGACCAGAACAAGTGGTGGATCGGCGTCACCGACTTCGGCGCGCCGCAGGAGCTCTCCTCGACGCAGAAGGCCAAGTGGTACGTCGAGCCCGCCAGGACGCTGCTCTCCGAGGAGAAGGGCCGCTGCCTCGGCCTCTACGCGTTCACGTGGGGCTTCAAGGTCGAGGCCACGCCGACGTGGTTCGGCCTGCAGCTGCCGGACGACACCCCGACGGCCCAGGCGCTCGAGCTGGCGCGCGAAGTGTGGGGCGGCAAGGTCCGCAACCGCGGCCCGGTCTTCGAGACGATCTCCGAGATCTACGAGCAGAAGCTCGCGCAGGCCAAGCGGGAGAACCAGCCCGCCGACAAGATCGCCGAGCTCGCGGGGATCTGGCCCGTGATGAAGGTCTCGACCGAGACGCCCGCCGCGGGCGCGGAGGTCGAGGCCGAGGTGCGCGCGAGCGACCCGGACGGCGACGCGCTCGAATACGTCTGGGTGCTGCTGCAGGAGTCCGCGACCTACGGCGTCGCGGACACGGGTCTCGCGATGCCGCGCGGCTTCGAGGGCGCGATCGTCGCGGGCCAGGGCACGCCGCGCGTGAAGGCCGTGCTGCCCGGCGGCGGCGTCTACCGCCTCTTCTGCTACGTCTTCGACAAGACGCCCGACGGCCGCCGCAAGTCCGTCGCCACCGCGTGCCGTCCGCTCAAGGGCGCCGGCGCGCCGCCGAAGGTCAAGCTGCCGCCCTCGGCGCTGCCGAAGGCCGTCTACAAGGACGGCGCGGACTCGCCGTGGATCCCCTCCGGCTACATGGGGAGCGACCTCTCGAAGTTCTCCGTCGATCCGAAGTGCACCGACAATCCGCACTCCGGCGAAACCTGCATGAAGGTCAAGTGGACCGACGGCGGTGGCTGGGCCGGGCTCAACTGGCAGTCGCCCGCGAACGACTGGGGCGACGCCCCCGGCGGCGCGAACGTCACGGGCGCGCGCTTCCTGCAGTTCTGGGCGCGCGGCTACCTCGGCGACGAGAAGGTCTCCTTCCACCTCGGCGGCATCGGTCCCGACCGCGCCTTCCCCGACAGCGGCAAGGCCGAGCGCAAGGACCTCGTGCTCACCGACGAGTGGAAGCGCTACCGCATCGACCTAGAGGGCGTCGACCTCTCCTGCATCAAGACCGGCTTCGGCTTCTCCTTCGGCGGCCAGGGCTCGGTGAAGACCTTCTTCCTCGACGACATCGAATACGTGCAATGACCCGCCCCTCGCCCGCCCTGACCGCGCGCGGCCGGCGGGCGCGTTCGTCCGGACGGACGGCAATCGCCATGAATTGGTTGCGAAATTCGCTCAGACATGGTAGATTTTGGCGTCTACATGACGAACTTCACCGTCGGCCCCGTCCAGTCCCCGTCCTGCGTGCACGAAATCGGCGCACGGGACGTCCCCTACTTCCGCACGCCTGAGTTCTCGGCGACGATGCTGGAGTCGGAGCGCATTCTTCTCGCGCTCGCGCACGCGCCCGCGAACTCTCGCGCCGTGTTCCTTACTGGTTCCGGGACGGCCGGCATGGAGGCCGCCGTCATGAATCTGCTTTCGTCCCGCGACCGTGCGATCGTTGTAGACGGCGGAAGCTTCGGACACCGTTTCGCGCAAATCTGCGCGATCCACGGCGTTCCGCACGAGCGCATTTCACTCGATCCCGGGCGTGCGCTGCGGCCGGCGCATCTGGAGCCCTTCGCGGGCCGGGGCTTCACGGCGCTGCTCGTGAACATGCACGAGACGAGCACGGGCGTCCTCTACGACATGCCGATGATCGCTGACTTCTGTCGCCGCGAGGGGCTCTTCCTGCTCGTCGACGCAATCAGCTCTTTCCTCGCCGATCCGTTCGACATGGCCTCGCTCGGCGCCGGCGCGATGGTGGCGGGATCCCAGAAGGCGATGGCCTGCCCGCCAGGCGTCTCGCTGCTCGCCCTGGCGCCGGACGCCCTTGCCCGCATCGACGCGAACGACCCAGGATGCCTCTACTTCGACCTCCGTGCGGCGCTCAAGGACGGCGAGCGGGGCCAGACCCCGTTCACGCCCGCGGTCGGAACGCTTCTTCAAATACATGCTCGGCTCCGCGAAATCGAGGCGGCCGGCGGCGCGGCGTCCGAAATCGTCCGCACCGCCGCCCTCGCCGCGGACTTCCGCGGGCGAATCGCGGACCTGCCGTTCGAAAACCTCTCCGAATCGCCGTCCAACGCCGTCACCGCGCTGCGCGTCCGCAACCGTTCCGCCCGAGCGATCTTCTCCGTCCTCAAGGACCGGTACGGCATCTGGATCTGCCCGAACGGCGGCGACCTTGCTGACGACGTCTTCCGGGTCGGCCATCTTGGCGCGCTCGAGTCCGAGGACAACGCCGCGCTCGCGGCCGCGCTTCACGACCTTCATTCCTCCGGCCTCTTCTAGGATCCCCGCCATGATCGGAA
Organism: uncultured bacterium; assembly: GCA_902761575.1. Taxonomy (GTDB): domain Bacteria; phylum Verrucomicrobiota; class Kiritimatiellia; order RFP12; family UBA3636; genus UBA3636. The sequence continues at coordinate 4,379 of CACWKU010000066.1, forward strand.
ACAAGACCGTCGTCTACACGTCCGGGACGTTCGACATGCTCCACATCAACCATCTTCGGATGATCGAGTACGCCCGCGGGCTCGGGGACGTGCTCATCGTGGGCGTGAACACGGACGAGCTCGTCGCCTCCTACAAGTCCACGCCCATCATCCCCTTTGAGGAGAGGATCGCACTGATGCGCGCGATCAAGGGGCCGGACGTCGTAATCCCTCAACACTCGCTCGACCACACGGAAAAGGTGAAGAAGCTCCATTTCGACGTGTTCGTCGTCGGCGACGACTGGGTCGGCAAGTACGACTATCTTGAGAAGCTCGGCGTCACGGTCGTCTACTTCCCGTACGGGCGCGGCGTCAGCTCGACAGCCCTCCGGAAGAGAATTCACGATCGGTTCGACAAACTTCGCGCGAAGGCCGACAGTCATCTGCCGATTGATGCGCGGACCCAGGACGCCTTCCCGTCCCGCCGGACGAATAGGGCGAAACGGAGCTAGCAGGGGCATGTCCGCCTCCTACCGCGAATACGACCTCGCCACGCTGGTGCGCCTCCAGGACGTGCTGCGCGGCATGCTCGACGACTTCTCCGCCCTTTGCGCGAAGCACGACATCCGCTGGTGGACGGACGCCGGAACGACGATCGGCGCCCTGCGCGAAGGCGGCATGATACCGTGGGACGACGACATTGACCTGTGCCTGGCTCGCGGGGAATACGAGCGCTTCCTATCCCTTGCGGAGGAGGAACTCGGAGACCGCTACTACGTCCTCGACGCGACACGCTTTCCGGACTATCCGCTCCCGACGGCGCGACTGTGCCTGCGCGGCACGAAGTTCCGCGAGGAGGCGATGCTCGGTATCGACGCCCCGTTCGGCATCTTCCTCGACCTCTACGCATTCGACAACCTCGCCGACGATCCCCGCGAGGCCCGCCGCCAATGGCGCCGCGCATGGCTCTGGGGCAAGCTGCGGATCCTTCACGCGGTCCGCTCCCCGGTTCTCTACTTCGGCGGCCCGAAGGCCGCGCTTGTCCGCATCGCCTGCTTTTTCGGACACTATGTGCTGCGGACGCTGTTCTCCGGAGACTTCCTCCGCCGTCGGGCGGAGCGATGGGCGCGGCTGTACGACGGCCGGGAAACGAAGCGCCTGTTCTTTCCCTTCGCCCCCGTTCCGTTCCGCAACGACATCCCCGTCGACGAGATTTTCCCAACCCGCGCCGTCCCCTTCGACGGCCGCACCGTGCAGGTTGCCCGAGGCGCGGACGCGTTTCTCCGGAAGGAGTTCGGCGACTACATGGTTCCGCCGCCGCCGGAGAAGCGCCACAACCACCCGCCCGCGGAGCTGGACTTCGGACCTTGGACCGCAGAGGACGGAACCCTTCGACAGACGGGCCCGCTGCCGCCAGAGGCGCAGCGCGTGCCGTCCCTGCCGGAGCGCCAGACCGCTCTCAAGGTTCTCGCCTTCCGTATCGTCGATGCGCTGGAAAACGCGGGCGTCCGCTGCTTCGGACTGTTCGGAACGGCCCTCGGGGCCGCACGCCACGGCGACATGATTCCATGGGACGACGATATTGACCTCGGCGTCTTCCGGGCCGACCTGCCGCGCGCGATGACGGTTCTCCGTTCAGATCCGGACCTGTTCGTCTGGAACTGGACCGACGATGTGGGGAGTCCGTCCAGTCTTATCAAGGTTCTCTTTCGAACCGGGCTGGAGCGACCTCGCGCGGAGCACGAGGCGAACGTCGATCTCTTTGTTCTCGATCCAGAGCCGACCGGTTGGCTCCGTCGCCGCGCGATCGCCGTCGTGCTTCTCGCGCTGCGGCTTGCCATCGTCGTGAAGCTGAATCCTTCCGTCATGCGTCGCGTCGCGCGTCGCCGCTACGCGCCGCTGCGCTTCGTTGTGCGGATCGCCGTCGCGCCGATTCCCGTGCGGCGCCTCAAACGTCTCCACGACCGGATCCTTGCCGCGCCCCACCGTACAACCGGAGGCCTTTGGATTCCCGGCGACGTTACGATGAAGGGCATGTCCCGCGCCTTCCCGACCGAATGGTTTCAGAAATCCGCGAGACTTCCCTTCGGAGGCCGGGAACTGCCCGTTCCATCCAACCCGGACGCATATCTTCACTACGTCTATGGCGAATGGCGGAGTCCGCCGCCGCCCGGTCGGCGCTGCGGGCACAGTTACGATCCGGCGGGCCGACCGATGGTTTTTCTTCCTTCAGACGAATCGCGCGGGACAATTCCGGACAAACGGGAGGGAATCCTATGAAAGCGACGGCCGACGCCGGCGCCACGAAGGAGCGCGTTCTCGCCGTCGTATTCGCCGGCGGCGTTGGTCGGCGCATGCATTCGTCGGCCATTCCGAAGCAGTTCCTTGAACTCTACGGAAAACCGGTCATTGTTAGGACGCTTGAAATCTTTGAAAACCACCCGGAGGTGGACTCGGTCGCGGTCGCCTGCGTGGAAGCCTGGATCGATTGTCTGCGCGAGTTGGTCGATCGTTTTGGCCTGCGCAAGGTGCGCCATATTGTTCCCGGCGGGGCGACCGGACGACTTTCGATCCGCGCCGGGCTGTTCGCCCACATGCGGGCCGGGGAGCCGCCGGATGCGCTCGTAATGGTTCACGACGGGGTCAGGCCCCTCGTCGGTCCGGACGACCTTACGCGCAATCTGGAGGCGGCCCGTGTCCACGGTGGCGCGGTGACTACCGCATCCGCCGTGGAAACGATCGCCGTTGTGGACGGCGATGGTCGGATTGCTTCGCTCGTCCCTCGCGAAACCTGCCGACTGGCTCGCGCGCCGCAGACATTTCGGCTCGGCGACCTGCTTGCGGCCCATCGTGCGGCGGACAAGGCTGGCCGCGACGACGTAATCGACACGGCCACACTCATGAGAGACGCTGGATTCCCAGCTCCCGCGGCCGTCGAGGGTCCGCCGGAGAACATCAAAATCACGACGCCGCAGGACTTTCTCCTCTTCAAGCAGATCGTCGAGGCGCGGGAGGCGCAGCGCGGATGGAATCTTTGACGCCGGTCGCGACCGCTCTGCTCGATCACGCGGCAGACGAGGCCTTCGCAGATCTCGATACGGACCCCTTCCGCGGGGCGACCATTCTCGTCACGGGCGCGACCGGTCTCGTGGGGGGGGCGTTCTGCCGGGCGCTGCTGCGTTCGTCGGCGATCCGCGGACTTCGTCTGCGGCTCCTTCTCCCCGCTCGCGATCCGACCCGCGCGGCGGCCCTCTTTCCGACTCCGGACCCCGCCACGCGCGTCGAGCCGATCCTCTGGCCGGATCTTCTCTCCCCGCTCGAGGCTCCGCCGGCGGAATACGCCGTCCATGCCGCGACTGCGACCAAGTCCATCGACATGGCGAGACGCCCCGTCGATACGCTGCTCGCCGCGTTTGAGGGAACGCGCGGCTTTCTCCGCTGGGCCACCGATGCAAAGCCGCGCAAGGCCGTCTTTCTTTCTTCGCTCGAAATCTACGGGACGCCGCCGGAAAACGGTCCGGACATGGAGGAATCGTCGAACGGAACGCTCGATCCGACGCGTCCTCGCAGCAGCTACCCGGAGGGAAAACGGGCCGCCGAGGCGCTTTGCGCCGCTGCGGCCGCGCAGCGAGGCGTCCCCGTCTGCATCGCTCGTCTTGCGCAGACGTTCGGACCCGGCGCGGCGCCGGACGATCCTCGCGCTTTCGCCGAATTCGCACGCGCCGCGGTCTCCGGCCGCGATATCGCGCTGCACACCGCGGGCCGTACCGCACGGAACTACTGCCACGTCTCGGATGCCGCGGGCGCGATTCTCACGCTGCTCGGATCGGGCGTTCCGGGCGAGGCCTACAACGTCGCGAACGAGTCGTCGTTCGTCAGCATTCGCGAGCTGGCGGAGCGATTCGCCGCAACCGGAGGTCGCGGCTCGCGTGTAATCTGCGACAATGCCGGAGAGTCGGTGTTCGGATACGCTCCCGAGCTTCGAATCCGATTGCTTTCCGGGAAGCTCTCCTTGCTCGGCTTCCAATCCCGCCTCGGCCTAGACCGCATGGTCGGAGATCTCATTGCGTGGTACCGCGCGATTCTTCCGAAAAGGGGGTCTGCATGACCCGTCCGTCCCTGCCACTCCGGATCATCCTTCCTCCCGCGCTCGGCAACAGGCTCGTTCGCGACACGGCCTGGAACGCGATCGTGAACGCGGCGGCGGCCGGCCTCTCGTTCTTTCTGATCCTGCTCGCTTCGCGTCTGGCGGGCGCCTACTGGTGCGGCGTCGTGGCACTGGCGCTCGCGATGTCCCAGCAACTCTTCACTCTGGGCAACTTCACGATGGGGAACTATCAGGCCTCCGACGTGGCGGAAAGCCGGTCGTTCGGCGATTATGTCGCGGCCAAGACCGTTACGGTCGGAGCGATGCTCCTCGCTGGCGCCGCGTGGCTCTCCTTTGGCGACTTCTCCCGGGACAAGGCGCTCTGCTTTCTTGCGCTGCTCGCCTATCAGGCCTCCGACGCCGTCTCCAACGCCTTCTTCGCCCGCTACCAGCAGAAGGGGCGCCTCGACGCGGCTTGCCGGATCCGCTTCTCCAAGATTGTCGTCTTCGCAACCGTCTACACGGCCGTGCTGGCCGCGTCGCGGAACGTCGTCGCCGCCCTGGCGGCGGCCTCGGTCGCGCATGTTGCGCTCTTTTTCGCGACGGACGTCCCCCTGCTGGGTCTCTTCGGGCCGCTGCGGCTTCGCCTTCCCGGACGCGCCTCCTTCTCGATCCTGCTGGCATGCCTCCCGCTCGCCTTCAATTCGTTCCTCCTGATGTACGTGAACAACGCGCCGCGCTTCGCGGTGGACGCGATTCTCGACGAGAAGGCCCTCGCCGAGTTCAGCGCGCTCTTCATGGTCTCGTTCGTCGTGGCGGTCTGCGCGGACTTCCTCATGAATCCGCAGGTCGTACGTCTCGCGGAAGCGGTGCGCGCGGGAGACCGATCGGCCGCCGTCCGGACGCTCCTGCACCCTTTCGCGGCCATCGCGCTCCTGGGCGCGGCCGGTCTCGCCGTCGCCGCGACGTTCGGAGCGCCGCTCCTCGCCTGGATCTTCGGCCTGGACCTTTCGCTCCACCGCGACACGCTCTGCGTTGCGCTGGTTGGCGGCGTTCTCGTGGCGCTCTACCAGCTCGGGCAGACGGTCCTCGTCGTTCTTCGAAAACAGGCCTGGGGCCTGCCGGGCATGGTGCTCGCGGCCGCGGCCGCGAGGCTTGCGGCCCGGCCGTTCGTCGCCCGGCTCGGCCTGAGGGGCGCCGCCCTTTCGTACATCTTCGCCGTCCTGATCCTGGCGGTCGCCTCCGGCACGTTCGCGATCTTCTTCCTCCGCGGGGTCGCGTGGCGATCCCCACAACCCGGAAACAAGCCATGAAGCTCTCCGTCGCCATTCCCTGCCTCAACGAGGCCCAGACCATCGAGAAGGCCGTCGGCCTCGCCCGCGACCTGGTCGCCGCCGTCGGCGGCGACGGCGAGATCGTCGTCGGCGACAACGGATCGACCGACGGGTCCCGCGAGCTCGCCGAACGGGCCGGCGCGCGCGTCGCCCCCGCGTCGCGCCGCGGCTACGGGTTCGCGCTCCTCGCCGCGATCCGCGCCTCGAGGGGCGACGTGATCGTGATGGGCGACGCGGACGCGACCTACGACTTCCGCGAGGCGGCGCCCCTTGTCGAGGCCGTCGCCTCGGGCTCGTGCGACCTGGCGATGGGGTCTCGGCTGCGCGGCCGTATCGAGAAGGGTGCCATGCCCTTCCTGCACCGCTGGCTCGGAACGCCCGTCCTCTCGTGGCTCATCCGCCGGTTCTTCGGACTGCGCATCACCGACTGCAACTGCGGCATGCGCGCGTTCTCGCGCGACGCCTTCGAGCGGATGCGCCTGGTGTGCGGCGGCATGGAGTTCGCCTCGGAGATGCTCGTCAAGGCGTCCTTCGCGAATCTCCGCGTGCGGGAATTTCCGATTTCGCTTCACCGGGACCTGCGCACCGACCGCGTCCCGCACCTGCACACCTGGCGCGACGGCTGGCGCCACCTGCGCTTCCTGCTGCTCTTCGCCCCGCACGTCGTATTCCGCCTCCCCGGAACGATTCTGGTCGTCCTGTCGGGCCTCGGTACGGCGGCGCTCTGCCTCGGTCCCGTCGTCGTGGCCGGGCGGACGCTGGACTACCACCATCTTTTCTATACGGTCCCGCTCTTCTGCATCGGGCAGCAGCTGCTGTGGTTCCACGCCTTCGCCGTCCGCTTCCGCCGGTTCGCCGGCCTTGGCGGCGATCCGCCGGAGCGTCTCCCCCTCGAGCGCTGGCTCGTCGTCGGCGGACTCGCCGTGTTCGTCGGCGTGGCCGTCTTCGCGTCCGTCCTGGTCGACTGGTGGTCCTCCGGCCGCGCCGCGCTCTTCGCCGTCCGCCGCTGCTCGCTCGGGCTCGTCCTTCTGCTCTCCGGAGCCCTTTCGGTCATGAATGCGCTCATGACGAGCATGCTCGAGCTGCATTTCGAGGCACGGGAGGAGCGATGACGGATGCCCCGTTCTTCTCGGTCGTCATGCCCGTGTTCAACGGGGCGCGGTTCCTTCCCGCCGCCCTCGCGTCCCTTCGCGCACAGGAGCCGTTCCCCGGAGGGTTCGAGGCCGTCGCCGCGGACGACGGGTCGGCCGACGGTTCCCGCGAGATGCTCGAGGAGGCCGCGCGGGACCTCCCTCTGCGCGTCGTCGACGGAGCGCGCCGGGGGAACTGGGTTGCTTCGACGAACAAGGCGATCGGGCTGTGCAGCGGTCGCATGGTCGTGTTCCTCCACCAGGACGACGCCTGGTCTCCCTCGCGCCTGCGCCGCCTCCGCGAGGAGGCCGACCGGACCCCGGGGGCCGGGTTTCTCGCCAACGACACGGCGTTCCTCGGACCGGACGGCCGCCAAGTCGGGACCTGGAGACCGCCGCTTCCCCCCGGGTTCTCCCCGCCGGAACGCTGCCTTCCGCCGATGATCGTCCAGAACAACCTCTCCGTCCCCGGCGTCGCCCTCCGCCGGGAGCTGCTCGAACGGATTGGTCCGCTCGACGAATCCCTCCGCTACACCGCCGACTGGGACGCCTGGCTGCGCGCGATGCGGGCCGGGGGCGTCCTGCGCGTCCCCGAGACCCTTTCTTTCTTCCGCGTCCACGCGGGATCTCAGACGTTCGCGGACTTCGCCGTCCGCCGGGACGCCATGCGCGCGGATCTCGAGGCCGTTCTCGCGCGCCACCTGCCCGCGGTCCGGGAAGTCGTCCCGGAACGCGCGGCGGACCGCTGGGAAAGGATCGCCCGCCTTGGCGTCGAGGCCGATTTGTTCCTCGCTTCCGCCGGAGCCCGCGCGCCGCTTCCCTGGAGACCGTTTGTTCGCACGGCCTTCCGCGCGGGCCCGTTGGCCTTCCTTCGTTTTCTCTCCGTCTCGCGGGTCGTTCCGCGAACATGCTCCCGCCTCCGCGCCGGGCTTCGCCGCCCTTTCGCGGAACGCGACGACCCCACTCCGCACAATCGAAACCGACAAGACAGGCCATGACACAGAGAACCGAACGAATCCGGGCCGCCCTGCTTCTCCTCTTCGCCCTCGCGGCCGCCGCCATCCTGCTTCCGCTGTCCGCGACGGTCGTCCTGCGCAGCGGAATCGTGGTCCAGGGCTGGATCTGGTCTCCGTTCCGGATTCTATATCCCGCCGTCCTCGCGGGCGCGGTAGCCCTCTCTTTCGCCATCTGGCGAAGAACGGGCCGCCTGCCGGAAGGGAGCCGGATGGATGCGCTCCGCCCGATCGCATGGATGCCCGTCGCGGTCGCACTTTCCCACGCGGGAGGATGGATCGGGGGAACCGCCTCGTCTCTTGCCCTTCCCTACGGAACCACGCTCGTCGTCGCGCTTTGCCTTGAACGTTTCCTCCGGCAGGCCCTCGCGAATCCGGACACCGCTCCCGCGGGGCGGCGCAACCGGGCGCCGGCGGCGCTCTTTTTCGCGACGTTCGTCCTCCTGTTCGCCCTCTGGGCCGGGTTCGTGAGCCCGAACAGCTTCGGTGGCGGCGGGGATACGAAACACTATCGGTTCATGCTCGCGAACCTGGTCGAACGCGGAGACCTCGACCTTACGGACCGGATGGACGCGCTGATGGAGAAGGACCGCGTGCCGGACATTCCCATGGTCCGCGCCGCGTATCTCCGCCAATCGCACATGCGGGTCAATTCGGAGGGTCGGGTGCATAGCTACCATTCGTTCGGATTCCCGCTCCTCGCCTGGCCGCTCGTTCTCCTCTTCGGTTCGCTCGGCGATCCGATTCTGCGTGCTCTTCTCGGTGCGTTCTCCATCGTCGCCGTCCGCGCCTCCTGCCTCGCTCACGGCGCCCCGAAACCGGTGGCGAACCTGACGACCGGGCTGGTCGGACTCTCGTTCATCTGGATATACACCGCCCTCTCCTTTCTTCCCGAAATGCTCGGATTCGGGCTCTGCGCGTGGGCCGTCTGGGCGCTCGCCGCCCAGCACGACCCGCGCCGCCGTATCGCCGCGACGTGCGTCGCGGCCGTCGCCTGCGCCTATCTTCCCGTCGCCCACGTCCGCTTCGCCCCAACGGCCCTCGCGCTCGCCGGATTCTTCGGCATCGAGGGCCTGCTGGTGAGGGGCGAGCCCTTCTGGCCGCGCAAGTTTCCCCGGCTGGCGCTCTACACCGCCGCCTGTTTCGCGGGCTGGATCGCGCTCTGGCTATGCCATGCGTCCTTCTACTCCGGGACGTCGGCCTACAACTACTCCCGGATCGCCGGACGCGAGCCGCTCGCCATGCTCGCGATGTTCGCGGATCGGCGCGGGGTCGCGGCCGTCTTCCCGGCCGTGTTCGCCGGTATCGCCGCGGCCGTCTGCGCCGTGTTCCGCGGCGGCGCGGAAGGCCGTCGGGCCGGAATGTCCCTCGTCACCGCCGCCGGCGTCCTCTACTGCTGCTGCTGCACGCCCGCCGCGCTCAGCGGCGCCTGTCTCAACGGAAGGTACTTCTTCCCGGCCGTCCCCGTGTTCATTCCCTGCCTTGCCCTCGCGCTCGCCCGAGCCGATCGTCCCGGCCGCGTCTGGCTGGTCTTTCTCGGCCTGATTCCAGTCCTATACTTCATCCTGCTTTCGTTCTTTCTTGTGAAGACGGAGCTGCTTCGGGCACCGACGCCCGTCCGGACCTTCCCCCTGCTGCAGTCCTTCTGGGAGCCCTTCGCCTCCTTCTTCGACGGAAGCACGCCTTCCGTCTGCGCGGCGGCCGCCGTGTTCGCGGCGGCTGTGTTCGGAACGTCCGTCCTTGCGTGCGTGCGTCGCGCCGCCGTCGTCCGTGCGGTCGCGGCCGCCGTTCTTCTTTCCGTTGCGTTCGCCGCCGGTCGGACGGTCGATCGGGGCGATCCTCCCTCGCGCTTCCAGGGCGTTCGCCTCCTCGCGGGACTTCGTTTTCTACGCGATTTCCGGGTGTTGTCCGGAACCCCTTCGGGTCTGTTTGAAGCCTTCCACCGGAATACAGGCTACTCGGACCTAAAGTTTCCGATTCTCTACACCGACGATCCGAACCCGAACCGGTTTCTCTATCGGCGGACTCTCCGTGTCCAGGATCATCCGGAGAACGACTGGGCGGGCAGAAACCGCCGCTGGTGCATGGTTCGGAAGCGTTCGTTTCCGATCGGAACGAATCGAAGCATTGTCGCCTGCCGAGTCAAGGGAGACGTCGTTCGAGGCTCCGCGCGGCTCGCCATCCTGATCTGGGGGCGGCCCTACATGGGCGACATCGCCCTGCCTCCAGGACCGTTCGAGGTCGTCTACCGCATCCGTGTCTTTCCCGACCTCCAGGGCGTCAACGCGCTGGTGTCCCTCGATGGAGACGCCGGCGAGATCCGGGTGGACGAATTCGAGGTCGTTCCCTGCCCCGATGGTCTCCGGGACGCATTGGGGCCGTTCCCCGACGACGCGACGATCGTCGACCTTGCGGAGTAAGGCGCCGTTCGCCGCGCGCGGAGCTCGGAGGGCTCGCGCCAACGGTGCCGTGCGGACGCGCCGCGGGCGCGTTCCTACCGGTCGCTGACGACCTCGTAGAGGAACGTCGCGGCCTCGGGTTCCGCGGCGATGTCGGCGACGAAGGAGAGGCGGCCGTCCGCGTAGGCGGAGGGGACTTCGCGCAGGCGGCGGCCGCCGGTGGAGAGGGCGTGGACCTTCCACGGGCGGTCGGCGAGCGCGAGCGAGACTTCCGCGCGGCCGCGCGCCATCAGGTGCGGGACGCCGCCCCATTCGAAGAGCACCTTGCGTCCGTCGCCGCCGAAGACGGCGCCCGTGTTCTGCACGTCGGTGAGGTGCGTGACGAGCACGCGCCCGGACTCGCCGAGCGGCTTTCCGTCGAGCGCGCTCGCCCACAGCGTGGCGGGGGCGCCGCCGAGTCCGGCCTCGAGCGCGCCGGCGCGGATGCGGCCGCCTTCGGCGAAGCCGCCGCAGGTGCGCGGGGTGCTGAGGAGGAAGGTGCCGCGCTTCGGGTCGATCTCGAGCGCGCCGCCGCCCGGCGCGAGGCGCGGGGCGCGGTCCGGGTCGGGGCCGAGCAGGTCGGCGCGGACGGCCGCG
>CACWKU010000067.1 GCA_902761575.1 uncultured bacterium
GAGACGCTCGGCCTTACCGACGCCGGGCGCGCGCTGGCGCTCGCCTGCGGGCGCGACGTCGCCGCCGCGGGGCGCCCCGCGGACTGGTCCTTCCACGCCTCGCGCTACCGCCGCACGATGCTCACCGCGGCGACGGTCGCCGAGGGCATGGGCCGCGCCGGCGCGCCCGTCGCCGAGAGCGACGAGGTCAGCCTGCCCGGGCTGTGGATCGAGGACATGCCCGAGACGCACCGCAGCTACCGCCGCTACGGCACGGCCGAGTTCACCGACATGTTCATGCGCGGCGAGGCCCTGGGCGGCTACCTCCCGATCCCGGAGAGCACGCGCCTCGCGATGGACTGGATCGACGGCGCGGACTTCGGCTCGCGCTGCGCGGTCGTCGTGACGCACGACATCTTCCTCGCCGCGCTGATGCGCGGGCTCGGCGTCTTTCCGTTCGAGAGCGCGAGCTGGGTCGGGTTCCTCCAGGGCTGCGCGCTCTTCGAGCGCCCCGGCGGCGGCTGGGACGCCGAGTACGTCGTTCCCGACAAGACGGCCTGGCGCAATACCTTCCTGCAGTGAAGAACGGCGCCGGCGCGCGACGGAATCGCGCGCCGGCGCACGGCACGGCCGCCGGGGCGGCTAGATCTTCCAGGAGCCGATGCCGATGCCGGCGAGGCCGCGGCAGATCTCGGAAATCAGCACCGCGCCGATGAGGACCGGCGCGACGTATTTCACCATCACGTTGTAGAGGCCGCGGGCGACGAACCGCGGCTCGCCCTTGAGGATCTCGTCCTCGATGGCCTTGGGCTTGATCACCCAGCCGACGAAGACGCAGGTCACGATCGCGACGATCGGCATCAGCACCGAGTTGGTGAGGAAGTCGAAGAACGTGAGGAAGTCCATCTTGCACGGCGTGATCTTGCCCCAGACGCCGAAGCCGAGCGCGCTGAAGATCGAGAGGAACGCGATCACGAAGAACATGAAGAACGTCGCGTTGCGGCGCTTCATGCCCAACAGGTCGCACACCGAGGCCACGCACGCCTCGTAGAGCGAGATGGCCGAGGTGAGCGCCGCGAAGGCGACGAGGAGGAAGAAGGTCGCGCCGACGAACGCGCCCGTGCGCCCGAAGTCCGCGAAGACTTTCGGTAGCGTGACGAACATCAGGCCCGGGCCGGCGTTCATCGCCTCGTGGACGGGCGTGCCGGTCTTCACCGCGAACATGTAGACGACCGGGATGATCATCATGCCGGCGACGATGGCGATGAGCGTGTCGAAGATCTCGATGCGGCGCACCGACTTCTCGATCGAGTCGCCCTTGCGCATGTAGGAGCCGTAGGTGATCATGATGCCCATCGCGAGCGAGAGCGAGTAGAACATCTGGCCCATCGCGCCGAGGACGGTCTTCGCCAGCTGCGCGACGGAGAACGATCCGTTCGCGCCGCGGAGCGCGTCCATGTTCGGGACAAGGTAGTACCTGATGCCCTCGCCGGAGCCCGGCAGGCACATCACGTAGATCGAGATGCCGATCGCCATCACGAAGAGGAGCGGCATCAGAACGAGGTTCGACTTCTCGATGCCGTGCTTCACGCCGAGCGCGATCACGAGCGCGCAGACGAGGATGAAGACGAGGCCGTATCCGAACGGCGCGAAGGGCGCCGAGATGAAGCCGCCGAAGAATCCGCCGGCGTCGGCGAAGGGGTTGGCGGACGGGTTGGCCACCATCTTCGCGTAGGTCCAGAAGTACTTCAGGACCCAGCCGCCGATGACGCAGTAGTAGGGGACGATGACGACCGGGATGATCGTCGCCAGGAGCCCCAGCGGCCCGAAGCCCCTGTGGAGCTTCGAGTAGGCGGTGAGCTGGCTCTGCTGCGTCATGCGGCCGATCGCGATCTCGGTCACCATCAGCGTGAAGCCGAGGGTCACGACGAGCACGAGGTAGACGACGATGAACGTGCCGCCGCCGTACTGCGCGGCGAGGTAGGGGAAGCGCCAGAGGTTGCCCAGGCCGATCGCCGAGGCGGCGGCGGCGAGGATGAAGGCCAGCTGGCCGGACCAGGAGGCGCGCTTGGGGACGGGGACGACGGGGGATGAGGGAGGGGTGTTCATGGCTCGGAAAAGTCTAGGACGAACGGCCGCCCAAGTCAAGGCGTGGGAAAGCGCGGACGCCCGGACCGCGAGGCCCGGGCGTCCGGAAGGTGGCACCCCCACGGGGAATCGAACCCCGATTACCAGGATGAGAACCTGGCGTCCTAACCATTAGACGATAGGGGCGTGGTGACGCGCAACGGATGGGGATGCTACCAAAAGGAGGGGAGGGGAGTCAAGCGCATTTTTTCACTACACGCCGAGCTCGGTCTTTGGTAGAATGCCCGCCCGTTCGCGAACCCCGCATACGCACATGAACAAGATCGTCTTCAAGAAGCAGCTCTCGGCCGATGTCTACGAGATGGCCTTCGAGGCCCCGCACATCGCGCGCGAGCACAAGGCAGGCCAGTTCCTCATCGTCCAGGTCGACCACGACTGGGGCGAGCGCGTCCCGCTCACCATCGCCGACGCCGACGAGGCCGCCGGCACCGTCACCGTCGTCTTCCAGGCCGTCGGCGCCTCGACGCTCAAGCTCGCCCGCCTCGGAGTCGGCGACGCCCTCGCCGACGTCCTCGGCCCGCTCGGCATGCCGAGCGAGGTGGAGAGGTTCGGCCGCGTCGTTCTCTGCGGCGGCGGCATCGGCGTCGCGCCGATCCACCCGATCGCCCAGGCGATGAAGGCCGCCGGCAACCACGTGACCAGCATCCTCGCCGCGCGCACGAAGGACCTGCTCATCTTCGAGGACCGCATGCGCGCCGCCTCCGACGAGGTGATCGTCTGCACGGACGACGGCTCGTACGGACGCAAGGACCTCGTCACGGCCCCGCTCAAGGAGCTGTGCGAGAGCGCGACGCCGCCCGACCGCGTGATCGCGATCGGCCCGCCGATCATGATGAAGTTCTGCGCGGCGACGACGAAGCCCTTCGGCATCCCGACGATGGTCTCGCTCAACACGATCATGATCGACGGCACCGGGATGTGCGGCGGCTGCCGCGTCTCCGTCGGCGGCAAGATCCGATTCGTGTGCGTCGAGGGCCCCGACTTCGACGGCCACCAGGTCGACTGGGACAACATGCTCAAGCGCATGAAGGCCTTCAAGCCGTTCGAGGCGCTCGCGAAACAGCGCGAGCTCGACCACGAGTGCCGCCTCGCGGCCGCCGCGGACGCGGCCGCCGCGAAGCAGGTTGAGAAGTCGAAAGGTTGAAAGGTTGTCTGCTTCAACCTCTTCAACCCCTTCAACCCCTTCAACCTCTTCAACCCCTTCAACCTATCAACTTCCGTTTCCCATGAACGAACCCACCGACAACCTCCAGCAGCTCGACGCCGCCGCCCGCGCGGAACTCGCCGCGCTGGGCGACCTCGCCGCCCTCAAGCCCGCGCAGCGCGCGAAGATCGCGCAGCGAGAGATGCCCTCGCAGGACCCGAAGGCGCGCATCCGCAACATGCGCGAGGTCGCGCTCGGCTACACCGAGCCGATGGCGCGCCTCGAGGCGCAGCGCTGCCTGCAGTGCCCCACGAAGCCCTGCACGGCGGGCTGCCCCGTCTCGATCGACATCCCGCGCTTCGTCAAGGCGATCGCCGAGGGCGACGACCGGCGCGCGATCGGCGTCATCAAGGAGGCGAGCCTGCTCCCGAGCGTGTGCGGGCGCGTCTGCCCGCAGGAGCGCCAGTGCATGAAGGGCTGCACGGTGGGCAAGATCGCCAAGGACGTGCAGAAGTCCGTCGCGATCGGGCGCCTCGAGCGCTACGTCGCGGACCTCGAGCGCGAGCGCGGCGACGCCGCGCCGCCCGCCGTCGCGCCCGCGACCGGGAAGCGGGTCGCCGTCGTCGGCGCCGGCCCCGCCTCGCTCGCCTTCGCGTGCGACGTCCGCCGCGCGGGCCACGACGTCACGATCTTCGAGGCGCTGCACAAGGGCGGCGGCGTGCTCTCCTACGGCATCCCCGAGTTCCGCCTCCCGAAGGCGATCGTCCAGCGCGAGATCGAGGGGCTGCAGGCGATGGGCGTCGAGGTCCGCACGGACTTCATCGTCGGCCGCTCGCGCCCGCTCGCCAAGCTCCTCTCCGAGGACGGCTACGACGCCGCCTTCGTCGGGTCCGGCGCGGGGCTCCCGCGCTTCATGGGCATCCCGGGCGAGAACCTGATCGGCGTCTTCTCCGCGAACGAGTACCTCACGCGCTCGAACCTGATGAAGGCGTTCGACGAGGAGCACGCCGACACGCCGTTCTACCACGCGAGGAAGGTCGCGGTCCTCGGCGGCGGCAACGTCGCGATGGACGCCGCGCGCACCGCGCTGCGCCTCGGCGCGGAGAAGGTGATGCTCGTCTACCGCCGCACGGAGGCCGAGATGCCGGCGCGCGTCGAGGAGGTCGCCCACGCGAAGGAGGAGGGCGTCGAGTTCCACCTGCTCTGCAACCCGACGCGAATCCTCGGCGACGAGAACGACGTCGTGACCGGGATGGAGGTGCTGCGCTACGAGCTAGGGGAGCCCGACGCGAGCGGGCGCCGCAGCCCGGTGCCGGTCGCCGGGAGCGAGCACGTCGTCGACGTCGACTGCGTCATCGTTGCGATCGGCAACGCGTCCAACCCGCTCATCCCGCAGACCACGTCGGAGATCGAGGTCGACAGGAAGGGCCACATCGTCGTGGACGCGAACCACGAGACGACGATGCGGAACGTCTTCGCCGGCGGCGACATCGTGCTCGGCGCGGCGACGGTGATCCTCGCGATGGGCGAGGGTCGCGCCGCGGCCCGGGCGTGCAACGCGCGCCTTGCGGGGACGCTCTAGAGCGGTTCTCGAAAAACCGTAGCCACAGAACAACACGGAACAACGCGGAAGTTCCGTGAAGTTCCGTGTCGTTCCGTGGCTACAGAAAAAGTGAAACCGCTCTAGCGCCGGCATTCGCGACTCGAGGCGCCGCGGCGGGGCCCACACCCCGCCACGGCGAGGTGCGCGCGATCGACGCGTGCTGGCGACCTATCGCGCCCAGGCGAGGACCTCGGGCGGGAGGGGGCCGACGGAGACGATCTCCGCGGCGAGGTACTCGCCGTCGAAGTCCGGGTCGGGGACGGAGACGGAGTCGCCCGCCTTCCGCCCGATCACGAGCTGCGCGAGCGGCGCGTGGGCGGAGATGACGCAGAGCTCCTCGTCGAAGTCCCAGAGGCCGAGGATGTTGAGGACGCGTTCGGTGCCGTCCTCGAACCGCAGCTCGACGCGCGTTCCGGGCGCGGCCTCCTCGCCGGCCTCGACGAGCGAGAAGTCGAACTCCGCGGCCTCGCGGATCTCGCGCTGGAGCGTCTCGAGACGCGCGAGGAGCTGGCGCTCGCGGTTGCGCGCGCTCTCGTACTCGAAGTTCTCGGAGAGGTCCCCGAACTCCTTGGCCTCCTGGATCTCGCGGCGGTTGCGCGGGAGCTCCTCGGAGAGGAGACGGTCGAGCTGTGCCCTCCGCTCGCGCAGGGCGCGGGCGGAGGCGGCGTTGGGGGGCGGGACGGCCATCGCGCGCTAGCCCCGGGACCAGGCGAGGATGTCCTCGGAGAGCGCCCCGACGGACTTCACGACGCCCTCGACGGTGCCCTCCTCGTTCTCGGCGGGGAGCTCCACGGTGTCGCCCTCGCGGCAGTCGAGGAGCGCGCGCGCGAGCGGCGTGCTGCACGAGAGGATGCCGAGCGAGGGCTCGCTGTCCCACTCGCCGAGGATCGAGAAGACCTTCTCGGCGCCGCCGGGCAGCTCCACGACGACGCGGGAGCCGAGGCCGACGAGGCCGTTCTGCTCGACGGTCGAGAAGTCGAACGCGGAGACGCGCTGGAGCTCCTCCTCGAGCTTGGCCTGACGGGCCACGAGCTCGCGCTCCTTGTTGCGCGCGCTCTCGTACTCGAAGTTCTCGGAGAGGTCGCCGAAGCCCTTGGCGAACTCGATGTCCTTGCGGTTCTGGGGCATCTCGACGTCCATGAGGTAGCGGTACTGCGACTCGCGCTCGCGGTAGGTGCGGGTGCTCGTCGCGTTCTCGACGAAGAATCCCTTGGCCTCGGGCGGGCGCTCCTTCGGGACGTTGGCGCCGAGCTCGGCCCACTTCGCGAGGAGGTTGGCGACGAGGTTGCGCTTCTTGAGCGGCTCCCAGATGCCGTCCACGGCCTGGACGCGCAGGAAGACGGAGGCGCGCTCCTCGGGGGACATCTCCTCCATGAGCGGGACGAGCCACTTGCAGCCCTCGTCGACCTCGATGCCCCTGGTCTTCGGGTCGGTGCTGCGGCGGCCGGCGACGAAGAGCTTCTTCAGGTCGTTGCGCATCCGCAGGTTCTCCTTCTCGGCGGGGAACCCGAGCGCGACGCTCGCGAGCGAGACGACGGCGAAGGGCGAAACGATCGCGCGCAGCGCCTTGCCGCACTTCTCGGAGGAGATCGCGTGGCAGACCCAGCGCAGGAGCGCGAGCGAGAGGCCGTCGGCCTTCGGGAGCCCGAAGTCGTCCGCCGCGCCGTCGTCCGCCGGATCGGCGTCCTCGAACTCGTTCTGCGCCTCGGCGTCGGGGTTGTAGACGTGGTCCTGCCGGAACTGGTCGAGCAGCATCGCGCGGAACGCCTCCGCGCCGGAGCCGAGCAGGAGGCGCGGCGCGAGGTGGTCGACGAGGCCCGAGGGCATGAGCGGCGCGATCGCCGCGAGGCGCGAGGCGACCTCGGCGTCCGTCGCGAGCGGGAGGGCGTCGAGGAGCGGCTCCATCTGCGTGGCGGGGAGCGTCCTGGCCGCGTCGAGCAGCAGGTCGGGGCGCGAGGCGGTGGCGACGAGGTCCACGGACTGGCAGTCGGCGTCCGCGAACGCGAACTCGTCGAGCAGCAGGTTGCGCGCGGCGGCGCCGCCGCCGAACGCGACGGGGAGCGTCTTCGCGCCGGACTGCAGCGCGAGCAGGATCGCCTGGAACTTGCCGCGGTTGCCGAGGCGGCGGTCGGCGACCGAGGACTTCATCACGAACGAGAGGCGGTCCTCGAAGGCCGCGCGCTGTTCGGGGGAGAGCCCTCCCTCGCCGGCGCCGCGGAGCATGGCGGCGGCCAGCTCCAGCGCCTCCTTCGGGTCGCGGCACGCGGCCAGGCGCGAGGTCGCGCCGCCGTCCTTCGCCGCGGAATCCTTCGCGCCTTCGCGGAGGAGCTCGACGGGGGCGTTCTTCTTCGCGGCGGGCGGGACGCTCACCGCGGGGTCCTTCGCGAGCTGGGAACGGGCGGACGCCCAGAACTTCTTCCACTCGGTCCCCTTCGGCAGCGCGAACGTCTCGAGCGTCGTCTGGAGCTTCGCGACCGTCATGTCGCCGTAGCTTTCGAGCGCGAGCCGGACGATCTCGCCGGGCTTCTCCGCGCAGCGCTTCGCGAAGGCGGCCTCGTCCGCGTGGCGGACGGCCAGGAGGTGCGTGGGCGGGACGATCGAGAGCGAGTCGGGCGCGAAGCCGAAGCCGATCGTGCGGGGCGCGCCGTCGCGGTCGAAGACGACCTCCGCGTTGCGGTAGAAGTCGTCCTCGCGCTTCACGGTGCCGTAGCCCCAGCGGCGGTCGACGACCGCGACGCCGGGCTGGAGGGCGAGGAGGAAGGCGAGGCGGTCGAGCGACTCGAGCGGGCGGCGCTTGCCGAAGTCGGCGCTCGCGATCTTGGCGAGGATCAGGCGGTCCTTGGTGGCGGAGGAGAGCACGGTGGAGCACTCGGTGCCGTAGAGCGGGCGGTTGCCGGTCCAGCGGGCCTTGATCGAGAGCAGGCGCATGAGCGAGGGGACGTCGTGCAGGTCGACGAGCCTCTGCTCGGCGACGAGGAACGTCTGGTCGCGCAGCTGCTGCTCGGCTTCGCTGCGGCCCGCGCCGACGAGGGCGGCGACGTCCTGCACCCAGCCGAGGATCTTGGCGGTGTCGGGCGTTTCGTTCTCGGCCTCGGCGACGATGCGCGCGGAGAGGTCGGTGAGGGAGAGGGAATCGGTCTTCTTGGCTTCGCTCATGGGAGGAATCGGGTTGTCGTGCGGCGGGAGGGAAACCACGCGGGACAAAAGAAGCCCCGCGGGCGCGCGACCCGCGAACGGGCGCGCAGTCTACCACAACGCCCCCGGAAAGGGAACCGCAAAATCGCGGCTCCGGAAAAGCGGCGCTCAGGCCCCGTACCAGCCGAGGAGGCGCAGGAAGGGAAGCTCGCGGGAGAGCTGGAAGACCGCCGAGAGGGCGGCGGGGGCGAGCGCGGGCGCCTCGACGTCGAGGAAGAACGCGTATTCCCAGGGCCGCTCCGGCACGGGCTGCGAGCAAATCGACGAGAGGTTGAGCGCGCGGTCGACGAAGACGTCCAGCGTCGCCGCCAGCGCGCCGGGCCGGTCCGGGAGGCGCAGCAGCAGGCTCAGGCGCGAGGCGTCGGGCGTCACCAGAAGTTCGCGCGACACCGCCACGAACCGCGTGGCGTTCACGCCCGTGTCGCAGACGTCCTCGCGCAGGATCGCGAGGCCGTGCTCGCGCGCCGCGGCGGGCGAGCAGATCGCGGCGAAGGCCGGGTCCGCGCGGCGCGCGGCCTCGGCCGCGGCGAAGGCGGTGTTCTCCGCGGGCTCGGCCCTCCAGCCGCCTTCGCGGATCGCGCGGGAGCACTGCGCGAGCGCCTGCGGGTGGCTCGAGACGGTGCGGACGCCCGCGAGCGCCGCGCCCGGGACGGCCGCGAGGCAGTGGCGGACCGCCAGATCGACGGACCGCACGATGCGCAGGTTTCGCTCCAGCAGATGGTAGACGGTGTCCACCGGGCCGCCCGTCGTGTTGGCGAGCGGCAGCACCGCGGCGTCCGCGCGTCCGTCCGTGACGAGGTCGCACGCGGCGGCGAAGGAAGGGGAGGGGAGGGGCTCCGCGTCGGGGAAGAGCCTCCGCGCGGCGGCGGCGGACCAGGACCCGGCGTCGCCCGCGAACGCGGCGCGGCGGACGCCCGCGAGCGAGCCTTCCGCGCGCTTCGGGAGGCCGGTGTCGGCGCGAAGCGCCTCGGCGTCCTTCGCCAGGAGGATGTCGTACTGCCGCTCGCGCGAGGTGCGCATGAGCGTCGTGACGAGCGACTCGGCGGCGGCGGCGAGGTCGGCTCCGGCGAGCGCGCGGACGCGGGCGACGACGGCCGCCTCGCGCTCCGGGTCGCGCACGGGCTTCCCGGTGCCGGCCTTGCTGGCCGCCACGCGCGAGGAGATCTCCATGCGCCGGCGCAGCAGCGCGACGAGCTCCTCGTCGCACCGGTCGATGCCGGCGCGCAGCGCGGAAAGGTCGCCGCTTGTCTCCGTGGGTTGCATGGGCGCGGAGTCTACCACGCGCCCCGCGTCCCCCGCAAGGGCGGAGCGCGTGGTCCGCTTGCGTCGGCCGGATGGCGCCGCGCCGCGGACGCGGCGCAGGCGGCTTCAAACATTCGCTATTTCCCGCTTCCCTTCCGGGCCGGGCTGTGGTAGACTCGCAGGTGTTGGAAAGGGAACGCAATGTGCATGCTTGACGAAATCCGCGCGAAACGGGACGAAATCTACGCCATCGCGAAAAGGCACGGAGCCGAAAAGCTCTGGGTCTTCGGTTCGTGCGCCCGCAGGGAAGAGCGCCCCGACAGCGACGTGGACGTTCTTGTCAAGTTCTCCTCCGGCGCGAGTTTCAGGGATTACGACGCCATCGAGGCCGGAATCTCCCGCATGGTCGGCCGGCCGGTCGACGTGGTTTCGTCGGGCGTTCTGCCGGTGTCGCCCCGTTTTGCGGACAGGGTCTGCAGGGAGGCGGTCGCGATATGAGAAGCGGCGGTGCGGACTACCGCGACGCGGCGCGTCTCGAGCACATGATGCGGGGCGTGTCGCGGCTGAACGGACTGAAAGCCGGACTGGAGCGCTCCATGCTCCGCGAAGGCGACGACAAGTCGGAGTTGGTTCTCTATAATCTCCAGTTGATCGGAGAAGCCGCGAACAACGTCTCCGAAGCGATTTGCGCAGCCCACCCGGAAATCGACTTCAAGGGCTGGGCGGGTTTGCGGCACCGGCTCGTCCACGACTATGCCAACATTGACTTCGACATCGTCTGGAACGCGCTCGTCAACGACTTGCCGGTTCTGGAAAAGGTCTTGGCACCTCTCGTCGCTTCGCTTCCGGACGTTCCGCCTCCGCCCGACAACCTGAAGGACTTTCTCTGAGACTCCTTCCACCTTTTTGCATTGCGCATTGAGGACCCAACCGCCACCCAGCACCCTTTGAGAACAAACTAACCAACTTGCAATTCTGCAAGAGTCGTCCCTGCGAATCCGTGGAAAGATTTTCTGTGAACGACACGAGCGGAAGCCAGCGCCAAGAAGGCGCGCCTTCCTTCACGTGTTTTCACAGAGGCCACTCCACGGAGCCTGCAGGGAGACACCGGAGGAAGGCGCTTTCTTTTGCCTTGTCGTCGGAATCCGGTTTCCACCCCCAAACGCCAAGGCAAAAGGAACCCACGAGATGGACGAACAAGCATCCGACAAGACGCCCGCGACGGAACCCACTCCGGTCTCCGCTGCCAACGAAAGCAAACTTGACGCGGCGAAACAAAAGCTCGCCTCGCTCGCCGAAAAGGCGAAGGAACACGACTTCAAGGGCGACGCCCGCAAGGCCGCCGAAGGCGTGAAGAACCTGAAGGAGAGTCTCAAGACGCACGACTTCAAAGCGGAACTGCGCGACGCCTTCGCGGAGACGAAGAAGAATCCCGCCTCGCTCTGGAAGAAGCCCGAGACGCTCCGCTCCGGCAAGGACCTCGCCGTCGTCGGTCTCGCCGCCTCGGTCGTCCTTCTGCTCCTTCTCCTCGTCACGTCGAGTTCCTTCTTCGGCCTCGTCTGCCTCGTCCTCGGCCTCGGCGCCCTGCTCTTCAGCGCGCTCGGCCTCAAGACCGAAGGCCGCAAGTTCGCCGTCGTCGGTTCGGTCGTCGGACTCCTCGTCATTCTCTGCGCCCTCGGCCAGATTTTCGAACCGGGGACGAACCCAGAAGACGACGGCTCCATCAAAATCGCGGTGTCTTCCGGAGATTATCCGATTCTGGTGGCGAACGAAGGGAAACGGACCGGCAAAGCGGAGAATATCATCAAAGCTGCCGAAAACGCTTCCAAGTTCAAAAGCCTAAACTTTTTCGGATTCTACACGGGCATGTCGGCCGCCGACTTCAAAACGCTCCGCGACCACTACGGGTTGAATGGGGAACAGCTCTTTTTCGAATACAATTGGGAGAACGGCGAAGTCTTCAAGATGTGTTTCACCCCCAAGGCGCTCAATGTCATAACGAGTTGGCCGAACAACTTCGACACGGTCGAAATCCAGATGCTACAATATTTCGGAATCGTTGAATGGAACAACATCAAGGAAGTAATCGAAGGAGAAGTCGATTCGATTTTCCAGAGTGACGAAGAGCGTCTGTTCTTCGGTGACAAAGCCAACGTTCCGCGGAAATACAGGACGGCGGACGGCGTTGTCGCCAAACTGTTCCCGAAAGGATGGGACCAATCCCGATTCGAGGTGTTCGACATCCTCGATACGGAACGGCAGAAGGTCGCGAAAACCGTCATGCGGCACTTCCTGTTCACCAACAAGATGCGCAAAGCCGGAAATGAGTTACTGGCCAAGGGGATCAAAACGAAAATGCTCATGTTGCCCGATAACATCGAATTGCTCATGAAGGAAGATTCGGAACATGGCTTGTGGGTTAGCGAGTTTCCGCTTTTGAAATGGCAGTTGGAAGCCGTTTTGTCGGGGGCCGAAAGCATACTGGTCTCAAACGAACCCGCATCCGATGAAACGCCTGTTCTAATGGTAAAGAGAAATGACGATCCCAATGATAGAAGACCTGCATGGACAAAATATAAATCCAACTTCTTCATGGTGGACAGAACGGATAATAGTTCAAAGGGCTCCGTCTCAAGGGGACCAGTCTCGTTCAAGGAGTTTACAGGCAAATTGAACGGCCTTTCGGCTGTTGTTGAATCAAGATTGGCTTTCTGGCAAGAGCCAGAATTCGGACAAGGCGAAAGGGTCGTCAAGGGAGGGAGAATAGATGACACGGTCTTTCTGATCGCCGCCCCAAAGGAGGCTATCGATGCTTGGATGGAAGCATCCCAACCGGAAGAAGCAAAACGGCACTATTCATTCACCTGCAAAATGATGTCGGCCGAGAAAAAACTGAAAGCGGCAGGGATCAAGACAAAAATGATCATTTTGCCCGGTGATGTCGAATTGCTCATGAAGGAAGATCCTGCAAACAACAGATGGATCAGCGCATTTCCTCTTTTGAGATGGCAACGGAATGTCGTGATGCCCGACATGACATTCGATGATCGTCGCTATTCAAAGACGGATGATTCCCCCGTTCTCATGGAACTATTTACCCTTGAGTTTCCTGGCAACAATAAAGGAATCGGGCTCAAGGATTTCGTCAAAATTCTGAATGAGCGGCCAGAGATTGTTGAATCGGGACTGATATTCAAGGATGAATCGGAACGAGAAAATGAGGACAGAAATCTGAGCCCCGGAATCCTTGTTGCCCAACCTCGGTGATAGATTTAATCGATTGGACAACAGTTGAACCCAATCGCAGCAGTTGGCGCGGCATGAGCCGCGCCAACTGCGCTTGTGGTGCGGGTTTCGCGCGAAACCCGCCGCGCGCTGCGCGAGGCCATCGTCGAGGGCGGCCGCCAGCGCCTGCGCCCGGTGATGATCACCACCTGCACCACGGTGCTCGGGATGATGCCGATGGCGACGAGCCACGGCGATGGCTCCGCGACCTGGCGCCCGCTCGGGCTCGTCGTCGTGGGCGGCCTCGCCCTCGCCTCCGTCGTGTCCCTGGTCCTCGTCCCGACGCTCTACTACATCGCGGAGCGCCGCCGCGCCGACCCGTCCTGACCGGCCGTGGCGGGGTTCGGACTCCGCCACGCGCCGATGAAGCGCCGAAGCCGCCGCGCCGCGCGGCGCGGGCGGCTTCAAACTTTCCGCTTGCGTTCCGCGGACGGAAATGAGAGAATTGCGCCCCGTCATGCAACGCGACGCCGCCCGATTTCCCTTCGACGGACAGGCAAAGTGGTTTTTCTTCTTTGCCGGCCCGGGCGCCGTCGCTTCCTAGCAGGACCTCCGCGAACGCGGAACCCGCAAAACGGAACGGCGCCCGGGCGAGAACCCAGGCGCCGTTCGCCGTTTGAGAAGCGGAACAGGCGCGAACTTCCGAACGGCGGCGCAGCCGCCTTAGAACGCCGCCGAAGGCGGCTTCGAACTTGAGAACCTCTCCAACCGCAACCGAAAGAAACCACCATGATTCTCGTCCTCAAACATGGCACGACGCGCGACAAGGTCGACGCGCTGTGCGAACTGCTCGAAGGCAAGTACCGCATCCAGACCAACCCGATCTTCGGCAGCGAGCAGACCGTCGTCGGTTTGGTCGGCGACACGTCCCGCGTCCCCGAGCGCGACGTGGCCGGCCTCGACGAGGTCGACCGCGTCGTCAAGGTGCAGGAGCCCTACAAGCGCGCGAACCGCAAGTTCCATCCGGACGACACCGTGGTGAAGGTCCGCGGCGTCGCCATCGGCGGGCCGCGCGTCGTGGTGTGCGCGGGCCCCTGCTCCGTCGAGTCGCGCGACGGCGTGGTCCGCATCGCCGCGGCCGTGAAGGACGCCGGCGCGGCGATGCTGCGCGGCGGCGCGTTCAAGCCGCGGACCTCGCCCTACGCGTTCCAGGGACTCAAGGCCGAGGGGCTGCACTACCTCAAGGAGGCGCGCGATGCGACGGGGCTGCCCGTCGTCACGGAGATCACGAACCCCGCGCAGATGGACCTGTTCGAGGAGTACGCCGACATGATCCAGGTGGGCGCCCGCAACATGCAGAACTTCGAGCTCCTGAAGGAGGTCGGGCGCTCGCGCCTGCCGGTGCTGCTCAAGCGCGGCTTCTCCAACTCCGTCCAGGAGCTGCTGATGAGCGCCGAGTACATCCTCTCGGAGGGCAACCCGAACGTCGTGCTGTGCGAGCGCGGCATCCGGACGTTCGAGACGGCGACGCGCAACACGCTCGACCTCTCGGCGATCCCGGTGCTCAAGGAGCGGACGCACCTGCCCGTGTTCGTCGACCCGTCGCACGCCGCGGGCGTCGCCGCCTACGTGGAGCCTCTCGCGCTCGCCGCGGTCGCGGTCGGCGCGGACGGCCTCGAGATCGAGGTGCACGACTGCCCGAGCAAGGCATGGTCGGACGGGGCCCAGGCGCTCGTCCCCGAGCAGTTCGCCGACGCCATGCGCCGCATCGCGCTCATCCGCGAGGCCATCACGGCAGATCTGGGGTAGCACCATGACCATCGAGCACCCCAGCATCCCCGCCAACGCGACCTTTGTGCCCGGACGCGTCGGCATCGTCGGTCTCGGTCTCATGGGCGGCTCGTTCGCCAAGGCCCTCCACCAGGGCGGCACCGAGGTCTACGCATACAACCGCACGCACGCCACCCTCGAGCTCGCCATGATCGACACGGTCGACGGCGAGCTTGACCCCGGGACCATCCCGACCTGCGAGCTGATCGTCCTCGCCGGGTACCCCGAGGCAAGCATCACCTGGCTGCGCGAACAGGCCAGCCTCATCTCCCCCGGTGCCATCGTCATCGACGTGGTGGGCGTCAAGCGCCACGTCTGCGACGCCTGCTTCGCCCTCGCCGACGAGCATGCATGGACCTTCGTCGGGTGCCATCCCATGGCCGGCACCCAGTACTCGGGCTACGCACATGCGCGCGCCAACATGTTCCACAACGCCCCGATGGTCGTC
>CACWKU010000068.1 GCA_902761575.1 uncultured bacterium
CGGCGAGCTCGCCGCCCGCGAGCTCCACGACGGGCGCCGGCTCCATCGGCGCGACGGCCGCCGGGGCGGCCTTGGCCCCCGCGTCCGCGAGGACGCCGCGCAGCTTCGCGACGGCGGCGAAGTCGATGCGGCCGATCTGCGCGAGCAGGCTTTCGCGCGCGGCGGCGTCGAGCCGGTCCCAGAACGCGAGGACGTGGGACTGGCCGGCTTCTTCGAGGATCTTGCGGGCTTCTTCTGGGGTTGTCATGTCGTGTCGTGTTCCGCGGAAGGAAACTGGTCGGAGAGGGGGGATTCGAACCCCCGACCTTCTGGTCCCAAACCAGACGCGCTACCACTGCGCAACTCTCCGGCGTGGGGTTTGCGGGAAGGGAATACTACCACACATTCCCGTTCCTTCCAAGCCCTTTTGCGGAATCCCGGAATCGCGCTTCGGAATCAGATGCAGTAGTCCGGCTCCGCCGGAACCGGCGGGGCGAGGCGGCGCTGGTCGGCCGCGACGGCGGCGAGCGTCGTCCGCCGCAGCGCGGACGCGAGCGCCTCGTTCACGCCGCCCCAGGCCTTCTCCGCCGCGCACCGCCCCTGCCGCTTGCAGACGCCCGGCCGCCCCAGGCAGTGCACGAGCGCGAGCGGGCCGTCCGTCGCCGTCACGATGTCCAGCAGCGTGATCTTCGCGGGGAACCGGGCGAGGCGGAGCCCGCCCTTCACGCCGCGCTCGGTCGCCACCAGCCCCGCGCGCCGCAGCGGCACGGCGATGCGGCTGATGAACTTCTCCGAGATGCCCTGCGAGGAGGCGATCTCCTTGATGGTGCGCGGTCCCTTCGCGCCGGACACGGCGAGGTCCAGCAGGATGCGCAGCGCGTAGCGCGATTTGGCGGTGATCTTCATGGCGGAACGTCGGCTCGCGTCTTCGCGGTGAGACGCGTACCCGGGTAGTATCATCATCCGCCACCGAATGTCAATCGGAAAAGACGTCATTCCGGCGCGTGGCGGGGTGCGGACCCCGCCACGCGCCTCTCGGCCTGCCCGGTGCCGGGCGCGGCCGCTCCGGAGCACCGCAACTTTCCTCTTGACATTCGGGGCGCGTTCGTCTAGACTCCCGCGCCATTCGCAACCGAAACGGTTGTGATTAACCCCGAAAGGGGCCCGAACCACGAACGTACGCACCTTCCAAAACAACAAATCAACCAACGGAGGCAACACCATGGCCAACATCCACGAAAACACTACCGAACTGGTCGGCAATACGCCGCTCGTCCGCATCCGCAAGCTCAACCAGGGCGCCGCGGAGGTGGTCGTCAAGGTCGAGTACTTCAACCCGGGCGGGTCCGTGAAGGACCGCATCGCGCTCGCGATGATCGAGGCGGCGGAGCAGGCCGGCGTCCTCAAGCCCGGCGGCACGCTCATCGAACCGACGAGCGGCAACACCGGCGTCGGCCTCGCGCTCGTCGCCGCGGTGAAGGGCTACAAGCTCGTCCTCACGATGCCCGACACGATGTCGGTCGAGCGCCGCAAGCTCGCGGCGGCCTACGGCGCGCAGCTCGTGCTCACGCCCGGCAAGGACGGCATGAAGGGCGCGATCGCGAAGGCGGAGGAGCTGCACGCGGCCACGCCGAACTCGATCATCCCGCAGCAGTTCGAGAACCCCGCCAATCCGGAGAGGCACTACCGCACGACCGGTCAGGAGATCCTGCGCGACACGGACGGCAGGGTCGACGTCTTCGTCGCGGGCGTCGGCACGGGCGGCACGCTTTCCGGCGTCGGCAAGGCGCTCAAGGAGGCGAACCCGGCGGTGAAGGTCTTCGCCGTGGAGCCGGACACCTCGCCCGTGCTCTCCGAGGGCCACGCCGGCCCGCACAAGATCCAGGGCATCGGCGCGGGGTTCGTCCCGAAGACGCTCGACACCAAGATCTACGACGGCGTGATCCCGGTCTCGGCGGAGAACGCCGGCGCGACCGCGCGCGCGGCGGCGAAGGAGGAGGGACTCCTCGTGGGCATCTCCTCCGGCGCCGCGCTCTACGCCGCGCTCGAGCTGGCGAAGAAGCCGGAATTCGCGGGCAAGCGCATCGTCGCCCTCCTCCCGGACACCGGCGAGCGCTACCTCTCGACCTGGCTCTTCGAATAGCCGCCCCAGCGGAGCGACCCCGGGAGGCCGCGGCGACGCGTCGCCGCGGCCTCCCTTTTTGTGCTCCCAAATTTGGATGCCGTGACTCGGATCGGACGGCGAAGCCGGATTGGGCGCTTGCGGCGAGGCGCGGCGGCATGGTAGACTCCGCCGCCGTGAGGACGACCCGGCTCGAAATCGAAGGATTGCCGCCCGTGGAGCGCTGTTCGTGGGCGGAACGCACGCGTGACCGCCTCCGCGGACTGCTCGGGCGCGACGGCCTCGCGCGGGGGGAGGCGATGGCGTTTCCCCGGTGCGGGGCGGTGCATACGGTCGGGATGCGGTTCCCGATCGACGTGGCGTTCCTGGGGCGCGACGGCCGTCCGGTCCGGCTCGCGCGAGCCGTTCCGCCGGGGCGGCTCCTCGTCTGGGGCGGGTTCCGGGCTCGGACGACGGTCGAGGCCGCCGCCGGATGGCTCCCTCCGGCCGCGGACAAGCGGCCGTGACCGGGGGCGGGCGTGTCCGCTACGGAAGCTTCGCGTTGCGGGCGTTCTGGCGGGCGGAGGAGGCGCGCCAGAAGGCGCGCAGGTCGGCGGCGAACTTCTCGAGGAAGGCGGTGTCGGCGCCGTTCGGGCCGAGCTGGAATGCCGCGCACGTCGCGCCGGCGGGGTCGCGCGGCGACTCGTAGAGGGCGCGATAGAGCGTCGGGAGGACGTCCTTCCAGGGCTGGTTGCGCACGAGCGGCGCGCCGCGGTGGAGGAAGTACATCAGGCCGTACGCGAAGGCGTAGCTCTTCCGCACGTCGCCGCCGAAGTGCGGCGGGTTGTAGAAGGCGCGCTGGTCGGCGAGCAGCGTCGCGCGCAGCAGCGCGGTCCAGTCGGCGTCCCGGTTCTTCGCGAGGTCCTCGAGCCAGCGCGCGGCGGACTCCTGCTCCCTCCATTCGAACGACCCGCCCGCGCCGCGCGGGACGAAGCTCTCGAAGACCTCCGCCGTGCCCTCGTTGAACCACGTCGGCGCCTCGGCGCCGGGCCACGCCGCGTGGAGCCACTGGTGGAAGCCCTCGTGGCGGACCGTCGCCTCCATGTGCTCCGGGCCGCCCCATTCCCTCTTGGCCGGGCGGATCACGAGCTCGCGGCGGCCGCCGTCGTAGAAGCCGGCGGTGCGCTCGACGGCGAGCGCGAGCGGCGTCCCCTCGAAGTAGCGGACGAACTCGTCGTCGTCGCGGAAGAACCGCACGACGCTCGTCGGCTCCTCCGCCCTCGGGAATCGCGGGACGAGCGCCGCGTAGCGCGGGCGCAGCGCCTCGAGGACGCCGAGCAGGCGGTCGGCCTGGGCGGTCGCGCCCTGGATGTCGGAGAGCAGGATGTAGTGCGGCGAGTCCATGTGCCACCAGTCGTCCAGCAGCTCGATCGTGGCGCGCGCGGCGGCGCGGCGGGCGTCCTCGGGAATCTCGGCGTCGGGGCGCGCGCGGGGCTTCGCCTTCGGGTCCGTCGCGGCGGCGGAGAAGCGGCCGAGCGCGCGGATCGAGGAGAGGAAGCCGTTGCGCAGCTGGCGGTCGGCGGCGCCGTTGTCCGAGGGGAGGGCGGCGGCGGGCACGCGGAGGATCGCGACGAACCACGCGGCCTGCGCGGCGGCCTGGCCGGCGTGGCCCGGGTCGAAGCGGAACGCGTAGGCGCGCGCGGCGGGGTCCTCGAGCGGAATCTCCCAGAGCGCGGAGAGGCGCTGGCGGTTGATCGGGAGGGCGGTCGGCTCGCCGCGGAGCCCGACGCCCGCGAAGCGCGAGACCCAGTCCGCGAGCTCGGCGGGCTCCGCCTTCGGGGAGAGGCGGAGCGCGGGGTCGGCGAGGGCCTCGTCGAACTCCTCGCGCGAGGCGTGCTCGTAGGGCAGCGCCGGAAACGCGAACCGCGCGCGGGCGAGCGTGAGCTCGTTGCCGGCGCGGTCGGCCCAGGTGCCGGCCGACTGCGCGGCGCGCCAGAGCTCGACCGCGGGCGAGCGCTCGTCCTGCCAGGTGGTGCCGTCGCTCCGCGTCCAGGTGTAGGTCCCGACGGGGACGGGCTTGGCGGGCACCTGCCTCGCGCCGCGCATCGCGGGCATCGCGAGGTTCAGCGAGGCGAGGGTCGTCTCCCCGGAGAACTGCGGCAGAGGCGGCGCCGGCGCGGCGAGCGCGGCGGCCGCGAAAAGAAGCGCGGCGGCGGACGGAAGGACGAGGCGCGTGTTCATGGCCCCGAGTATAGCAACGCCCCCCGGAAGGCCGCAAGCCGGACTTGCGCGCGTGCGGGCGGGGGTGTATCATCCGCCCCATTCCAACCCCCACCCACCCCCTCACGACCATGAGCAAGATCCGCGTCACCATCTGGAACGAGAACATCCACGAGAAGCAGGAAGGCGCCTGGGCCGACCTGATCCGCTCCTTCTACCCCAACGGCATCCACAACGCCCTCGCCGAGGGCCTCGCCGCCGACGATCTCGAGATCGCGCCCGTCTCCCTCGACATGCCGGAGCAGGGCCTCCCGCAGGATCTGCTGGAGAAGACCGACGTGCTCTTCTGGTGGGGCCACTGCGGACACGACAAGGTCGAGGACGCGCTCGTCGACCGCATCCAGAAGCGCGTCCTGGAGGGCATGGGCCTCGTCGTCCTGCACTCCGGCCACTACTCCAAGATCTTCCGCCGCATGCTCGGCACGCACTGCTCACTGCGCTGGCGCGAGGTCGGCGAGAAGGAGCGCGTCTGGGTCGTCGACAAGGACCACCCAATCGCGCAGGGCGTCCCGGACTCGTTCGTGATCCCGCACACCGAGATGTACGGCGAGCCCTTCGGCATCCCTCCCGAGGCGCACGTCGTCTTCATCAGCTGGTACGAGGGCGGCAACGTCTTCCGCAGCGGCGTCACCTTCCAGCGCGGCCAGGGGAGGATCTTCTACTTCTCGCCGGGCCACGAGACGTTCCCGATCTACCGCCAGCCCGAGGTCCTCAAGGTCCTCGGCAACGCCGCCCGCTGGGCCGCGCAGACGCTCCCGAACGCGAAGACGAACTGCTGGGACTGCGACCCCGCCACGGAGAAGGTCTACTCCGAGAACCCGATGGAGAAGATCGACACGTCATCGCTCCACAAGAAGGCGTAGCCGGTCGCACGGTCGGACGGTCCGACGGTCATGCATCTGATCTTCATCCGGCACGGCGAGCCCGACTACTCGGTCGACTCGCTCACGCCCGAGGGCTTCCGCGAGGCAGAGGCCCTCGCGGCGCGCGTGGCGGGGTGGAAGGGGCGCGTCACCGCGTGCTATCGCAGCCCGCTCGGCCGAGCGCAGCGCACGTCGGAGCCCTCGCTCGCCGCGCTCGGGATGGAGGCGGAGACGCTTCCGTGGATGGCGGAGTTCACGATCAGGGACCACGACCGCCCCGACGGCTCCCGCCACTGCGTCACGTGGGACCTGCTGCCCTCCTGGCGCACGGAGCAGCCGAAGCTCGCCGAGCCGGAGGGCTGGGTTCGCGCGGAACCGTATCCGGCCTCGATCGCGGACGAGGTCGTCCCGCGCTGGGAGGAGATCAAGGCGGGCGTGGACGACGTCCTCGCGCGCCACGGCTATGTCCGCGACCGCGGCGTCTACCGCGTCGCGCCGGACGTCCCGCGCGAGGGCTGCCTGCTCTTCTTCTGCCACCACGGTCTCGCCTGCGCCGCGATCGCCCACCTCCTCGGCATCGCGCCGCCGCAGCTGCTGGACGGCTTCTTCCTCCCGCCGGCGTCGGTGACGATCCTGCACTCCGAGGAGCGCGAGCCCGGCGTCGCCGCCTTCCGCTGCCAGTGCATGGGCGACACCTCGCACCTGCGCGAAGCCGGCCTTCCCGTCAGCCGCTCCGGCGCCTTCGGCGACGTGTTCTCGCTCTAGTGCGCCCGCCGGAACCGCGGGGAAACGAAACGATGGGCAGTTCCCGTATCCCATCTTTCCGGCGAATCATTCCGGCAGAGTGGCCTTCACCCGGAAGAAACGGCTGTTTTCGTTCCGCTCGCCCCACGGACCGCCCGGCGCGGGCGCGCCCTGGATTTCGTAGGACCGGGTCGCCTTTTCGCCCTTGAGGATCGTCACGTTCGGAACGCCACCCGCCATGTCGATGCCCGCCACGAGATCGTCGTCCGGGTCCTCCGGATCGAGGTCCGCCACGTAGCACTCCCAGACCGGCCGCCCGTTCGCCGCGGTCGCCCGCGCCGCCGCCGCGTGGTTACCGCCGGCGGCCGCCACGGCGGCCGCCGCGTTTTCGTCGAGCCACGAGACGGGAATTGCGACGCCGTCCATGACGACGCTTGCGGTGCCCCCCGCTGGCGTCCACGCGACGCCGTCCAGCCACGCGCAGTCGCCGTCGCAGTCGCGCGCCGACGTCCGCAGGTAGGTCCAGCGGATCGTGTGCGTTCCCGCGCCGGACACTTCGAACGTCCGCTCTTCCCATCCGTCCGTGAGGTGGGTTTGGGCGACGTTGGTTCCGTCGACTTCGATCTTGGCGCAGGCAAATGGGGTGTTGCGGTAGATGCCTCCCAGGACCTTCCACCGGAACGAGACCGTTCCGCCACCGGACACGGTGGACTCGATCCAGGAGGACTGCCCGTTTTCCACGGCTCCGCTCTTCGCGGAGACGCCGTTCGTCCAGCCGCTCGCCGTGTCGACGGTCCAGTCGGCGTCGCCGCCGGTCGCGAGGACGAGAGCGGGGGCGTCGACCGCTTCCGCGAGCGTCCAGGTCGCGAACGTCCAGACCGCGGTCAACACGACGTCTTCCGATCCGAAGACGAAGGTTTCGCCGGGCAGTCGCACGGTCTCTCCGTCGCTCCATCCGGCGAATGCGCGAGGAGGATCGGCGAGCGTCCCCGGTCCGGGCAGGACGAGTTCGTAGCCCGCCCACTTTACGACCGGGACGGGCGCCGCTCCCTCCGCGGCGCCGCCTGCGTCGAATGTCACCGTCACGGCGGCCGGCGTCCATTCGGCGCCGTCCACCCACAGCGCGTTCTCCCAGTCCGCGCCGTCCTCGTCGTAGCCGTCGCGCGTGAAGGTCCAGAGCAGCTCGTGCTCGCCCGCCCCCGACACGGCGCATTCGACCCGCCGCCAGCCGGATTCGCCCGCGATGCGCGCGATTTCGGCGCCATCGACCGCGAACGTCGCGTAGTCGTACCACTCGTCGTAGGTTTCGTCGTTCTCCTCGCAATCGACCTTCCACCAGAAGGCGAGCGTCCCCGCGCCCGTTACTGCCGTCCGCAGCGTGGCGTTCGTGAAGCCGTCCGAAGCGGCCGGCGGCAGGCCTTCGCACCGTAGCGAGACGCCGCCCGACTTGAAGTCTTCCCAGTCCGGCGTCCATTCGCCGCCGCCCGCCGTTCCGAACCGCAGTTCCGGGGCGTCTAGGTAGTCGGACAGGGTCCACGGCCGCTCCTGCCAGACCGCGTAGAGCGTCACAGATGCGTTGTTCGCGTAGGCCAGGTCGACCACCACGGCGCCGTCCGCGTAGACGGCCGCGCCATCCGGTTCGGTCGACCATCCGGCGAACGCGCTCCCGATTTTCGAGAACGGGCACTGCGGCAACGCCGCCGGCGTCCCGACCGTCATCTCGAGCGGATCCGCCGTCCCGTTCCCGCCGGACGCATCGAAGTGCACGTGGTAGCGGTTCAGCGTCCAGTGTGCGTAGAACGTGTGCGGCCGCGTCGCCGTCACTTGCGTCGAAGCCGAAATCCGCGCTCCGTTCTCCCGCTCCGTCCACCAGCCGGCGAACCGCGCTCCGAGCCGGACCGGGGCGACAGGCAGGACGTAGCTCGTGCCCGTCACCTGCTCCACCTCGACCGGCGCTTCGTCCCCGAAATTCGGATCGAACGCCACATCGAAGCGGTTCGGCGTCCAGAAGTCGATCTCGTAGGTCGTCCCCGCTGGCCAGTATTCCGGTAGCGACATCGACGTAGCGTAACCGTCCCATCCCTTCGAACCGTTCGCCACGTAGCTCTTCGCGCCAGCCGGCAGGCCCGAATACGGACCGCCGCTCTCCGCGTCGTAGGCCGGCGCGTTTCCGACGTATTTCACGGACCGCAGCAACGTGCAACCGTCGAAGATGCCGTTGCCGAGTTCCCGGACACTTTCCGGGATGACGGTTTCCGACAGCGACGCGCACCCGGCGAAGGTCCCGTCCCGCAGCTCTTCCAGGTTCTTCGGAAGCGCGACCGTCGAGAGCGAACCGCACCCCGAGAACGCCCGTGAGCCGAGGTTCGTCACCGTCGCCGGAATGCCGATTTCCGCGAGCGACGTGCACCCCGCGAACGCCTCCGCCCCGATCTCCGCCAGGTCCTGCGGCAGTTCGATCCGCGTAAGCGCCGTGCATCCCTCGAACAGCCCCTCCATCGCCACGGGAGGGCCGCCGTCCCCGGCGGCCGCACCATCCTCCGCAACGACCGTCGCGGAGACGATGTCCAAATATGCGTCCGGGAACACCGCCGCGACCGTTCCCGCGTCGCCCGGCATCGACACCGCGCGGATCGACGCGCATTCCGCGAACGCCCCGTCGCCAATCGTCCGGACGCTTCCCGGGACGTCCGCGCGCGCCAGAAGCGCGAGCCCCCGGAACGCCCGCTCCCCGATCGAACGCAGCCCCTCCGGCAGCACGAGCGACGCGACCGCGGCGTCGCCGTCGAACGCCTCGTCCCCGATCGAGACGAGCGACGCCGGAAACGCGACCGACACGAGCGCCGCCATCGACGCGCACGCCCGTGCGCCGACGTTCGTCACCGCGTCCGGCATCGCGAGCGACTCGATCGCCGCGCACCCTTCGAACGCGCCGTCCGACACGTTGCAGACCCACGCCGGCAGATCGATCCCCTCCAGCGCCGTGCAACCCTTGAACACGTCCGGAACCATCTGCCGCGAGGCCAGCCAGGCCTCCGCCTCCGGCGAGGCGAGTTCTCCGAGCGAGCCGTTCGTCGACGCCACCGCGACCGTCGCCAGGTTCGAATACGCCGCCGGGAAGAGTTCCTCCATCGGCCGCACGTGCAGCGGCACCGTGACGCCCGTCAGGCGCCGGCAGTCCGCGAACGCGCCGCCGCCGATGCGTTCCACGCTCTGCGGGATCGACACGGACAGCATCCGCCAGCAGTTCGAGAACGCGCATTCGCCGACCGACACGACGCCCTCCGGTAGCACCGCGCCCAACAGCGTCGAATCGTTCGCGAACGCGCCGTCCCCAATCTCTCGCAGCGTTCCCGGCAGTGCGAGGCCCTGCGCCCAGGTGCAGTTCCGGAATGCCTCGCGGTCGATCTTCGCGACGCCCTCCGGCACCGCGATGCTCTCCAGCGCCGTGCAGCCGTTGAACGCCCGCGCGCCGACGAACCGCAGCGTCTCCGGCATCGTCAGCGTCCCGACGCCCCATTCTCCCTCGAACGCATTCGCCGCGATGCCGCGGACGCCATCCGGAATGACCAAATCGGGAGGGCGGCTGTCCACAGCTGCCGCATCGGCATATCCAAGCACCCATCCTTGATACAACTCCAAACCGTTCGTCACGGTCGTCTCCAGCGCCGAACACGCCTCGAACACGTTCGTCCCGATGTCCACCACGCTCTCCGCGATGTCCATCGTCTCCAGCGCCGTGCAGCCCTCGAAGAAATCGTCCGGAATCGCCGTCACGCCATCGAGGAAAAACACGCGCTCGACCGATGCCTCTGCACCTGACAGATACTCCGCAAGATGATATTTGAGATCGCCCTCGCCGGTGAAATACACGGTCTTGATTCCCGTACACCCCTCGAACGCGCCTTCCGCGATGTTTGTCACGCTCGACGGAATCGCGATGGACGTAATGGCCGTGTTTCCCGCGAAGGCATCCGCACCAATCGAAACGACGGGTCTGCCGTCGATCTCCGCCGGTATCACGACATCACCCGACGGCGCTACAAGTGGCGTCCCGAGCGTGATTGGATCGCCGCAGATCGTTTCCTCCCAGACGCCGCCGCCAAACGATATTCCCCATTTTGCGCGGAGAGTGTGTTCATTGGCTGCTTCCACGACTGTTCCGGTATGGATTGTCTCGTCGCCCAGCAACCAGTCCAGAAACACGTATCCTTCGTGGGTCGGAACGGGCAACGCTCCGTATGCGGCATCGAACGTGACGCTTTTCGAAACGGGATCGACCAACCCTCCGGTCGCATCGAATAGGACGGTGTATTCATTTGGCGTCCAGGTCGCCGTCAACGTGTGGTTTGTCGTCACGGGAACGTACGTGTCGGAAGACACGATTTGTCCATCCAGCGACCAACCGCTGAAAGAATACCCAAGGCGGGACAAGACAGGAAGGTTGTTCCCGTAGAATGAAAAAGCCAAGAATTCCCCTTTTGCGTTTTCGGGCAAAGCGACCGGACTCGGATCGAGAACCACACGACACCTGTAGCGAAGAATCGTTGCAGAACTGGGAATCCAAAGGGTAGTGCCGGAATATGCTTCAGGCAAGACAACGGTTGCGAGCGAACTACAATCTTTGAACAATGCTGTCGTGGGGCTTTCATAATCCCAGTCTAACTGGGCAACAATGCTTGTCAGTCCGCTTCCGAATGTGATGGTCTCTAATCGACTACAGCCACCAAAGGCATAACGACCAATCCAATATACGGAATCGGGAATCTCAATCGTGATAAGATTGTCGCAATCTTTGAATGCTTCATATCCGATATTTTGTACTCCATCTGGAATCAAAACCGATGTCAGCCCAGAACAGCCTGCAAAAGCCCACTCGCCTATGTTCTTGACACCGGAAGGAATTGTAAACGCGAAATTGGTTGCCGAAGGAAACAGGTTCGCGATTTTCCTGTTTGATGGGTCTGCTGTTATGTTTGTCAGTCCGGAACAATAGAGAAAAGCGTTTTCCCCGACATTCTTCACGCTATCGGGGATTGTGACTTCCTTCAACTCGGAACAATTGATAAACGCTTTCTCCCCGATGTTCGTCACGCTGTTTGGAATTGGAATCGATGCCAACCTGGAACAGCCGGCGAACGCTTCGACACCAATGTTCGTCACGCCATCTGGAATGGTGAAACCCGTCAAGCAGGAACAACCGTAAAACGCCTCATCCCCGATGCTCGTCACACCATTCCCAATCGAAATGACCGTTAAACCGGAACAACCGGAAAACGCATGGTCTCCGATGCTCGTCACGCCAGATCCGACAACAACGTTTGTGAGATTCGCGTTTCCACAAAACGAGAATTTGGTCAAATCCGTGACGCCATTTCCCAAAACGACATTGCGCAATCCGTCGCAACCTGCAAACGCATCATACCCGATGGTCGTAACGCCGTCCGGAATCGTGAGTTCGACCAAGCCGTAACAAGAACGAAACGACCGATTGCCTATACTCCTCACGCTATCGGGAATTGTGACGGACGTAAGGCGGTAACATTCGTTGAAAGCCCCCGTTCCGATGCTTGTCACTGGAATGCCGGCAAATGAAGACGGAATGGCGATGGCGCCGGCAACCATGGGTGATACGGCTGTTGAATAGGTCCCTCCAACCGACGCCTCCCCATCAGACACAGTATACGTCCACGTAATGCCGTCCACGACTTCCGTATCGGCGATGGTTGGAGATGCGCAACACAGCACGGAAGCCGTCATCGCAAGAACTGCGATTCGCGTCGTCGTCTGCATGGTGCTCTCTCCGGTTCTTCTCCTTCCGGCGGTTGTCCGGGGGAACGGGGAAGGAAGGGCCGCGCCGCCGGGGCTTCCGGCCGAGGCAAGTCCACGCGCGGAAGCAGGGCGGATTGTATCACTCCGGCGCGCCGGCCGCAAGCGGCCTTCCGGCCGCGGAGCAGCGAGAAACGACGAATGCCGCCCGCGACGGAGTCGCGCGGCGGCATTCTCGCGGCGCAGAGGGCTACGCCTTCGGCGCGACGGAGGCGACGGCCTCGCGGACCTTCGCCTCGCCGGCGCGGAACTCGTCGGAGTTCCACGCGGTGCCGTTCCAGTCGCGCATCGTCTGCGTGAGCCGGTGGAAGAACGTCCGCGCGTCGTCGCGCGTCGCGAAGGACATCGGCGCGTCCAGCACGTCGCACAGCACGCCGAAGACGTGCCGCTGGCGGTCGTCGGAGCAGGCCGCGTCCACCGCGTCGAACGAGTTCTGCTGCAGGTAGGCCGTGTCGATGAGCTCCGCCTTGAGGTAGCGCACGAAGTCGTCGATGCTCGTGCCCTCCTCGCCGACGACCTTCATCATCTGCCCGACCTCGTTGCCGCCGCGCAGCATGGCGCGCGCCTTCGCGACGAGGTCCGGGTCGCACACGCCCTGGTACTTGCTCCAGGACTCGAGCGGGTCGATCGCCGGGTAGCGGCGCGCGTCGGAGCGCGCGCGGGAGAGGCCGTGGAACGCGCCGACGACCTTGATCGTCGCCTGCGTCACGGGCTCGTCGAAGTTGCCGCCCGCGGGCGACACGGCGCCGCCGATCGTGACGGAGCCGATCGAGCCGTCGTTGAGGCGCACGCGCCCGGCGCGCTCGTAGAACGACGCGACGACGGACTCCAGATACGCCGGGAACGCCTCCTCGCCGGGGATCTCCTCGAGGCGGCCGCTCTGCTCGCGTAGCGCCTGCGCCCAGCGCGAGGTGGAGTCGGCGAGCATCAGCACGTCGAGCCCCATCTGGCGGTAGTAGGCGGCGAGCGTCGCGGCGGTGTAGACGGAGGCCTCGCGCGCCGCGACGGGCATCGACGAAGTGTTGCAGATGATGATCGTGCGGTCCATCAGCGTCCTGCCGGTGCGCGGGTCCGGGAGCTCCGGGAACTCGCGCAGCATCTCGACCACCTCGCCCGCGCGCTCGCCGCACGCGGCGTAGATCACGATGTCGACCTTCGCGAAGCGCGAGGTCGTCTGCTGCAGGACCGTCTTGCCGGCGCCGAACGGCCCCGGGATGCAGTAGGTGCCGCCGAGGGCGACGGGGAAGAACGTGTCGATCGTGCGGATCTGCGTGACCATCGTCTTCTCCGGGCGCAGGCGTTCGGCGAAGCACGAGATCGGGATCTTGACCGGCCAGCGCTGCATCATCTGCGCCTTGACCTCGCTGCCGTCCTCGCCGGCGAGCGTCGCAACGTCCTGCTCGACCGTGTAGTCGCCCGCGGGGGCGACGTCCTTCACGGTCCAGCGGCCCTTGAGGCCGAACGGCACCATGATGCGGTGCGTGAAGACGCCCTCCGGGACCGTGCCGAGCGTGTCGCCCGCGCGGACGATGTCGCCGGGCTTCGCGACTGGGGTGAACGCCCACTTGGCGTCGCGCGGCAGCGCGTGCATGTACTTGCCGCGCTGGAGGAAGAAGCCGTATTTCTCGGCGAGGCCGGGGAGCGGGTTCTGGAGGCCGTCGAAGATCTGCTTGAGGAGGCCGGGGCCGAGCTCGATCGAGAGCAGGCTGCCGGTGAACTCCACCTTGCAGCCGGCGGAGAGCCCCACGGTGTCCTCGAAGACCTGCATGTCCGCGACGCGCCCGCGGATGCGGACGATCTCGCACATGAGGCGCGTCTCGCCGAGGAGCGCGTAGCCGATTTCGTTGAGGGCGACGGCGCCGTCGAACGCGACGGAGATGAGGTTGCCGTTGACGCCGGTGATGGTTCCTGTGGTCATGGGGTTTCGGTCTTTCGGTCTGGCGGTCCTTCGGTCGGGCGGGGGCGCGGCTACTTCGCCGCGAGGCGGGCCAGCTCGGCCTCGAGCGCGGCGACGCGCTCCTCGAGGAGGAAGAGGCGGCGGTCGACGGAGATCTTGCGGGCGCCGATGGCCTCCTTCTCGGCGAAGAGCTCGTCGATCTCCGCGCTGGTGAGGCCGATGTCCTCGCAGTAGTATTCGCCGCCGACGCCCTCGATGTGCAGCTCCGTCTTCTGGAGCCCGCGCCCGGCGACGGGCGTGTCGGAGACGAGCGGGATGATCATCGCGCGGCGCTCGCCGTCCTCGCCCGTGGCGAAGCTGATGCCCGGGCCGAAGTGGCACGCGAGGCCCCGCAGGTAGTGCGAAAGCGACATGTCCGCCTCCGTGAGGACGGTCTTGCCCGAGGGGCCACGGAGCTGGAACTTGAGGCGGGCGCCGTCCGGCGACGGGTTGAAGCCGATGACCTTGCCCTTGTGGTCGACGAAGTTGACGGTGCTCTTGTTGCGCGTCTGCGCGTTCTCGAGAATGGTGATCATTGAGGTTGAAGGGGTTGAAAAGGTTGAAGAGGTTGGAAGGGGTTGAAGAGGTTGCGGGTCACCCGCATTCAGCATTCAGCATTCAGCATTCAGCATTAGCCTTCGGCGGGCGGATCCGCCGTCTTCCGAAGGCGTTCGAGCCCGGCCTCCTCGTCGGCCTTCGCGAGGTCGGCGGCGAGGACGAGGCGGACGGCGTAGGCGAGGACCGCGGCGGAGGAGAAGGGGTCGAGGCCGGCGAGCTCCGTCGCCTGGTCCCAGCGCAGGCGCGCGAGGGCGCGGTGGCGGCGGAGGGCGTCCGGCTCCTGGAACGCGGCGGCGACGCCGCTCTCCACCGCGGCGCTCCAGCCGCCGTGCGGGCGGAGCCAGCGCGCGGCGCCTTCGCCGCCG
>CACWKU010000069.1 GCA_902761575.1 uncultured bacterium
CGCCGAATAGCGCCGCCCCCGCGCCCGCGGAGCCCCCCGCGGCGGCCCCCGCGCCCGCGCGCCGGTCCTTCTGGGCCCGCGTCCGCCACCACGGCGGCGAGCTCGCGCTCACCGCGCCGTCGTTCCTCTGGATGACGGTCTTCTTCGTCGTCCCGACGGTCCTCGTCTTCCTCCTCACGTTCCGCCCGACGGCGCTCGACGGCGGCGTCGGCGAGGGCTGGACGCTCCAGACCTGGAGGACGATCTCCAACCCGAACTACCCGGCGATCGTCTGGCGCACGGTCTGGCTCTCGTTCCTCGCGACGTTCCTCTGCATCGCCATCGCGCTGCCGTGCGCCTTCGCGATGGCGCGCATCAAGCCGAAGTGGCGCTCGACGTTCGTCGGCCTCGTCATCCTGCCGTTCTGGACGAGCTTCCTCATCCGCGTGTTCGCGTGGCGCATGCTGCTGCACCCGGAGGGGTTCCTCTCCCAGGTCTTCCACCGGACGTACCAGGTCTTCGGCTGGCAGTTCCACTTCCTCGAGCCGTCGACGACGCTGCTCTACAACGCCTTCGCCGTGCTGCTCGTGATGGTCTACACCTACCTGCCGTTCGCCATCCTGCCGCTCTACGCGGCCGCGGAGAAGTTCGACTTCAGCCTCGTCGAGGCCGCGCTCGACCTCGGCGCCAAGCCGGGCCGCGCCTTCCTGCGCATCTTCGTGCCGGGCGTGCGCGCGGGCATCGTCTCCGCCGTGATGATGGTGCTCATCCCCGCGCTCGGGTCCTACGTCATTCCCGACATGGTCGGCGGCAAGGACAGCGAGATGATCGGCAACAAGATCTACCAGCGCGCGATCCCCGACCGCAACCTCCCGCACGCCAGCGCCCTCTCCGCGCTGCTGATGCTCGGCGTGCTGCTGCCGCCCGGGCTCGCGTGGCTCGCCACGCGGAAGCGCCACATCGGCGCCGTCGAGACCGACGTCGTCTCGTCGCTCGACAGGCCCGTCAACCTCGGAAACAGCGGCGGCCGCCGCCGCGCCGCCGCGGGAGGACGCGCATGAAACGCCTGCAACGCCGCTCCCTCGCGACCTTCTGGACGGTCCTGCTCTTCTTCTACGTCCCGATCGTCGTGCTCGTCGTCAACTCCTTCAACGCGTCGCGCTTCAGCGGCGCGTGGAAGGGCTTCACCTTCAAGTGGTACAGGCTGCTCTTCAACGACCGCGAGATCTGGCACGCGCTCGGCAACACGATGCAGGTGGCGGTCGGCGCCACGTTCGCCGCGGTCGTCCTCGGCACGCTCGCCGCGCTGGCGCTGAGCAAGTGGAAGGGCCGGATCCAGTCGGCGCACTACGGCCTGCTCTACACGCACCTGGTGCTGCCCGACATCCTGATGGGCATCTCGCTGCTGCTCTTCTTCATCTCGATCGGGCTCAAGCAGGGGCTCTTCACCGTCTTCCTCGCGCACACCACGTTCTGCGTGAGCTACGTCGCGATGGCCGTGCTCGGGCGCCTCGAGGACTTCGACAACAACCTCCTGGAGGCCGCGCGCGACCTCGGCGCGAACCCGTGGCAGACGTTCTGGAAGGTGCAGTTCCCGCTGCTGCTGCCGGGCATCGTCGCCGGCGGGCTGCTCTCCTTCACGCTCTCGATCGACGACTTCGTGATCACGTTCTTCGTCTCGGGCACGGGCTCCGACACGCTCCCGGTGAAGATCTACGGGATGATCAAGCGCAGCCCGAACCTGCCGGAGATCAACGCGCTCTCGACGCTGATGATGTGCGTGACGATCCTCGCGGTCGTGGCCTCGCGGATGATGCAGGGCCGCAAGGGCCCGCAGGCCTCCGCCGGCTCCGCCAAGGCCGCCTCGGTCGCCGCCCGCCAGGAGAACCAGGGCGGCCGCGTCCGCCGCGGCTGAGGAGAACCGTAAGGCGATGGGATTTCCGGTCCAGACGGTCCTGGTCACGGGCGGGAAGGGGATGCTCGCCCGCACGCTCGCGCGCGTCCTCGCGCGCGACTGCGCCGTCGTGCCCTCCGACCTGCCCGAGACGGACGTCACCGACGCGGCCGCCGTCGAGGCGGCGATCGCGGCGGCCGCGCCGGACGCCGTCGTGCACTGCGCCGCGATGACCGCGGTCGACCGCTGCGAGACGGAGCGCGACCTGGCCTTCCGGATCAACCGCGACGGCACCGCCAACGTGGCGCGCGCCAGCGCGCGGGCCGGCGTGCGGCTCCTCGCGATCTCCACCGACTACGTCTTCGACGGCGACCTGGACCGCCCGTACCGCGAGAGCGACCCCGCGACCGGCGGCCGCACCGTCTACGGGCAGAGCAAGTTCGCGGGCGAGGAGGCCGTGCGGGCGCTCTGCCCGGACCACGCGATCGTGCGCATCTCGTGGCTCTACGGCGCGGGCGGCCCGAGCTTCGTGCACGCGATGATGGCGCTCGCCGGCTCCGGCCGCCGCGCCGCGAAGGTCGTCGACGACCAGCGCGGGAACCCGACCTCGGCGCTCGCCGTCTCGCGCGCCCTGCGCGAGATCCTCGCGCGGCCCGATCTGCGCGGCACGATCCACGCGACGTGCGAGGGCGAGGCGACGTGGGCGGACTTCGCGCGCGAGATCTTCCGGCTCGCCGGACGGGACTGCGCGGTCGAGCCCTGCACGACCGCCGAGTTCCCGCGCCCCGCGCCGAGGCCGCGGAACTCGCGGCTCGAGAAGGCCC
The DNA here is from genome assembly GCA_902761575.1 of uncultured bacterium. Lineage (GTDB taxonomy): Bacteria > Verrucomicrobiota > Kiritimatiellia > RFP12 > UBA3636 > UBA3636. The sequence continues at coordinate 2,698 of CACWKU010000069.1, forward strand.
GCCTGCGGGAGGAGGGGCTGCCGCCGATGCCCGACTGGCGCGACGCCCTCGCGGAATTCATGAAGGACGAGTTCGGGCCGTCAGACAAGGATCGGACATGACCATCCTGGATACCGAGATCGAGGGACTGAAGATCGTCCAGCTCGACGTCCACCGCGACGGACGCGGCCACTTCCTCGAGAGCTACAGCCGGGAGCGCTACCGCGCGGCCGGAATCGACGTCGACTTCGTGCAGGACAACGAGAGCCTCTCGCAGCGGGGCGTCCTGCGCGGGATGCACTGGCAGGCGGCGCCGTGGTCGCAGGCGAAGCTCGTCCACGTCTCGCGGGGCGCGGTGTGGGACGTGGCCGTCGACCTCCGCGAAGGCTCGCCGACCTTCGGCCGCCACGTCTCGTGCGAGCTGCGCGCCGGGGACGGGCGCCAGTTCTTCATCCCGCGCGGCTTCGCCCACGGCTTCCTCGTCCTCGAGGACGACACGCTCTTCACCTACAAGTGCGACAACCCGTACCGCCCGGAGGCCGAGCGCGGCTTCCGCTTCGACGACCCGGACGTCGCGATCCCCTGGCCCGTCGCCGGGCTCGACCTGAAGCTGTCCCCGCGGGACCTCGCGCATCCGTCCTTCGCGAAGGCGCTCGGTATCGCCACCGTCCCGAAGTAGGCGGTTGGCAAGATCTTTTGCGGATGGTCTCCGGCCACCGGCTTCTCGCCGGCCGGCGATCCGGAGCCGAATCCGAGGAAGACGCTGCGTCACAAGCATCTGATGCGCCATGCGGCGCGAACAAACGGGTTTCGGATCCGGATGATGCGGAGCTTCTGCAGGGAAGCCTCCAATCCGTCGTCCGTCGCGGACGGTTCTCGTCGATTTGACACGCGCCCGCGCGTGGCGTACAATAACTCGAATGCAGTCCCGCCATGGTCACGGCGGGGCAAGGTTGATTCCGATGAACGCCCGTCGCACGCTCCGTCCGCTTCTCGTCTCCGCACTTCTTCCGTTTCTCGCCGCCGGCGCCGTCCGCGCGACCGTCCCGACCGAGCGCGTCCACGCCCGCGAGGCGTTCGCGGAGAGGGGCTTCGGCATCTTCGTCCACTGGGGCGTCTACGCCGTCTGGGGCAAGGGCGAGTGGTACCTGAGCAAGTCGCACATGCCGCTCGCGGACTACGAGGCGAAGGCGGCGGAGTTCAATCCGACGAACTTCGACGCCCGCGCCTGGGCCCGCGCGTTCAAGGGCGCCGGCGCGCGCTACGTCACGATCACATCGCGCCACCACGACGGCTTCTCGATGTTCGACACCGCGCAGACGGACTACGACATCGTCGACGCGACGCCGTTCGGGCGCGACCCGCTCGCGGAGCTCGCGGAGGCCTGCTCCGAGGAGGGCCTCGCGCTCGGCTTCTACTATTCGCTCCTGGACTGGCGGCGACCGGACTATCCGCGCGGCTCCGCCACGGACGACTACGACTCCTACTTCGCCTTCATGACGAACCAGGTCTCCGAGCTCCTGACGGGCTACGGGCCCGTCCATTGCATCTGGTTCGACGGCGAGTGGGACCACAACCGGACGACCGGCTTCGACTGGCGGCTCGGCGACTTCTACGACCACATCCACCGGCTGCAGCCGGACTGCCTCGTCGGCAACAACAGCCACGAGAACCTCCTCGACGGCGAGGACTTCCAGATCTGGGAGATCAACTATCCCGGCGGGCACACCGGGGCGATGAACCCCCGGCAGACGACGATCGCCACGAACGTGCCGCTCGAGTGCTGCTGGTCCACGACCGACGACGCCTGGGGTTACAACCCGGACGACGCCTTCGAGAAGATGACCTACCCGGAGATCGTCCACCGCCTCGTCCGCACCCACGCGAAGGGCGCGAACCTGCTCCTCAACGTCGGCCCCGCGCCGGACGGCACCATCCCGCCGACGGTCCTCGGGCGCCTCGCCGCCGTCGGCCGCTGGATCGACGAGTACGGCCACACCGTGTTCGGAACCGTTCCGTCGCCCTACGCCGTCATGGCCACGGTCGCGACCGAGTCGGCGGACGGGAAGACGGTCTGGCTGCACTCCATGCCGGACTCCGCCAACGCGAACTACGGGATGTACATGACGGCCTACCACACCGTCGTCCGCGCCACGGACATCATGACCGGAAGGCCGCTCGCCTTCACGCAGAAGCCAAGCGGGGACAAATCCATGCTCCAGATGACCCTCCACATCCCCGATGGCGTGCCCGACTACATCGTACGGCTCGACGTGGAGCCCCTGCAGGCGCCGGGCGACCCGGCCATCGAAATCGTCGGAATCGAACCCGGGACGACGAACGCCGAGGTCTGCGCGTTCCTCCGGGGCACGGGAGGACAGACGTGGGGCTCGGTCTCCGCCGAGGTTTCGACGTCCTCCGACCTCTCCGATGCGGTTTCCGTCAACAACCTTTCCTCCATCGGCGGCCCGGGCGGCATCCCCTGCACGATCCCCGGCCTCGCGCCCGCGACGACGTATTGGGTCCGCCTGATCCTCAAGGCCGGCAACAAGCCCGCCGTCTACAGCGAGACCGTCTCCTTCACGACGAAGTCCGCTCTTCCCGCGCCCGTCCTCGCCTCCGTCACGCCGGGTGCGGACGGATCGTTCGAGGTCGTCGTCGCGAACGCGTCGCCGGACTGCTGGTATACGCTTTTCACCAACCCGGTCGTCTCGGGCGGCTACCGCGCCGCCGCCGCGTCGTCGAAGCCGACCGCCGCCGGGCCGTTCCCGTTCTCCGTGGCAGGCGGCGGCGACGCCCTGTTCGCGAAGGTGCTCGCCTCGTCCGCCCCCTTCGCCGCTGGCGACGCCGAGCCCGCCGATTGATTGCAAATCCAGGCGCACCAAGGAATCCATTCCCATGAAACGCATTCTTCCGCTGCTCCTCCTTCCCGCCGCCCTCCTCGCGTCGGAAGTGTCGCCCGACCTCGCCGCCCGCGCCGCGAAGGCGTGGGTCGACCGCGGCTACGCGATGGGAAAGCTCCCCGCCGGCCGGACCGTCTCCGCGGTCGACGAAGTCGAGGACCCCGCCACGGGCGCGCAACTGCGCGTCGTCAAGTTCGAGGGCGGCGGCTACGTCGTCCTCTCGGCCGACGATCTCGTCGATCCCGTGATCGCCTTCTCCGAGACGGGCGACGGCATCGAAATCGACGATCGCAACCCGTTCTGGGCGCTGTTGCGCGGCGACATCGCCGCGCGCGAAGCCGCCGCGGGCGTCGAGCGCGGCAAGGAGGCGGAGACGAAGGGCGGCGGAACGGCGACGCGCGTCGCGAAGTCCGCCGAGCCCACCGCCGCGCAGAGCAAATGGGCGGCGCTGCTTGCGGAAGGCGGACCCTCTTTGAGAAAGGGATCCGCGGTCGCCGTGCCCTCCGATCTCCGCGTCGATTCCTTCGTCGCGAGCCGGTGGGGGCAGCATACGCACGATAACACGCTTTCGGGGCTTCCGTGCTACAACTACTCCACGCCGAACAACGACGTGACCGGATGCGGTGCTACCGCGTTTTCGCAGGTCATGCGGTATTTCTCCCAACCGACATCGTCCGTGACGGCGCGGTCCTATTCCTGCTCCGTCGACGGAGTCGCGCAGAATCTCACGATGATTGGCGGTTCCTACGACTGGACCGCCATGCCGCTCCGTCCGGCCGAGGGCACCCCGACCGAAAAGCAGCGCGCGGCGATCGGAATGCTGCTCCGCGACGTCGGCGTGGCCATGAACATGCAATATGGGAGCCAGGCGAGCAGTTCCTACCTGGCTTGCGGTGCCATCGCGCTGAAAACGGATTTCGGCTACGCAAGCGCAAATCTCCAGTTGGATGGCTGGTCCGATCAGGCAACGTTCCTGACATGCGTTCTTCCGGCTCTCGACGCCAAGTCTCCGGTCGTCCTTTCCATCCAGGGCAGTTCCGGCGGACACATGGTTCTCGCCGACGGCTACGGCTATTCCAGCGGAAGCATTTGCCTCCATCTGAACTTCGGGTGGTGTTCCGGCGGCGACGCCTGGTATTGCCCTCCCGACTTGAACGTCGACACGGCAAACCATTCCTACTTCTTTAACGTCATCGATTCCTGCGCCTACAATATCTTCCCGGACCGGGTCGGATCAATCCTCAGCGGTCGCGTCCTCGACAAGTCCGGGCATCCTGTCTCCGGCGCGATGGTCGCCCTCGCCAACGGCAATGTCGCCACAACGGACTCGAACGGTGTCTATGCCTTTGTCGAAGATGTTTCCGCGGCCACCGTCTTTACCGTCACGGCCAGTGTCGGCGTGCTTTCCGCGTCCACGTCCGCTACGCTGTCGCCGTGCGTCTGTCCCGTTTTTTCCCCGGAGACCATCAATGGCGTGACGATTCGCGCCTATTCCTATTCGATTCCTCCCGGCAGCGGGACTTCCGGCAACAGCTACGGCAACGACATCGTTCTCAATGGTCTTGAAACGACTCCTTCTCCCGTATTCAACCCTGGCACCTGCCTCTTCTACCCCTCCACGAACGTGACGATCACCTGCCCGGATTCCGGCGCGAGCATCTACTACACGCTCGACGGCTCCATGCCGACAACGAACAGTCTCCGCTACACCGAGCCGATCGACGTGGACGATACCGTCACGATCCAGGCGCGTGCCTTCTCGACCGGAAAGAACCCGAGTCCGGTTGTCGCCGCAATCTACACCTACGACGCCGCCGTCGGCGGCCCGAAGGGCGACTTCTTCGCCACTCCAATCAAGATTTCCGGTATGAACGGCACCTATGTGGTCCAGGACAATTCCGCCTATACGATCGAAGCGAACGAACCCACCCACATCCCTTCCTATTCATACTGTCGTACGATCTGGTTCCGCTGGACAGCTCCTGGGACCGGGACCATAGAGTTCCAAGCCGAAAGTGACTGCGAGGAGTGGTCATATTGGTTTCCGTTTCTTGCGGCCTATGCTGGAGATAGTCTTTCTTCCATCAATCGGCTCACCTATGATATCGACGAGGATGATGACGGTATCTCAGTCCTGTCCTTCTTCGTCAATCAAGGAACAGAGTATCGCATTGTCGGTATGGTTTACGCTGGCGCACCGAGCCCGTGTTCCTTCGCCCTGACCTGGTCCGGCGATCTGACGGTGCAGAAGACTCCTTACGAGACGTGGGCGGACGCGAACGGTCTCGGTGACGATCCGGGGGACGTCTCGGGCGGCGTCGAGAATGCGTTCCGCTACGTGTTCGACAAGCCGACCGAGTCCTTCTCGCCGATTCTTTCCGCCCTGCCCGGCGCGAGCGGCGGTTCGGTCCTCCGACTGCCGACGGTCGTCAACGAAGAGGGCGTCACGCTCAAGGTCCTTACCACGACCGATCTCACCGACTGGGACTCCCAGGATGTTTCGGAGCGCACCGTCACGGTCGGTTCGGACGGAACGGTTGTCCTGCCCGCCGACGGCGGCCCGATCCGCTTCTTCCGGCTCAAGGCGGAAGTCGAGTAGTTCCCCCGCGAGCGAAGTCGGCCTTCCGGCTCGAAGGCCCTCCACTGTACATTCGTGTACTTTGCCAGAAGCCCCCGGTTCTGCTAGACTCGCCCGCCATGAACGCCACCAAACGCAAATCCAAGCCCCGTCCGCTCACCTTCCTCATCGTCGGCGCCGGCGGCCGCGGCTTCGTCTACGCCGATCTCGCGAAGAAGATCCCCGGCAAGGCGAGGGTCGTCGCCGTCGCGGAGCCGCGCGACTTCCATCGCGAAAAGATGGCGCGCGAGCACGGCATCGCGCCGGAGCTCGTCTTCCGGACGTGGCAGGAGGCCGCCGCCGCGGGCCGCGTCGCGGATTGCGTCGCCATCTGCACGCAGGACGCCGACCACGAGGCGTGCGTGAAGGCGTTCGCGCCGCTCGGCTACCACATCCTCCTCGAGAAGCCGATGGCCCCGACGGCCGAGGCGTGCCGGCGCATCGTCGCCGAGGTGCGGAGGCACGGCAACGTCTTCGCCGTCTGCCACGTCCTTCGCTACACGGCCTATTCGCGCATCGTGAAGAAGCTCGTCGACTCCGGCCGCATCGGCGACATCGTCACGGTCGAGCACCTCGAGCCCGTCGGGTACTGGCACCAGGCGCACTCGTTCGTCCGCGGCAACTGGCGCAACGAGAAGGAGAGCTCCTTCATGCTGCTCGCCAAGGCGTGCCACGACGTGGACTGGCTCTCGTTCGTCATCGGCCGCCCCTGCCGCCGCGTCTCGTCGTTCGGGTCTCTCTCGTTCTTCAAGAGGGAGAACCAACCCGCCGGCGCCGCGGACCGATGCCTCGACTGCAAGCTCTCGCGCAAGTGCCCGTGGTCCGCCAAGGAGTTCTACTTCAAGCGCCTCGCCGACCCGAAGCAGCACGGCTGGCCGCTCGACGTCGTCGACCCGACCTTCACGAAGAAGAACCTGACGAGGGCGCTGCGCGAGGGTCCCTACGGTCGCTGCGTCTTCGCGTGCGACAACGACGTCGTCGACCACCAGGTCGTGAACTTCGAGTACGAGGGCGGCGTCACGGCGTCCTTCACGATGACGGCCTTCGCGCCGATGGGCGGGCGCCGCACGCGCATCTTCGGCACGAAGGGCACGATCGAGACCGACGACAGCTCGACGATCCGGATCTGCGACTTCCTCACGGGGAAGACGGAGACGATCGACACGAACGCGTCCGGCGCGAGCATGGCCGGCGGCCACGGCGGCGGCGACAACGGGATCATGGACGCCTTCTGCACCGCCATCCTCGAGAACCGGCCCGGGCTGATCGTCTCCGGCGTCGACGCCACGATCGAGTCGCACCTCACGGTCTTCGCCGCCGAGCGCTCCCGCCGCACCGGCCGCACCGTCACCCTGCGATAGCGCCCACGCTTCGCGGGCAGCCATGTCCGGCCGTGGCCGGCGGGGCGGGTTCCCGGGGCGGGCCGCAAGGGCGGGGCAGGGGAGCCGCCGCGAGGCGTCCGCGTCGGATCGACGGGTGGCCCTACGGCCGCGGGCGGGCGTTCACGCCCTGGACGAGGAAGCGCGCGCGGTGCGCGGCGAGGCGTTTCAGGAAGTCCGCGTAGCGGCGGCGCCCCGGCGGCGTCCAGAGGACCTCGGCGAGCGCGCTGGCGCGCGGATACGCCATGTAGTCGAGGCGGTCGCGCGTGGCGATGTATTCGGTCCAGAGCTGGCCCTGCGCGCCTAGGACGCGCCGCGCGGCCTCGGGCGGCTCGTCCGCGAGGCGCGGGTCGAACGAGTAGACCTTCGAGAGCGGCAGCATCCCGCCGATCGCGAGCGGCTCCTCCGGCTACCGGGCGGCCGCGTCGGCCTGACACCGCGCCGGACACGCCCCCGCGGGCCGTTCCGGGGCGTCCGCTCGTCGCGTTCGCTCCTCGCTTGAGCCGCCTCCGGACCGGCCTCGCGGAGGGCGCGCCCGGCATCGGCGCTGCCGCCGCGGCCCCCGTCGCCGTCGCGCGCCTCCCGCGCACCCCGCCACACTACCGCAGGGGGGGGGCCGAATCCTGCGCGAGTCCACGGCGGCCGGACCTGCGCCTCCTGCTCCGGCCCGGAGCCGCGACTCGGACCGCGGAGGCGAGCTGGCCGGGCCGCTGCGGAAGACAAGCGGGGTGCGATGCGTAGCGAAGCAAGCATCGAACCCCTGGCCTGAGGTCGCGAATGCCGGCGCGCGGCCCGGCATTCGCGGCCGCGCCACCATAGCCCGAGCAGGGCGGAGAGCAAGCCGCGCATGGAAATTGCCGTTCCGACGTCGTTGTGGTAAAAGAGGGGCGGCCAGACGCCGAACAAGACGCAGCCGGAAATGGAGATGCGCCCCTACTCGCCCCTACTCGCCGGGGGCTAGGACGCGGACGCGGAAGAAGCGGGCGTCGGAGAGGGGAGGGGAGGTCCAGTCGGACTCCCTGGCGGGGAGAGAGGCGACGCCCTCGACGACCTTCCTCGCGCCGGAGAGGGGCGAGACGAGGTTCCAGTCGACGACGGGCGAGCCGTTCTCCATCCGGATGGTCGCGCGGAGGTGGTCGTCGGCGTCGTCCGGGTCGGTGCCGCAGAGATACTCCTTCCACGTCGCGAAGCCGTCGCCGTCCGGGTCCGCCTCGGCGAGCGCGTCGTAGTCCTCGGGCGAGGAGGCCTGTCCGGGGAAGCGCGACTCGAGCCACGCGAAGGGGACGGGGACGTCGGTCAGCGTCTCTTCGCGCGGGGCCGGGCCGGGGAGCGTGAGGTTGGCGACCCAGCCGCGGCACTCCGAGGGCGACATGTCGGCGGAGCCGGGAACGTGGCGCCAGGTGAGCAGATGCCCTCCGGTGGCGAGCTCGTAGGTGTATCGCGCCCACGGGATGGGGCGGTCGGAGTAGTCGGTCTTGCCGAGGTAGTTGTTGGCGACCTCGACCCCGTCGACGTAGAAGTAGACGCCGCGCGCGCCGTTCACGTCGCCGCGGTACCAGGCGCGCCAGTCGAAGGAGACGGTTCCGGGGGCGTCGACCCAGGTGGAGAATTCGGCGATGCCGTCGGAGACGAACAAGTCCCAGGAATCCTTGGGGACGTCGCCGGACCGGACGGCGGCGCCGCCGTCCGGCCCTTCTCCGGGGGCGGGCTCCCAGGGTCCCGCCCCCGCCTCGGTGTCGCCCCAGAACGAGCGCCCGGGCGCGCCGACGGCGCGGGCGAAGGCCGCGTCCAGCGCGGGGCCGACGCGGACGGCGTCGGTGCGCGCCGCGATCCCGGCGGCGGAGACGGCGGTCCAGCGTACCCACATGGCGCGCCAGCCGTCGGGCGCGAAGGGAACCTCGATCGCGCCCGGGGCGTCGCGTTCGAACGCGGCGAGGACGCGCGGGGCCGAGAAGGCCTCGTCGGCGGAGGCGAGCAGGGTCACGGTGCAGGGCGCCGCGCCGACGTCGGAGAGCCGGACCGTCGCGGTCGCGGCGGCCGCGGAGGTGCGGCGGACGGCGGGATCGGCCAGCTTGGGGCGGCCGGGGCCGGCGAGGTCGAACGCGCCGAGCTGGATGCCGCTGCGCTTTTCGCCGAGGTTGCGGTAGCGCCACCGGACGACGTGCTCGCCGGCCGGGAGCTCGACGGACTTGTCGGCCGCGTCGGTGCCCTCCATCGCGACGGCCGCGCCGTCGACGAGCAGCGCGATCTCGGCGCCGTCGTTGTCGGTGCGCTGGTAGCGGAACGAGAGCGTCGCGGGGCCGGAGACGAAGGTGAAGAGGTCCGCGTCGTAGGCGGCGGTGCTCTGGGGGCTCATCCAGCTCTGGTTCCACTCGGGCGTGCAGACGGAGGGCGTGAACGCCGCGTAGGTGCCCAGGCACGGGGCCCACCGGTGCCAGGAGGAGGAGCCGGGGGCCATGTAGAAGTCCAGGTCGGCGAAGCCGAGCGAGGCGGCGAGATCCTCGAACCAGGCCTCCTCGCGCGCGACGGCGCCGTCCGCGCGCAGCACGACGGCGCGGGCGGCGTTGCCGGCGGCGTCGACGGCGCAGACGCGGAACCAGTTCGGCGTGCCGTCCTCCGACGAGGGGTGCCACGGGATGTCGAGATGCGAGGCGCCCGTCGCGGCGAGGGAGCGCTCGATCGGCTCGGCGTCGGAGAAGTCCTCGTCGGTCGCGCGCTCGAGGACGACGCGGACGGGCCCGCCGCCCGCCCCGAGGGACGAGAGCGAGAGGTCGATGCGCAGCCCGCGGCACGAGACGCCGCTCGCGACGGCCGCGAACGCCGGCGCGTCCTCGTTGGGGTAGTCGACCGGGCAGAAGCGCCAGACCTCGTCGCCGACGAGGGTCGCGCCGGCGTCGCTGGCGAAGGCGAGGCGCGCGTAGTAGGTCGCGTTCGGGTCCGGCAGGGCGACGGACCCCGCCACGGTCGCGCCCGCGGCGGAGGCGGTCCCGAGCTCGAAGGCGTCGTACCAGCCGAACGAGGCGTCGCGCGCGATCTGCACGGACACGGTGGCGCGCGTCGCGCCGGCGCCGAGGCTCAGCACGCGGGCCGAGAACGCGGGGCGGCCGCGCGAGACGCCGTCGAAGCTCCCGGCGAAGTACGGTTCGTCGGTGGAGAGGGCCGCGAAGCCGTCGAGCCAGAAGTTTCCGCCGAAGGAGCCGGTCGAGTGCCAGTAGAGGGCGACGTCGCCCGAGCCGGAGACGAGCGCGCTCTCCTCGGCCCAGTCGGTCGTCCCGCCGCCGCGGAGCGCCGCGAGCGCCGTGAGGCCCGAGGAGGGCTTGGAGCCGATCTGCGCGACCGCGCCGCGGCCGAACTCGAGCGCCGCGGACGACGAGAGGATGCCCTGCGAGCGCCAGCGCCAGCGGACGATGCACGGCGCGCGCACCTTCGTCCAGAGGAACATCTCGGTCGTGTTGGAGCCGCCGTCGCGGACGGCGCCGCCGTTCGCGGCCGTCGCGTCCTCGGCGTAGGACCAGTCGTCGTGGATCGAGTCGTTCCAGTCCCAGTGGGTCGTCGTGGTCGTCCAGGGGAGCGACTCCGCGTCCATGCCGACGCCGATCGCGCCGGCCGCGGTCCCCGCGCGGCCGCGCGCCGGGGCGCTCCAGGCGCCGGGCGTGCCATCCGGCGCGACGGCACGCACGCGGTACCACGAGTCCGCGTCCGTCGGGGCCCCCGTGTCCTCGAACGCGCCGTCCCAGATTCCCTCCGCGACGAGCTCGGCGCCCGCGAACGAGTCCGACGCGGCGCGCCACAGCTCGCACGGCCATCCTTCGCCGGCGGTCCACGAGAGCACGACCCGGCCGATCGCGGTCCCGAGCGTCGCCGAGAGGTCAGTCGGCGCCTCCGGCGCGGTTCCCGCCGGCGCGAGCCGCAGCGAGACGCCCCACGCGTGGCCGTCGGCCGCGCGCGCAACGGACGCTTCGCGCGCGGAGGAGGCGAGCCCGCCCTTCGACGCCGAGGCCGAGTAGCCGACGCGCTCGGAGGTTTCGGGCACCGGGACGCGGACGGCCCAGACGCCGCGCTCGTCCGACGTCGCCGCGAACGATGCGCCGCCGTCCGCGGGCGAGACGGCGACCGCCGCGCCCGCGACCGGCGCCCCCGACGCGTCGAGGACCCGTCCCGACACCGCGCGCCATGCCGTCTCCGGCGAGATGGCCGAAACGACTTGGAAGATCGTGTCGAACGACCCGAAGTCCGGCACCGCGTACCAATAGTCCTCCGAGCCGCCCCAGCCCATGTTGACGTGGACGTGCAGCACGCCCGCGTCGTAGCCGTAGCCGTCCGCGACCACCGCGTGCGCGCCGATGCCGTCCACCCCCAGGCCGCATGGCGCCCCCGCGTCGAGCGACGCCAGGACCGTACGCTCGAGCGCGGCGCGCAGCCTCGCCGTAAGGGTCGGGTCCTTCGGCAGGACCGCCGTGTCGGCCTGCGCGTAGCGGAACACGCCGCGCATCGCCTCGGCGGCGTCCTCGAGATAGGCGCCCGATCCGCTCTCGGCGTACTGCATGTGGAAGGCGTAGCCCAGGTCGCGCAGGAAGTCGCCGACCGCCCTGCGCTGCGCGGCCGACGCGCCGCCGGCGGCTCTCGGCATCGCGTCCCAGTCGTAGACGCCGCCCGCGACGACGCCGTTCGTGCGGATGCCGTCCACGTAGAAGTAGGTCTCCCGCGGCTGCACCGGATGCGCCGCGTCGGGCCACCGATGGAAGTACATGATCTGCCCGAGCGACGTCGCCGTGCACCCGCAGGGGTAGTGGTTCGGCGTCGAGTGGTTGAAGACGTCCTGCTCCTGGTTCCAGGCCGTCGAGAGCAGCTGCGGGACGCGCAGGTCCCCGATGGCCGCCGCGGAAGGGATCGGCGAGGCCGGGTCGCCGCTCGCGGGCGCCTCCGCGGGCGCCTCCGCCAGCGCCTCCCATGCCGCGCGGTTCCTCGCCATCGCCGAGGCGATCGCCTCCCGCTCCGGATCGGCGGCCGCCGCCGGCGCCGCGGGCGCCTCCGGGGCCTCCGCCGCCC
>CACWKU010000070.1 GCA_902761575.1 uncultured bacterium
CGTCGCGCTCGGCAGCGGCGTCGCGCTCGCCGCCGCCGCGCCGCGCGCCGCGTGGGACGTCGCCGGCTTCTCCCTCTCCGAGGGCTCCGTCGTCCGGTGGGGCGGCGCCCCCTTCTGCCCGGAGGGCGGGTCGTTCGACGTCTCCGGCGGCGAGACCGAGGGCTGGTTCTACGACTACGCCGTCTCGGACGCAACCGGCGCCGACCTCACCGCCGCGGTCCTCGCCGGCACCGTCGTCACGATGCCCAACCGCGGCGTGGCGGTCGAAATGCTTCGGCAGCCGGACCCCGAACACTTCTCCCTGGACGACGGCGTCTGGACGATCCGCACGGCGGCCGGCTGGGACGTATTCGGCGGCCTGCTGCTCCGGGACGTGTCCACGTTCGACGGCAAAACCGTCCGCCTGGCCGTCGACATCCCCGTCACGAACGGCGTCGGCTCCACGGACGCGCCGTTCCGCGGCACCTTCGACGGCGGCGGGCACAAGGTGACGGCGACCCTCTCCGGACCGGACTCCTTCGTCGCGCCGTTCGTCGCGATCGACGGGGCGACGGTCTCCAACCTCTGGGTCGATGGCTCCTCGCACGGCCGCATCCACAGCTCGGGGCTCGTCGGCTGGGCCTCCGGCACGAACCGGATCGAGAACTGCCGCGTCACCGCCCGCGTGTCGTCCGACGAGCGGTATTGCGGCGGATTCGTCGGCCACGGCGGCGACTCCGCCACGACCCTGCGCGGCTGCGCGTTCGCGGGGAGGGCGGCCAACTCGGCCTTCGCCGGCCTGCTCTGGGGATGGAGCGACGCGGCGGACGTCGTCCTGGTCGACTGCTTCGAAAACACGAAGACCCAGCACCCCGTCGGCCGCGGCGGCACGGCGTCCCTGAACCAGGAGAACGTCTTCCGCGTGAACGGGAGCAAGGAGGGCAACTGGCCGAGCACGCTGGTGAGCCCCGTGACCACGGCCCGCGGCCTCCGGCTCGGCTTCGGCGAACCCTCCGCCGTCTATGACACGGCCCGGCTCGCGGTCTACGCGGAGGCCGTCGCCCACGACGGCGTCTTCCACGTTCGTCCCAGCGCGTCCGTCGCCGTGCGCCTGGAGGGCGGCGCATGGCCCGCCACCTACCGCATCAGCCGGGGCTCGATCTCGTGGAACGGCGACGGCTGGACCCTGGGGATGCCCTACGCGGGCGACGCCCAGATCTGGCCGGTGGCGATCGAGCTGCCGGACTACCTCTCCGACGCCGACGCCCGCGTCGTCACGAACTACTGCGGCTGGGCGCAGACGTTCGGCGAGGACGCGGGCGGCACGCACGAGGCGGCGTTCCTGCTCGACCTCGCCCCCTCAACGCCGCTCGAGGGCAAGGCGCTCCTGAGGGTCGAGTCGTTCCGCCTTTCGGACGGCGTCCTGCACGTCGAACTGGCGAGCGACGTCGCCGATCTCGCGGCGAAGGCGACGGACGGCGAAGGATCCCTCCGGCTCGGCAACGGCCGTCCGGCGGCCTGGATCGGCTCCGGCCTCGACGACCTGACGCTCGTCCCGATGGCCGTCACCCCCGGCGAAAACGGCCGCGTGTCCGCCGACGTCCCGCTCTCCGGTTCGGGCGGTTCTCCCCCCGACCGCCTCTTCCTGCGCCCCGCCGTCACGACCCGCCTTCCCTGACCCCGCGCGCTCGCGCGCCGGGCCCGCGGGTTAAGCCGCCGTGCTTGCTCCGCGCCGCATCCGCGGGTCTCGCGCGGTTCGCGCGCTAGTCGGCGTCCCACCAGTCGCCCGGACACGCCGTTGGTGGTGATCCACGTGACGGTGCAATTGTCGATGACGGCCCGTTCGCCCACAGCTGGACGCCGCCGAGGTCGTCGTCGCCGGGGTTGATCGTCACCGTGAACGAGGCGTTGGTGAGGACGCGCGCGCCGCCGAAGGACGGGGCGAAGTCGATGACATGCGAATTCGCGCCCGCGACGATGTTCGACTGGACGAAGGTCGCGCTCGCGCCGTCGGTGCTGATCGTGATCTCCGCGACGGCGCCTGCGGGAAGCGTCCCGCCGACCGTGTATTCCACCGTCGCCCTGCCCGTATGGGGATACGCCTGGTGGAACTTCGTGACCGTCACGGTGTTGGTCGTATCGGCCAGCGCGACCGTCGGCAGCGCGGCGAGAGCGAGCGCCGCGAGCGCGGCGGGGAGGAGGGAGAGAGGGCGGTGCGGTCCCGTCATGGCCATAGATTCTACCACGTCCCCACGCGCGCGGAAAGCGGAAGTTTCAACCCGCCCGCGCCGCGCCACCCGGAGCAAGGCAATCCCCAAAAGCCCCGGAGCGTTAGCGGAGGGATTCAACTCATCGGAGTTCCTTTTCCGCGCCGGCCTTATAACTCCGATGAGTCCGATGGCTCCGCTAACGCTCCGCCCTTTCGGTTTCCCCGCCCCCGCGCCCCGGCACCTTTTTGACAGGATTCCAGGATGATCAGGATTGACAGGGCCATCGCTCCCATCCTGTTCATCCTGCCAATCCTGCAATCCTGTCAAAATGGCCGGCACGCGATTGCGGCGCCGCGCGCGGGTGTGGTAGAATCCCGCCGCGAAAGAGCCCCACCATGAACCGCCCGATCCTCCGCCTGTCCATCGCCGCCTCGATGCTCGCGATCGCGGACTTCGCCAGCGGCGATGCCTTCATCGCCGAGCCGGACGCCTTCCTCGACTACATCGAGGCGACGGGCTCGCAGTACATCGACACCGGCGTCAATGCCGAGACCGGCCTCAAGGCCCGCATTGACTTTGCGTGGGCGAGCGGGGACATCAGCGGCAAAGACTGGTCGCTCCTCGACGCCGCGATCGACAACACCGTCTCGGACAAGCGCAATCGCTTCCTCATGTGCCACCTGTACGGCGGAGGCGGCAAGCCGTACTTCGGCTACGGCGTCAAGCAGCGCAAGAACCCCGATGGCTCGTTCCCGTTCGTCGGCGGACAGCGCTACGAGATCGTCACGGACATGTCCGACACCAATTCGCTCCAGCTCGTCCAGAACGGAAAGAACACCTTCAGCGCCACGGACCTGGAGACGTTCAAGACCAACGGCGTCGTCAACCTGAACCTCAACCTCTATGTCTTCGCTTGCCACTTAAGCAACAAAGCAGCATGGTTCAGCCAGGGCAAGCTCTACGAGCTGAAGATCTGGAAGAAGAACGCCCAGTCGGGCGAACTCGACCTCATCCGCCACTACCTGCCCTGCATCAAGGACGGACGCGCCGGACTCTACGACAAGGTGGAGGGCAAGATCTACTACTCCTCCAGCGCCGACAATCTCGTCGCCGGACCCGTGCTCGACAAGCCGCTCGACTTCGTGGAGTGGATCTCGACGGACGGCAACCAGTGGTTCGACACGCACGTCTGGGCCAAGGGCGGCCTCAGGAGCGAGGTGGACGTCGGCGTCCGCGATGACGCCGGCGAACACTGCATCCTCGGGGCGCGCAGCGGCGACAACCGCTACTTCCCGGCCTACAACTGCGAGAGCCGGTTCCGCTATGCCTACGGTAGCATGCCTGCAAAGGACGACACGACCGCGGTCGTCCCGGCTGAGGGCGCCCGCTATCGGATCCTCTCCGATCTCCGCGACGGCTACCAGTCCGTGGCCGTGAGCGCCGACGGCGGCGCGCCCGTCGAGCTTCACAAGGACGGCCGGGCCTACCTCGCGGGCGAGAATGTCGTGACCAACACGCTGGCGCTCATGGCCTGCCACCAGGACGACGACTACACGTGCCCTTCCAGCGGGCTCCTGTACCGCGCGACGATCCGGGACGGCGACGAGTTGCTCCGGGACTTCGTGCCGGTGGTGGCGACCAACTCGGCGGGCGTGGCCTACGCGGGGCTTTACGACACGGTGACGGAGCGGATCTACCGGCAGATCGGAACGGCGGAGTTCGACCTCGCGACGCAGGTCGGCGCCGTCACGAACTCGCTGCGGGAGGTGACGTACCCGGCGTATCTGGACGGGGCGGACGACGCCGTCCTCACGAACTACGTCAACTGGGCCGCCGTGCACGGCCCCGACTACGCCGGCACGCAGGCGGCGGCGTTCCTGCTGAACGTCGCGCCGTCCGCGACGCCGACCGAGCTGCGCATCGACGGCATCGAGGTCGGCGCGGAGGGCGCGACGATCCGCGCGAGCGCCACGGCGGGCGGCGCGGCGGTCGACCTGACGAAGATCAACGGCATCCTCGCCGTCGAAGCCGGCGACACCGTGACGAACCTCGTCCCGAAGGCCGTCCAGGGCGCGACCTTCTCGGCCGACGGCACGACCGCGACGATCCCCGTCCCGTCCTCCGACGGCCTCTTTCTCCGCGCCCGCATCGGCACCTCCGCGCCCTGACCCCGCGCCGGGTGGGGCGAGCCGTCCCGGCGAGCCGCAGCGCCCGAGCAGGAATTTCTGTCGCGCCGGCCTTGAAACTCCGATGAGTCCGATGGCTCCGCTAACGCTCCGCCCTGTTGGTATTCCCCGCCTCCGCCCCGCGCCCCGGCACCTTTTTGACAGGATTCCAGGATGATCAGGATTGACAGGACCCATCGCTCCCATCCTGTTCATCCTGCCAATCCTGCAATCCTGTCCAGAACGGCGTAGCACGCCCCGCGCCGGCCGGAGAAGGGAAACCCCAACCCCGGAGCGTTAGCGGGTTCGATCCCGCTTGTGCGCGCGAGGCGGGTTGCGCTAGAATACGCGCCAGACGGGGGCCAAGACGGCCCCCATGGCCGAAAGGACCGACCATGAAAAAGGCGCTGTTCTCCTTCCTCGCCGCGGCGATCGCCGCGGCCCTCCCAGTCCACGCCGCCACGTTCGTCAAGGACGTGATGCTCATCGGCCACCCGGACGAGGACGAGATCGCCGCGCTGAAGAGCACGTACACGGGCCAGGGCTGGACGGTCATCGACTACGACCTCAACAAGGGCGCCGGAGGCGACTTCATCTACCTGCTCTGCAGGTTCGAGGTCAACCCCGACAACGTCAACGACGGCTATATCACCGACTTCGCCGTCTACACCGAGGGCGGCACCGTGCCCGACAGCCAGACATACGACGGCCGGACCTACCATCTCGCCCCCTGCGCCGGCGGCCAGCACTTTACGGAACTGCAAGGCGACCTGAACAGCAACGCCGGCGGCGCCAACATCCATCTCTACTACACCAAGGACGCTTTTCCCGACGATCGCGCCGTGACGAACGTCTGGTTCAGTTCTTCCAGTTCCGGCGCCGTCGGCAAGTTCGGGGAAACGGACGGCTACGACCTCAACCGATACGCCGACGGCGACTTCATCTACATGCACGCCCCCGCCGCGCATTCCCCGCTCGGCCTCACGGTGAACGGGCTCGACATCGCCTATGCGAGCGGCACGGGATGGATCTTCGACGGCGCGACCGTCTCGCTCGTCGGCGCGGGACCGTTCGTCCTCTCCACGGACGGCGCGAACTTCACCTCGAACGTCGCCGTCGTCGCGCAGGCCGATTGCGCCGTCACGTTCTCGGATCTCGAAGTCTTCGCCGGGAACCACGCCGGGCTTTCGCCGTTCACGGTCGCGCCCGGCGCCTCCGTCGCGCTCACGCTCGACGGCAACACCGTGCTGACGGCGGGCAGCGGCGCCGCCGCGATCACGGTCGTCTCCAACGCGACCGGCGTCGCCTCGCTCACGATCGACGCGGACGCGACGGACACCTTCCACACGCTGGGCGCGAACGGCGGCGGACAGGGCGCGGGCATCGGCGGCGGGGACGGCGAGGCCTGCGGCTCGGTGACGATTCTGGGCGGCCTGCTGACGGTCGAGGGCGGCGCGAACGCCGCCGGCATCGGCGGCGGACGCAACGGCGCGGGCGGTGCGGTGACGATCTCCGGCGGCCGGCTGAATGTGAAGTCCGCCGGCTCCTACGCCTTCGTCGGCGGCCAATTGAAAACCACGAACGGCGGCGCGGCCATCGGCGGCGGATACCAAGCCGCGGGCGGCATGACCGCCATCTCCGGCGGAGCCGTGTCGCTCAACGGAGTCGCCGGCGGCGCGGCCGTCGGTCCCGGCAAGGACGGCGCGGGCGGTACGACCGCGATCACGGGCGGCTCGATCCTGGCTCGGGGCGGCGCGGTGGAACCGCCGCCCTCGAACGGCGTCGCCCGCGTGTGGCCGGTCGCCGTCTCCAACCTCACGGCCGGCGCGGCGGTCGAGCTGCCCTGGCTGCCGGCGGATTACGGAACGAACGACCTCGTCGCCGTGGGCGGCGAAATCTGCGTGTGGCTCCCGACGGGCGACTACCTCTACGGCGCGGGGGAAAGCGACGGCGAGGGCGGGATACGGCGGCATGCCGTCCTCGTGGACGCGGAAGGCAACGTGACGCTGGACGGCTGGGCGACGGTTCCCCCGCTCGGCCTCACGGTGAACGGGCGCGACATCGCCTTCGAGAGCGGCGAGGGATGGGCCTTCGACGGCGGGCATGTTGTGCTCTCCGGCCCGGGGCCGTTCGTCCTCTCCACCGGCGGCGCGACGTTCACGAACGGCATCGGCATCGTCGCCGCGGCCGATTGCGCCGTCACCTTCTCGAACCTCATGATGGATGTCTCGGCGAACAATTACCTCTCGCCGTTCACGGTGACGCCAGGGACGGAGACGGCGCTCACGCTCGTGGGAACGAATTCGCTCGCTGCGGGCAAGGATGCGGCGGGGCTCACGGTCGTCAAGAACGGCGACACCGCCGCCTCGCTTGTCATCGGCGCGGCGGACACGAACCAGACCCTGACCGCGAAGGGCGGCTTCCGCGGCGCGGGCATCGGCGGCGGCTTCTTAGCTACGGGCGGCGCGGTGACGATTTCGGGGGGCACGGTGACGGCGACCGGCGTGGACGGCGCGGGCATCGGCGGCGGTGATGGCGGTGACGGCGGCACGGTGACAATTTACGACGGCACGGTGACGGCGACCGGCGGCGCGGGCTGCGCGGGCATTGGCGGCTGCGGCGGCCCCGAAGACTTCGGCGGCACAGTGACCATCAACGGTGGGACGGTGACGGCCACCGGCGGCTCCGGGGGCGCGGGCATCGGCGGGGGCGCGGGCATCGTCGACGGCGGCTGTGAGGTGACAATTTCCGGCGGCACGGTGACGGCGACGGGCGGCAACAGAGGTGCGGGCATCGGCCGCGGCGGCACCCTGTACGGCATGTCTGGCGACGCGGACCTCTCGGTGACGATTTCCGGCGGGACGGTGACGGCGACCGGCGGCTTTGACGGCGCGGGCATCGGCGGCGGCGGCGGCGGCGACTTCGGAGGTGCGGGCGGCATGGTGACGATCAACGGCGGCACGGTGACGGCGACCGGCCGAGGCGGCGGCGCGGGCATCGGCGGCGGCTACGAAGGTGCGGGCGGCACGGTGACGATTTCCGGCGGGGCGGTGACGGCGACCGGCGGACTTTGGGCCGCAGGCATCGGCGGCGGACGCTACGCCGCGGGCGGCACGAACACCTTCACGGGCGGGTCGATTCTGGCCTCCTCGGTCGGCGAAGCGCCCACCGACGGCTCCAGTCGCGTGTGGCCGGTGTCGGTGACGGGGCTTACGGACGGCGAGACGCCGTCGCTCCCTTGGCTGCCCGCGACCTACGGAACGAACGACCTCGTTGCCGTGGGCGGGGAAGTCTGCGTGTGGCTGCCGACGGGCGATTACGCCTACGGTGAGTTGGAGAGCGACGGCGCGGGCGGCTGGCGGCACCACGCCGTCCTCGTGGACGCGGAAGGCAACGTGACGCTGGACGGCTGGGTGACGTTTCCCCTGCTCGGCCTCACGGTGAACGGGCGCGACATCGCCTTCGAGAGCGGTGCGGGTTGGAGCTTTGACGGCGGGCATGTCATGCTCTCCGGCCCGGGGCCGTTCGTCCTCTCCACGGGCGGCGCGACGTTCACGGACGACGTCGGCATCGTCGCCGCGGCCGATTGCGCCGTCACCTTCTCGAACCTCGTGATGGATGTCTCGGCGAACGAGTACCTCTCGCCGTTCACGGTGACGCCGGGGACGGAGACGGCGCTCACGCTCGTCGGCGCGAATTCGCTCACGGCGGGCGAGGATGCGGCGGGGCTCGCGGTCGTCAAGAACGGCGACACAGCCGCCGCGCTCGTCATCGACGCGGCGGACATGAACCAGACCCTGTCGGCGACCGGCGGTCAAAACGGCGCGGGCATCGGCGGCGGCGTGGAGTGCTCCGGCGGCACGGTGACCATCAACGGCGGGGCGGTGTCGGCGACCGGCGGCGCCTTCGGCGCGGGCATCGGCGGCGGCGACAACGGCGCGGGCGGCACGGCGACCATCAACGGCGGCGTGGTGTCGGCGACGGGCGGCTATCAGGCTGGCGGCATCGGCGCGGGATTCGGTAAATTAACATCCTGCGGACCGGTCGAAATCTCCGGCGGCACCGTGGTTGCAACGGCCGGCGAGAACTACTACGGCGATTTCGGCGGCTACTCCGGCATCGGCGGCCCCGTCACGTTCACCGGCGGGTCGATCCGCGCGGCTCACGGCAATGTGTGGAACGCCCCCTCCAACGGCGTGGCGCGCGTGTGGTGCGTGACGGTGAAGCACCTGACGCCGGGCGCGGCGGTCGCGCTCTCGGGGCTGCCCGCGGGCTACGGGACGGACGACATCTTCGCGGACGGGTCCGGACAGGCGTACCTGTGGCTTCCGAACGGGGACTACGAGTTCACGGCGAACGGGAAGGACTACCACGTCTCCGTGGAAGACGCGAACGCCACGACGAGACACTGGTTCGGCCTCATGGTGAACGGGAGCGACCTCGCCTTCGAGAGCGGCGAAGGCTGGACGTTCGACGGCGCGACCGTCTCGCTCACGAACGCGGGGCCGTTCGTCCTCTCCACGGGCGGCGCGACGTTCACGGACGTCGTCGGCATCGTCGCCGCGGCCGACTGCGCCGTCACCTTTTCCAACCTCGTGATGGATGTCTCGGCGCATCAGAGGCTCTCGCCGTTCACGGTGATTCCGGGGACGGAGACGTCGCTCACGCTCGTCGGCGCGAATGTACTCGCGGCAGGCGACGGCGCGGCGGGTCTCACGGTCTCCAACGCGACGGACATCGCCTCGCTCGTCATCGACGCGGCGGATGCGAGCCAGACGCTCTCGGCGACCGGCGGCAAGTGGGGCGCGGGCATCGGCGGCGGCGACTACGAATCCTGCGGCGCGGTGACGGTTGCGGGCGGCACGGTGACGGCCGTTGGCAAAAGCTCTGGCGCGGGCATCGGCGGCGGTCTCGGCAACTCCGGCGGAACGGTGACCATTTCCGGCGGCGTGGTGACGGCGACCGGCGGCACCTTCGGCGCGGGCATCGGCGGCGGCGACAATGGCGCGGGCGGCACTGTGGCGATCAACGGCGGCACGGTGACGGCGACCGGCGGCATCGGCGGCGCAGGCATCGGCGGCGGCGACAACGGCGCGGGCGGGGCCAACACCTTCACGGGCGGATCGATCCTGGCCTCATCGGTCGGCGAAGCGCCCACCGACGGCTCCAGTCGCGTGTGGCCGGTGTCGGTGACGGGGCTTGCGGACGGCGAGACGCCGTCGCTACCCTGGCTCCCGGCGACCTACGGAACGAACGATCTCGTCGCCGTGGGCGGCGAAGTGTGCGTGTGGCTGCCGACGGGCGGCTATCCTTACGGCGAAGCGGAGAGCGACGGCGCGGGCGGCTGGCGGCGGCACGCCGTCCTCGTGGACGCGGAAGGGAACGTGACGCTGGACGGCTGGGTGACGGTTTCGCCGCTCTCCTCGCTCACGATCACGGGCTTCTCGCTCGCCCCCGACGGCACGGCGACCATCGCCTTCAGCGGCGACGGCGACCTCGCCGGCGTGTCGGATTCGCTCGCGGTGGACGTCTCGGCCACGCCGGACTTCGCGACGCTTCTCGCGCCCGCCTCGACCAACCTCGCGATTCGCCGGCCTCCGCCCCTCCGACCCTCTTCTTCCGCGTCCGCGTGCCGTAGCCCGGCCCTCCGTCCCGCGCCGCCCCGGAGCAGGGCCGCCGCGCGATTGCGGTGGAAAACGGCGGCGGGGCTGTGCTAGAATCCCGCCGCGAAAGGGACCCCATGAAACGCCTTGTCATCCTTCTGCTCGCCGTGGCGGCGCCGTTCGCCGTCGCCGAGCCGTACGACAACTTCGACACGTGGTGCGGCGGCGGCGCGGACAACTTCACCTCCACCGACGAAAACTGGGAGAGCGGCTCGGCGCCGGACGTCACGGCGAACGACCTGCTGGCCGTCTTCGCCACGGGCGGTTCGGAGGTGCTGCTGCCCCCCGGCACGGCGGCGGCATTCGCGGGCATCGTGCTGGACGGCGCGAACCTGGACGGCGACCGCTTCGAGTTCACGGCGGGCAGCGGCGCGACGGCGACGATCGGCGAGTGCGCCCTCACGGTCAGCAACGCCCCGTCCGCGACCACATGGACGATACGCTGGCCGCTCGCGCTCACGGACGGCGCGCAGACGTGGAACGTCGGCGAGAACAACACGGTGAAGTTCGACGCGCCCATCGGCGGCGACCAGGACCTTGTGTTCGCCGGTTCCGGCACGGTGGAGCTGAACGCGCGCAACGCGCATTCCGGCAACCTGCTGTTCGACTCCGGCACGTTCAAGATCACGGCGTCTGGAGCGCTCGGCTCGTCCTCCCGCGCGGCGCGGTACTACTACGACCGCGCCTCGCTCGCGTTCCACGGCGATCTCACGATCGATTCGCCGATCGATGGAACCTACCTGTCGAGCCCGAACGCAACCGCCGGCGGCCTGAAGATTACGACGGGGTCGGACGTGACCTTCAACGGTCGGGTCCACAGCTCCACGTACATGTGGATGACCGTCGGGCCGGGCGGCATGGCCACGTTCGAGAACGGCCTGGGCGTCGGTGCCAACGCCATGCTCGGCCATCTCTCCCTGGACGGGGGCGGCACCGTGGTCGTCAGGAACGTCGCGGCGGACATGGGCGGGAAGACGATGGTGAACGGCGGAACGACGCTGGACGTTCGCGTGGCGGGGAACCAACTGAACGCCGGCGATGCGTTCTGGACGGAAATCAACGACGGCACGCTCGTCACGCGCGTGGCCGATGCGCTGGCCGACGGTTCGATGGTCTATCTGGGATCGTCGGGCGTGTTCGATCTGGACGGCCACGACCAGTCGGTTTCGGCCCAGCACGGCATCGCGGGGGCGAAAGTGGCGAGTTCGCGCCCGGCCACGCTGACGATACTCGGCGACCAGGACGGCAACGCGCATGACAGCCAGTACGGGGGGGCGGGCCGCACCAACCGCACGGCGTTCGTCGGCCAGGTGAATCTGACGAAGCTGGGAAGCGTCCAGCAAACGCTGGCGGCGGCGAGCACGTCCACCGGCACGCTGAAGGTGGCGTCCGGCACGCTGTCGCTCGTCGGCAGCTGGGTGAACTGCACGAACCTCGTGGTCGCGGGCGGCACGTTCGCGGCGAAGAACGCCAACGCCTTCGGCGACGACCTCCGCGCGCCGGGCGCGAAGCCGAAGCTGGAGGTGGACGTGGCATCCGGCGCTTCTCTGGTCCTGGACTACGACGGGCAGATCGACTGCTCGGCGTTCCGCGTGGACGGCGTGAGCCTCCGTGGCACGATCGGGGCGCCGGGCAGCGGCGCGGACCACGAGTATGCGTGGATTTCAGGACCCGGCCTGATGAGCGCCAAGGCGACGGGCTACAACGATCCGCAAGGCAACGAGATAACGAACCCCGATGTACTCGACTGGATCGAGCACTACCAAGCGGACCAGGCCGACATCGACGCCCTCGGCACGAACGACAGGTTCGACGAGCTGTTCCTGCTCAACCTCGACCTCACCAAGAGTTGCGCGGCCGAGCTAAGGATTTCCGAGATCCGCATCGAGGACGGCATGGCCCATGTCGGCGTGGCGCTGTCGCGCACGGAGGACAACGTGCCCGTCGGCACGCGCAAAATCAACGGCACCCTGAAGCTTCTCGGCCGCGCCGATCTGGCGACCGGCTCCTTCGAGCCCCTCCAGCCCGACGACTACGACTCGATCTTCGAGACCGGCAACAATGTCGGCATCGAGTACGAGCTCCCCGCCTCGTCCCCGCCCGCCTTCTTCGAGGTCGTCGTCGAGTAGCCGCCTCCGCCCGGCGCCCGGCGAAGAAAGAACGCAACGGTCTGACCTTCGCGTTCGCTCCCGCTTGCGCGCGCGAGGGCGGTTCTGGTAGAATGCGCCGCGAATCGGGAGAACACCGGATGGACCTCGAGAACTCGTCGGCGGCGGAGACCGCCCAGCGCGCGCCGGTCGGCGCACAGACCGCGCAGACCGCGCCCGCGGCGTCCGCGTCCGGCTCCGCCCCGGCGGACCCCTTCTACATCCCGCCGCCCGAGGTCCCCACGCAGGAGGGCCCGCGCGGCATCCGCTACGACTTCAACGACGGCGCGCGCGTGCTGCTGCCGTCCGGCGCGTGGCACGTGCAGATCGAGGACGACGAGTCCGGCAACATCCTCTTCGCCTGCGACGCGGAGGGCGGCTGGGTCCTCAGCACGAAGAAGTACTACGTGCCCTTCCGCGTCCGCGTGTGGGACCGCGCCGACCTGAAGACGCCCGTCCTCGACCACCTCATGGACCTGCGCGGAAGGCCGGTCCTCGTCAAGTTCCCCGTGGGGACGATCGGCGACATCCTCGGCTGGTTCCCCTACGCCGAGAAGTTCCGGAGGAAGCACGGCTGCAAGCTCGAGTGCGCGATGGCGAAGAACCTCGCCGAGCTCTTCGCCCCGCAGTATCCGGAGCTCGCGCTCTCCGCCGCGCCCGACGTCAAGACGGCCGAACCCTACGCCTCCTACCGCATCGGGCTCTTCTTCGGCGGCGACCAGGACCACCAGCCCTTCGACTTCCGCCAGGTCGGCCTCGCGCGCACCGCCGGCTACATCCTCGGCGTGGACCCGCAGGAGACGCCGCCGCGCCTGCCGCCCGACCCGCCGCGCGCGATCGCCGAGCCCTACGTCTGCATCGCGGTGCAGTCCACCAACCTCGCCAAGACGTGGCGCAACGGCCTCGGCTGGGAGCAGGTGGTCGACCACCTCAAGGGCCTCGGCTACCGCGTGCTCTGCATCGACCGCGAGCGCATCACGGGCCACGGCTGGGTCTGGAACGGCATCCCGCACGGCGCCGAGGACTTCACCGGCGAGCGCCCCCTCGCCGAGCGCGCCGCGATGCTGCACCACGCCGACTTCTTCGTCGGGCTCTCGAGCGGCCTCTCGTGGCTGGCCTGGGCCGCCGGGACGCCCGTCGTGATGATCAGCGGCTTCACGCTGCCGACGTGCGAGTTCCCGACGCCCTACCGCGTCCACAACACCCACGTCTGCCACGGCTGCTGGGACGCCACGGACGCGGCCTTCGACCACCACGACTACTTCTGGTGCCCGCGCCACAAGGGGACGGAGCGCCAGTTCGAATGCACGCGCGCCATCACCGGCCGCCAGGCGATCCGCGCCATCGAGCGCCTCCGCGCCGACCTCGGCCTGGCCGCGCCGAACGGCGCGGGCGGGAAAGGCGAGGCGGCGAAATGAGCGAGGGCGCCATCGCCGCCGCGCCGGCGGACCCGTTCTTCGTCCCGGTGACGGGGATTCCCACGCAGGAGGGCCCGCGCGGCATACGCTTCGACTTCAACGACGGCGCGCGCATCCTCCTGCCTCGCGGCGCGTGGCACGTTCAGATCGAGGACGACGAGTCCGGCAACATCCTCTTCGCCTGCGACGCGGAGGAGGGATGGGTCCGGAGCGCAAAGAAATACTACGTGCCGTTCCGCATCCGCATCTGGGACCGCGCAGACCTCGCGACGCCCGTCCTGGACCATCTCATGGACCTGCGCGGAAGGCCCGTCCTCGTCAAATTCCCGATCGGGGCGCTCGGCGACGCCCTCGCCTGGCTCCCCTACGCGGAGAAGTTCCGGGAGAAGCACGGCTGCCGCCTCGAATGCACGCTCCCGAAGAGCGTCGCCGAGCTGCTGGGGCCGCAGTACCCCGACATCGCGCTCTCGGACGCCTCGGAGGTGAAGACGGACGCGCCGTACGCCTCCTACCGCGTCGGGGTCTTCTTCGGCGGGGACCAGGACTGCCAGCCCTACGACTTCCGCCAGGTCGGCTTCGGGCGCACCGCGGGGTATCTGCTCGGCGTCGATCCGCGGGAGACCCCGCCGCGCCTGCCCCCCGACCCGCCGCGCACGATCGCGGAGCCCTACGTCTGCATCGCCGTGCAATCGACGTGCGCCTCCAAGATGTGGAACAACGGCCTCGGCTGGGAGCAGGTCGTCGAGCACCTGAAGGGGCTCGGCTACCGCGTGCTGTGCATCGACCGCGACCGCACCGTCGGCTCGGGCTTCTTCTGGAACCGCATCCCGCACGGCGCCGAGGACTTCACCGGCGACCGCCCCCTCGCCGAGCGCGCGGCGATGCTGCGCCACGCCGACTTCTTCGTGGGGCTCGCCAGCGGCCTCTCGTGGCTCGCCTGGGCGGCCGGGACGCCGGTCGTGCTCGTCAGCGGCTTCAGCCTGCCGACGTGCGAGTTCTTCACGCCCTACCGCGTCCACAACACGCACGTCTGCCACGGCTGCTGGGACGCGGCCGACGTCGTCTTCGACCGCCGGGACTTCTTCTGGTGCCCGCGCCACAAGGGGACGGACCGCCAGTTCGAATGCACGCGCGCCATCACCGGCCGCCAGGTCATCCGCGCCATCGAGCGCCTCCGCGCCGACCACCGCCTCTCCGCACCGAAGGAGCGTCACTCATGAATCCAGAAGAATCCTCCCCCGCGGCGAAGCCGTCCGTCTGCTACGATTTTTCCGGCGGATATCTCGCCTCGTCCGGCTACGCGCTCTCCTCCGGGACGAGCGCGGCGAGCATGGGTCTGCTGGCCCGCGCGTGTTCGCGCGGCGGCGTGATCCTGAGCGACGGCCGGCGCCTCGCGGCGGCGACCGTCCTCGCCTGCAACGCCCACACCGTCTCGCTCCCCGCGGGCGCGGCCGTCGCGCTCGCCGCCGCCGCGCAGCTGGTCGCGACCCAGCAGGCCGCGGCGACCGACTACGTCGTCCCCGGCGGCGAGACCTCCACCGGACTGGCGCTCGGCGCCGGCGACACGATGACCGTCCTCGGCGGCGGCATCGCGAGCAGCACGACGGTCAACGCCGGCGGCGTCCTGACCGTCAGCAGCGGCGGCACGGCATCCGTTACGTCCATCAACTCCGGCGGCGTCCAGAACGTCGCCAGCGGCGGCACGGCGGCGGACACAACCGTCAACGACGGCGGCACGCAAGTTGTCAACGACGGCGGCACGGCCACGGACACGATTATCTCCGGAGGCTCACAGATCGTTGACGGCGGCATGGCCACGGGCACGACCGTGAGCGACGGCGGAACGCAGGTCGTTTCAAGCGGCGGCACGGCCTCGAATATTACCGTCGGCAGCGGCTGTATGCAGGTCGTCTTCGACGGCGGCTCGGCCGACCATACGACCGTCGCCACCTCCGGCGGGCAGAGCGTCAGCGGCGGCAGGGTCACAAGTACGCACGTTGAGAGCGACGCCGCGCAGCACGTCTACGGCGGCATGGTCATCAGCACCACCCTGGGCGAAAGCGGCGCCTGCCAGAACCTCAGCGGCGGCGTGGCCAGCGGCACGATCATCAATCATGCGGGCGCCAGCCAGAAGCACGACCGTCTCCGGCGGTACGCAGAATATCCTGAACGGCGGCACGGCCACGGGCACGACCGTCTCCGGCGGTACGCAGAATATTCTGAGCGGCGGCACCGCGACGGGCACGACGGTCAACGACGGCGGCCTCCAGATCGTCAACGACGGCGGCAACGGCACGATTGCGACGATGAGCGGCGGTTCGCAGGTCGTCAGCAGCGGCGGCACCGCCAAGGACTCGAGGGACGCGGGGGGCGTGCTGGAAATTCATAACGGAGCCATACTTCAAAGGGCGGATGGCTCGCCCATGAACTATGGGGGCTACGCCCTTTCCGGCGGTACGCTGCGGGTGATGGACGGCGTTTCCGTTGCATACGGGACCCTTTCCTCCGGCACCATCGAAGTGCATGCCGGCGGTACGGCCACGATCGTCAGCGTAGGGGGTTCCGGTCTTCAGGTTCTCTCCGGCTCTGCGGCCTCCGGCACCGTGGAGACTTTGTTCGGCAAGCAGATCATCTCCGCCGGTGGTGTGGGCATGGTGTCCTCCATGGTTGCCGGCAACGCGGCCAAGCAGGAAATCTTCGACGGCGGCACGGGAACAATCGGCAGCATGAACCAGGGCAACAGCCAGACCGTCAACAGCGGCGGCACGGGCACGGTTGTCAGCATGAGCGGCGGCGTCCAGACGGTCTACCCGGGCGGCTCCGCTACGGTCACCACCATGTACGGCGGACAGCAAGACATCGGCATCCTTAACGCCGGCGGTGGCATGGGCACGATCGGCACCATGAGCGGCGGCGTGCAGAATGTTTGGTCGGGCGGCACGGGAACGGTTTCGGCCCTGATGAGCGGCGGAACCCAGATCGTCCGAAACGGCGGTTCGTCACGCGACACGACCGTCCTGTCCGGCGGCGTATTGGAGGAAGATGGCGAGGGTGCAACCATCGGCAACGCCACCTTCTCGGCGGGCGGCATCCACCGGCTCGTGAACGGAGCCACGAGGGTCGGCCTGACCGTTTCCGGGCACATCCTCGAGGTGGGAAGCGGCGGAACCGCCACAAGCACCACCATCAACGACGGCGGTACGATGGCCGTCGGCAACGGCGGAACGGCATCGGGCGCGACCATCAACTCCGGCGGCACGCAGAACGTCTTGTCGGGCGGCATCGCCTCCGGCGGCACGCTCTACGCCGGCGCCACGCAGAACGTCTTGCCGGGCGGCACCGTCTCCGGCGGCACGATCAACTCCGGCGGCACGCAGAGCGTCTTGTCGGGCGGCATCGCCTCCGGCGGCACGATCAACTCCGGCGGCGTGCAGAACGTCTTGTCGGGCGGCATCGCCTCCGGTGGCACCCTCAACGACGGCGGCACCCAGAACATCTCGTCGGGCGGCATCGTCTCCGATGTCACGATCAACTCCGGCGCCACGCAGAACGTCTCGTCGGGGGTCGTTGTCTCCGGTGTCACGGTCAACAACGGCGGCACGCAGAACGTCTTGTCAGGCGGCATTGCCTCCGGTGGCACGATCACCGGCGGCGGCGCGCAGAACATCTCCAGCGGCGGCGCGGCATCGGGCACAACGATCAGTTCCGGCATCCAGACCGTCTCCGACGGCGGCATGGCGTACGACACGGCAATCATCGACAAAGGCAAACAAATCGTCTCGTCGGGCGGCCTGGCTTCCGGCTGCAGATTAAGCGGAATGGATTCAAACACCCGTGCCTATCAGGAAATCTTTTCGGGCGGCACGGCCGTCGGCACGATCTGTTCCGCGTATGGCAACCAGACTGTCACCGGCGGCATGGCGCTGGATACGACCATCAGCAGCGGAGGCATTCAGGCCCTCACGAGCGGCGGCATCTCCCTGAACGCGACGATTACGTCTGGCGGAACCCAGAGCGCCACCGAAGGCGGCCTCCTCGCAGGCAGACAGATCATCGAGACGGGCGGCTCGGCTTCGGGCGGCACGCTCACGGAAATGATCGTGGACGGCATCGCCGTCAAGGGCGAGCAATCCGTTCTGAGCGGCGGCACGGCGAATAATCTCACGATCACAAGCGGCGGCACGCAATCCGTTCTGAGCGGCGGCACGGCGAACGGGGTGACGCTCGACGGCGGCGCCCTCCGGCTGGCGCCGGGCTTCACTGCGTCCGGCACGTTGGGCGGGCACGGGTCGGTCGCGGTCTACACGGACGACACGTTCTCGTCCGTCGACTCCTCCGCCGTCATCCCCCTGGGCGGGACGAACCACTTCGGTTCGTTCACGGTCTCCGGCGGCGTCCTAAACACTCCCAACGGCTTCCTGATCGACAGCAGCGGCGGCATCACCGTGAACAGCGGCGGAACGATGGTGGTGGGCGGCGGCGTGCTCGTCACAACCAGCGGCTCCTCCCTCACCATCAGCGGCGGCGGGATGCTCTCGGCCGGGAGCGTCTCCACCGAGAACGGCGGCGAGATTTCCATGAGCGGCGGCACGCTCGCGGCCTCGGGCGGCATCACCGTAAGACATGCGCTTACCAACGCCTACGGCGATGTCGCAGCAGGGACGTCCTTGACTATCGCTGGCGGCGCGACGCAGCCGGGTTCCGGCAAGGCGCTGAACCTCTCCGCAGGCTCGAACATCGCCATATCCGGCGCGATCACCGTGAACGAAATCTCCGCCGGCGGCGACGTCGACGCGACGGAGCAGGCCCTCTCGGCGAGCCGCATCCGCGCCGTCGGCACGTTGACGGCGGGCTCCGTGACCGCGGACTCCCTCTCCGCCGCCGCCCTCTCCGCCGGCGCAAACGTAAGGATCTCCGGCGGCGGGATCCTCCTGCCGGGCGGCGGGAGCGCGGGCGGAAACCTCACGCTCGTCGGCGTCTCGGGCTCCGTGGGAGCCCTGTCCGCGAACTCGATTTCGTTCGCCGGCAGGAACTATCTCTCGGTATCGGCGGCCGGGACCGGCCCGGCCCTCTCCGCGACGGAGGGGATCGACATCGGCGACGAACTCCTGATTCTCGTTCCTGCGGGCGGATACGTCGGCGAATACGGAGGCGGATGGGCCGTCCTCGACGCCTCGGGCGTCCCGGCGAAATCGATCGAGGCCGGCCCGCTGCCGCTGGTCGAGGCGTCCCTCAAGTGGAAATACGCGAAGAACGCGAACGGGTGGTTCTGCGCGCAGGTGGCGCTGACGTGGCATCCGAGCTACGCGGCCGGCATCACGAACATGCGGCTGCTCTTCGCGGACCGCTACGACGCCGCCGAACGGCTCTCGGCGTATCTCGTGGACCCCGCCACGGTCGTCGATCCGCTGGGTGCGACGGAGACCTACCGCGACATCGAATACCGCGTGGCGCGGATCGACCTCGACGACTTCTCGAACCTGGGCGAAGGCGACCGGGCGGTCTTCGGCGTGAGCGACGAAACGCTCGCCGGCAAGCTCGACAGCGTTCCGAAGTCCGAGCGGAAGATCTGCCTGCGCGTTCCGAACCGACAGCTCCAGACCGTGGAATTCCTCGACAACAAGATCGCGTGGCTCGCGTGGGACGAGGGCGGGTGGACCCGCTTCCTCCCGCTCGTGGGCTCCTGGGCCTCGGCGGAGACGGAGACCGAGCAGCCCGGCCCGCAGCCCGACGCGTCCTTCGGGGCTCCCCTGCCGCGCCCCGCGTCGCCGGACGAGGCGAACGAGGCTAAATCGTTCGGACTGCCGCTCGCGGCCGTCGCGACGGCGGAGGTGACGTGCCGTATCGCGTCGATGGGATTCGGCGCGGACGGGAGCGTGGAGGGGACGTTCGAGATCGCGGCGGAGGACGCGGGGCGCGTCGTGGCGGAGTCCGGCGAACTGGCCGGCAACGTGAAGCTCGCGGTCCTCGGCGCGGCCTCGCTCGGCGGCTCCTTCGAGCCGCTCGACCCCGCCGCGTGCGGCGTGGAGCTGCTCTCCCGCAAGCCGCCCTACGCCTTCCGCGTGAAGGCCCCGGGCGCCGCCGCGTTCTTCAAGGTCCGCCTCGAGGCGGAGGACGTGTTCGAGTAGACTGGAAACCTAGAAGCCTAGAAACCTAGAAGCCTGGAAGCCTAGAAACCGTCATGCCCGTCCTGAAGAACCAGACCAAGTGGGAAGACCTCTACTACTACCGGAAGACCGTCGTGCTCTACCAGATGACGGTCGTCTTCTGCCGGCGGTTCCTCCCGAAGTTCGGCGACCGGACGGTGGACCAGATGGTCCAGGCCGCGCGGAGCGGCAAGCAGAACATCGTCGAGGGGCTCGCCGACGGCGTGACCTCGACCGAGATGGAGCTGAAACTGCTGAACGTGGCACGGGCCAGCATCAAGGAGCTGAAGGAGGACTACCTCGACTTCCTCTCGTCCCGCCAGCTGACGCGCTGGGAGGCCGGCCACCCCCGCTACGACGCCATGCTCGCGTTCTGCCGCGAGCACAACGACCTCGCGGACTACGAACCGCACTTCGAACGGTGGAGCGACGAGGAGTTCGCGAACTGCGCCGTCACGCTCTGCCACATGGTGGACAAGATGCTGACCACCACGTTGGAGAAGAAGCAGAAGGACTTCGTGGAGAACGGCGGCATCCGCGAGCGGATGACCGCCGCCCGCCTCGGCCGCCGCCAGACCCAGAACGAGGAGATCGCGGCTCTCAAGATCCGCATCGCCCAACTCGAATCCGAAAACGCCGCACTGAGAGAAAGACTTGGAGAAGACTAGGAACCTAGGAACCTAGGAACCTAGAAGCCTAGGAGCCTAGAAACCTAGGAGCCTAGGAGCCTAGAAACCTAGGAGCCTAGAACCTAGAAGCCTAGAAGCCTAGAAACCGGAAAGGCCTCGCAAGATGAAACGAATCGCAAAACTTCTGCTGCTCGCGGCGTTCGCCGCGAGCGCCGCGCAGGCCGGGGACGAGCCGCTCGACCCGTCCGCCCCGCCGCGCCTGGGCACCATCGACGACGTCGAGGTCGACGTGGGCGAGACGGTCTCCTTCCCCGTCCTCGTCGACGCCCCGGAGGCAGCGCCCGTCACCTCGCTCGAAATCACTGAGGGCGACTCCGCCGCCAGGCTCGAGGACGGCGTCTTCTCCTTCACGCCCGCGTCGGCCGGGCGGCACGCGTTCACCGTCGCCGCCGTCAACGCGAACGGGACCGCCACGGTTTCGTTCAACGTCGATGCCTCTCCCGCCTCCGACGCCCTCGTCGTCGATTCGACCTTTGAGACCGGCGTTTCCGGCTGGGACGTCTACAAGGAATCCGGTGGCAACTGCACCCTCCAGGCCCGAGACGGCAAGCTGATGCTGGCCGTTTCAAGCGTCGGCACGGCGCCCTATTCGGTCCAGACGTTCTATGACGGCGTACCGCTCTACAAGAACGGAAGATACCGCGTGAAATATGACATTTCCTGCACGACCGACAGGCATGTCGAGGCGATGATCCAGCAGAACGGCGGAACATACCAGGCCTATACGTGGAGAGAGCTTGAAATCAAGCCGGAACCGCAGACGGTCGACTACGAATTCACGATGAACCAAGATTCCGACAGGATGTCCAAGTTCGTTTTCGATTGCGGTTCGTTCGAGAACGACGGCGCCCTTCCCGAGCACACCATCTACATCGACAACGTTTCGCTCGTACTGCTCAATCCCGAGGAAGTCGTGCCGCCCGTCACGATCTATCCTCTCTGGGTCGGCGGCGTGCAGGTCACCAGCGCCAACGCCACCAACATCCTCGGCGACGGAACCGCGTGGTTCGAGGGCACGGCGACGAACGGCACGCTCTCGCTCTCCAACGCGGTCGTCACCAACGCGGTGGTGTACGATAGCGGGGCGTCGTACTCGGCGGGCATCTTCGCGGGGAACGGGTTTGAGCTGACGATTTCGCTTGACGGGTCGAACCGGGTAGAAAACGCGGCCGAATACGGGAACGGCATCCGCGCGGAAGGGAATCTCTCCCTCGGCGGCGCGGGGTCGCTCACGGCCGAAGGCGGGGATCAGGGCGCCGGGATTTACGCCAAAGGCAACTTCCGCATCGAGAACACCACGGTCACCGCTTCCGGCATCACCGGGCTCTGCAGTCAAGGAGGAAACACCGTCCTCACCAACGCCATTGTCAGTGCGACGGGATTGTCCTTCGGCATCTATGCCAGCGGGACGGTCACATTTGCCGGGGCCAGCCGCGTGGAGGCGACGACGACGGAAGGAGACGGGGATCCCGTCTTCGCCTGGTCCGGCATCACGGTGGGGGGCGGGCTGGATCTCGTCGAGCCGGACGGAGGGGGGCTGGAGAGGAATGGGCAGCAGTACTTCGTCGACGCGGGCGGGAATGCGGCCCGACACGTGCTGCTCGAGCCGTCGGTGGTGGCGTACGATTTGTGGGTCGGCGGCACCCAGGTCACCAGCGCCAACGCCACCAACATCCTCGGCGACGGTACCGCGCGGTTCGAGAGCTCCGCGTCCGGCGGCACGCTCTTCCTCTCCAATGCGAGGATCACGGAGGCGATCGAGCATCCGGGCATCAACACGGCGAACATCTGGTCGGACAGAGGCTTCGACCTCACGATTTCGCTCGCGGGCTCGAACCGCGTGGAGTCTGCGGAAAGCGCGTCCGACGACTACTGCGTCTATGCGGGAGCAAACCTCGCGATCACGGGCGAGGGAACGCTCGTCGCTGAAATGACCGGCGAAAACGCCTGCGGCATCGGCGGCCACGAGAGCCTGCGGATCGACGGCGCCACCGTCACGGTCTCCGCCGGCGACACGGGTCTGTCGTTTGGGAACACGCTCGCGATCTCGAACGCCACCGTGACCGCCACGGTGACGAGCGGCTATGGCATCTACTGCAGCGGCACGAACGGACGCATCGACATCGCGGATTCCGTCGTGACGGCCACGGGGGGCGCAAAGGGCCTTTACGCCCGAGACACCGGCAGTTCGCTCGCGGTTTCCGGGGCGAGCGTCGTCACGGCGGTGACAACGAGCGACGACGACGTGGCCTTCAGCGCCGCGGCGCTCGTGCTGGGCGACGGGCTCGCGGTCACGGAGCCGGCGGGCGGCGTGTTCGGCGAGGACGGATGGGGTTCGGGATGCGTCATCGACCCCGCCACGGGCGCGCCGGCGAAGCGCGTGGTGATCGACCGGCGCTTCGCGGTAACGGTCGAGGGCGGCTCGACGACGAACACGACGGCGCGGGCGGGCGAAACCGTGACGGTCGTGGCGGACGATCCGGAGGAGGGGAAGGCGTTCGTCGGGTGGTCGGCCGACGACGCGATGGACGTGACGTTCGCGACCCCGGTCGCGGCGACGACGACGTTTGAGATGCCCGCGCGGGCCGCGACGGTCACGGCGACCTTCAAGGATATCCTGATCGACGCCATCCCCGACCAGGAATGGACGGGCTCGGCCGTCGAGCCAGTCGTCCGCGTGCAGCTGGACGGCGTGGACCAGGTGCTCTTCGCGGGAACGGACTACACGGTCTCCTACACGAACAACGTGGACCCGGGGACGGCGACGGCAACGGTGACGATGGCGCCGCCGCGGACGGGCCACGCGAGCGTGACGTTCCAGATTCTCCCACCGCCGGATCCGCCGGTCGTCTCCAACGTCGTCGCGCGCCAGCGCTGGCCGTGGAACGGGCTCGTGGACGTGGACTACGAAGTCGGCGGCGACACGAACCTGCTCGCGAACCTGGCGGCGCGGATCACCTTCGCCGCCTCCGACGGCCGCTCGTGGACCGCCACGAACTTCCTCGCCGGCGCGGAGCCCTCGACCGCGCCCGGCCCGCACCGCGCCACCTGGGACGCGGCGGCGGACGCCGGCGCGGGCGTCGTGGCGTCGAACGTCGTCGCGACCGTGGCGCTCGTGCGGCCGCGCTGGTGCGTGATCGACCTCTCGGGCGGTGCGGACGCGGCGTCGTATCCCGTCGCCTACTTCGCCGAACCGCCGGCGGGCGGCTGGAACGCCGACGCCTACAAGACGACGAACCTCGTGCTGCGGCTCGTGAAGCCGTCGGACTGGGCGGACGGGACGTTCGCGATGCGCGGAGGCTGCGAGGCGACGCTCACGAACGCCTACTGGATCGGCGTCTTCGAGACGACGCAGCGGCAGTGGGAGCTTGTGAAAGGCGACCGACCGAGCTACTTCAGGAGCGACGACTGCTACGCGACGCGGCCGGTGGAGCAGGTCTCCTACGAGATGATCCGCGGCTCGGACGCGGGCTCGATGTGGCCGGACCCGGGCGACGTGGACGACGAATCCTTCCTCGGTCGGCTGCGCGCGCGAACGGGCCTCGCGTTCGACCTCCCGACGGAGGCGCAGTGGGAGTTCGCGTGCCGCGCCGGGACGACGACGGACTACAACAACGGCACGAACCTGACGGACCTCGTGGAGGACGCGAACCTAGACCTGCTCGGCCGCTACAAATACAACGGCGGGGAGGATGGCAGCGGCAACCGGGACTGCGACCCGAGCGGCGGCACGGCGGCGGCGGGCAGCTACCTGCCGAACAAGTGGGGGCTCTACGACTGCCACGGCAACGTGTGGGAGTGGTGCCTCGACTGGTATGGCGCGCTCGCGAGCGGCGCGGTGGAGCCGGTCGGCGCCCCGTCGGGCGAGTACCGCGTCCTGCGCGGCGGCGGCTGGGGCCTCCGTGCGGACTTATGCCTGGCCGGCCTCTGCGGCGTCGGCAGGCCGTCGAGCGGCGGCGACGACAGCGGCTTCCGCCTCTGCCTGACCGTCGGACCGGAACCGGCGGCGGGGGACGGCGACGCCGCGGCCGCCGCCTCGTCGGCGGAGTTCCGCCTCGACACGCGCGAGGGGCCGCTGCCGAGCGACGGCACCGAGACGCTGGCGTACTCCACCCGGTGGCACCCGGCGGGCGACGCCACGGTGACGATCCTGCAGGACGGCGAGGAAGAGCCGGTCGCGGACGAACTCGCCGGCGAGGGCGACGTCGTCTGGCAGGTCTTCGAGGACGGCACCTACGTCCTCGTGCACAAGACGGTGGTGGAGACGGACGGGCCGGCGGTCTCCGACGACGAACCCGTGGAGACCGCGACGTTCGTCGTCCGGGGGCATCCGCCCGTGGAGGCGGCGCTCCGGTGGAAATACGCGAAGAACGCGAACGGCTGGCACTGCGCGCAGGTCGCGCTGACGTGGCATCCGTCCTACGCGGACGAGATCTCGGACATGCGGCTGCTGTTCGCCGACCGCTACGAGGGCTCGGAGCCGCTGGCCGTGATCAAGGTCCTCGACGACGAGCAGGCGGCGTTCTTCGAGGTTCCCGAGATGATCAAGATGGCGGGCAACGACTGGAAGTATTATTTCCTGAACGACGAAAACGGGAAGGTTTACACCGAGCGGTTCCTGGAGAGCGGCTACCGGGAGAAACTGGTGGAGCGCCCGACCGTGATCAACGGCGACGAGCTGGGCGACGTGACGGGCTGGGCCAGCAGCCGCGACAGCCACAGTTATATCACGAATGGCGTGCTGAACGCCGATGGAACAAGTTTCTCCGAAGACATTACCGTCAACGGTCGGACGGTAACAATAGCGTTCGCTTCCTCGCCCCGCGGGCTGGGGCGGCGCACGGCGTATCTGGTGGACCCCGCCACGGTCGTCGATCCGCTGGGGACGACGGAGACCTACCGCGACGTGGAATACCGCGTCGCGCCGGTCGACCTGACGGCGTTCGCGGGCCTCGCGGACGGCGCGCGGGCGGTCTACGGCGTGAGCGACGAGACGATGGACTCGCCGCTCGACAGCGTTCCGAAGGCGGAGCGCAAGATCTGCCTGCGCGTGGTGAACCGCGACTACTCGACCGTGGGACGGGTGGACAACAAGCTCGCGATCCTCGCGTGGAACGTCGGGGGCCGCCCCCGGTTCCTGCCCATCGCGGAAACGATGTCGTCCCTCCAGGACGGCGACGACGACCCGGAGCCGGCCCCGCAGCCGGCTCCTCGTCCGCTCTCGGTCGCGGAGGCGAACCTCTCGGCGTCCTTCGGCCTCGCCCCGGCCGCGGTCGCGCGCGGGGCGGTGACGTGCCGGGTTTCGTCGATGTCGTTCGGCGAAGACGGCAGCGTGGAAGGGACGTTCGCGGTCGCGGCGGAGAACGCCGGCGGCGTCGTGGCGGAGTCCGGCGAACTGGCCGGCAACGTGAAGCTCACGGTCCTCGGCGCGGAAAGCCTCGGCGGCGCCTTCGAGCCGCTCGACCCGTCCTGCGGCGCGGAGCTCCTCTCCCGCAAGCCTCCCTACTCCTTCCGCGTGAAAGCCCCCGGCAAAAACGCCTTCTTCAAGGTCCGTCTCGAAGCGGAGGACGTTTTCGAGTAGCCTAGAAACCTAGATGCCTAGATGCCTAGAAGTCTAGAATCCTAGAAACCCAGAATCCCGAACCATTTCACACCGCATAGGAGAACCGACATGAAAACTCTCCCCCTCCTCCTTCTTCCCCTCGCCGCGATGGCGGCGGAGCCCGCCGCGCCCGCGGTCCGGCTCGAGCCCGTGGACCGCGATCCCGCATGGCGCCTCTCGATCGGCTTCCGCGCCGCGCCGGGCATCAAGACCTCGGCCGCGGTCGACGCCCGCGCCGCGGCGACCGCCGCGGGCGCGGTCCTGCGACCCTCCGGCGGATCCTCTTCCGGCAAGGCCGAGGTCCTCGGCACCACGACCGAGGGCACGACCGCGGCCGAAGCGCAAAAGGAGGCCGGCTGGTCCGAGGGCAAGACGCGCTGGGACTTCGACAACGGCTTCATCGACATGAACGACGGCGCCGGCGCCGACGGCGAGGGCATCGTGGGCGAGACGCAGAACTGGCACTTCGACAGCGCCGAGGACTTCGTGGACGGCGCGATCCAGGCGCGGACGCCCTTTTCCCGCACGACGACCACGCGCACCCGCAGGTCGGCCGGAACGTCGGTGCGCGAGGAGTGGGGCGAAGACCTCCGCGTCTCCTCCGACGAAACCGCGTGCGGTTTCGAACTGCGCCTCGACCGCACGGTGTGGGAGAACGCGGACTTCGGCCTCGACGTCGGCGTCGGCTACGCCTGGTACGACGACGTCGACGCCTTTTCGGTCCGGGGCCGCGCCTACGACGCCACCGCGGCGAGCGTCTCGGCGGGCGAAACCGTGACGACGACGGAGGAGTCCGGAACCGTCGTGACGTCCCTCGCGCAGCCGGAGTTCGAGGAGCCCGCCGACTACACCAACTCCGACGGTTCGATGGGCGGCGCCGTCGAAGACCCGTTCGTCGTCTCCGACGGCACAACGGAGCCCATCCCCATCCTCACCGTCTCGAAGGACCGCTTCTCGTCCTCCGTCGAAAAGACGGAGTCCCGGACGACCACGAAGACCACGGGAGGAGGCGGACGCTCCTCCTCCCGGACGACGCGCCGCACGGTCGACGTGCGCTCCGAGGGGACGCTCTCGCTGCAGGAGCTGCGGTTCGGCGCTCGCCCGTTCTGGAAGGCGGCGCCGTGGCTCGCGGTGCGCGCCGACCTGGGGCTCCTCGCGACCTATTCGGAGATCGAGACCACGACTCGTCTCTCCGTCGACGGCGCGCCGGCCGCGGCGATTCGCCGGGACGACGACGACTGGACGCTCGGCGGCTACGCGGGCGCGTCGCTCGACCTGGCGGCCACCGACTCGCTGACGCTCTCCGTCGGCGCGGAGGCGCGCTTCCCGCACAAGTCCATCCGCTTCGACGACGGAGTCGTCTCCGGCAAGGCCGATCTGGCCGAATGGAGCGCCTTCGCCGCCCTCGGCTGGCGCTTCTAGTACAGGAAGAGCATCTCGCGGTACTTCGGAAGGGGCCAGGAGGCGTCGTCCACGACGTGCTCGAGGGCGTCGACCGTCTCGCGCACCTTTGCCATCGCCGCGAGCGTCTTCGCGGCGGAGCCGACGGCGAGCGCCTTCTCCAGCGCGGCGCAGCGCGCGACGAGGTCGTCGAGCCCGCGCCCCAGCGTCGCGGCCTGCGCGCGCAGGCCCTTCACGCCCTCCTCGAGGCCGTCGGCCACGGCCTTGCCGAGCGTGCCGGCGGCGGCGGAGTAGGCGTCGGTCGCGACCGGCAGCACCATGCTGCGCGCGATCTCGAGCGCGATGCCGCCCTCGATGCCGACCTTGCGCTCGTATTCCTCGAGCGCGACCTCGTAGCGCGAGTCCATCTCGACCTTGGAGAGCACGCCGTACCTCGCGACGAGCGCCTGGTTGGCCGGGTCCAGCAGCGGCGCGATCGCCTCGGGCGTCGAGCGCAGGTTCGGGAGCCCCCGGCGCGCGGCCTCGGCGGCCCAGTCGGCGGAGTAGCCGTCGCCGTTGAAGATCACGCGCTCGTGCTTGCGGAAGACGCGGCGCAGGAGCGCCTGGAGCGTCTCCTGGAAGCGCTCCGGGCCGGCGGCCTCGAACTGCTCGGCGAAGCGGTCGAAGGCGTCCGCCACCATCACGTTGAGGAACATGTTCGCGGCGGCGCAGGGCTGCGAGGAGCCGGGCTGGCGGAACTCGAACTTGTTGCCGGTGAAGGCGAAGGGCGAGGTGCGGTTGCGGTCCGCCGTGTCGCGCGGCAGAGGCGGGAGCGTGTCGACGCCGACGCGCAGCGTGCCGGCCTTGCGCGCGGAGCCGGGGGCGCCGTGGGCGAGGCGCGCGACGATGTCGCCGAGCTGCTCGCCGAGGAAGACGGAGAGCACGGCCGGCGGCGCCTCGTTGCCGCCGAGGCGGCAGTCGTTGCCGGCGCCGGCGGTGGTGGTGCGCAGCAGGTCGCCGTGCAGGTCGAGCGCGCGGACGACGGCGCAGAGCGCGGTGAGGAAGATGGAGTTCTGCTCCGGGTCGTCGCCGGGGTCGAGCAGGCGGCGCGAGCCGTAGGAGATCGACCAGTTGTTGTGCTTGCCGGAGCCGTTCACGCCGGCGAAGGGCTTCTCGTGCAGGAGGCACACGAGGCCGTTGCGCTCGGCGGCCTGGCGCAGAACCTCCATGACGAGCATGTTGTGGTCGACGGCGAGGTTGAGCTCCTCGAAGACGGCGGCGAGCTCGAACTGCGCGGGCGCGACCTCGTTGTGGCGCGTCTTGGCGGGTATGCCGAGGCGCCAGAGCTCGCGCTCGACCTCCTCCATGAACTTCAGGACGCGCGGGCGGATCGCGCCGAAGTAGTGGTCCTCGAGCTGCTGGTGGCGGGGCGGCGCGGCGCCGAAGAGCGTGCGGCCGGTCTGCACGAGGTCGGGGCGCTGGAGGTAGAACTCGCGGTCGACGAGGAAGTACTCCTGCTCGGCGCCGAGCGTGACGCGCACCGGCTCCTCGGGGAGGCCGAAGCAGCGCATGAGGCGCGTCGTCGCCTTCTTGAGCGCCTGGATGGAGCGCAGGAGCGGCGTCTTGCGGTCGAGCGCCTCGCCGCCGTAGGAGCAGAACGCGGTGGGGATGCAGAGCGTGGCGCCGTTGGCGTGGCGCTTGATGAACGCGGGCGAGGTGGGGTCCCACGCGGTGTAGCCGCGCGCCTCGAAGGTGGAGCGGATGCCGCCGTTGGGGAACGAGGAGGCGTCGGGCTCGCCGAGGACGAGGTTCTTGCCGGAGAAGGCGAAGACGGCCTTGCCGCCGGGGGCGGGCTCGAGGAAGGCGTCGTGCTTCTCGGCGGTGCCGCCGTTGAGCGGCATGAACCAGTGCGTGAAGTGCGTGGCGCCGCGGTCGACGGCCCATTCCTTCATGCCGTGGGCGACGTCGGCCGCGATGGCGGGGTCGAGCGGGACGCCGCGGTCGATGGTGGCGAGGAGCTTCTCCGCGACGGTCTTCGGAAGGTACTTGCGGATGGCGCGCTCGCCGAAGACGTCGCAGCCGAAGTCGTCGATCGTGGCGCGTTCGGCGGGGGCGGGCGGTTCGGGGGCGCGCGCGGCGACGGCGTGGAGCGCGTGGGTGCGGTCGGAGCGGTTCATGGCGGGGCGGGGCTGGAGTCGGAGGGGATCAGGGGACGGGGACGCGGACGACGCGGGAGGTCTCCGCGGGCGGGAGGCGCATCGCGAAGGCGCGGGCCTCGAGCGCCTTTCCTGACCGCGCCGTCCTCCCGCGCAGGCACCCGCCACCATCCCTTCCGCCCCGCGCCGGAACCGTTCCGACCGGCCGCGCGCAATCCCGCGATTCCCTCCCATGAGCCGTTCCGACCGCACCCACGCCCTTCACGCCATCGCCGCCCGTTCGCCCGCGCCCCCCGCGCCGGCCGCGCGCGCCTCGCTGGACGATTTCGGCTGCGACGTCTTCAACGAGCAGGCCATCCGCAAGTACCTCCCGAAGGAC
>CACWKU010000071.1 GCA_902761575.1 uncultured bacterium
CCGGCGCGCCGGCCTCCGTCGCGCTCCTCCCGGCGGCCGGCGCGGCCGTCGCCGTCGCCCGCGTCCCGGAGGGCGATCCCCCCGCCTTCCCGCCGGAGCTCGCCGCCTCGGGGCTGCCGCGGCAGTTCCTCGTCTGCGTCCCCGCGGCGTATCCCGCCACCGAGCGCGTCCGCGGAGCGGAGACCTCCCGGGCCGACGTCCGCGCGACGCTCGATGTTTCTCTCTTCGCGCCGCCCGCGCTTCCGGGGGCGTGGGCGCTGCGCGTCGTCGCGGCGCGCGACCCGCTCCCGGACGAAGACCCCGCCACGCGGTCCTTCGCGGTCCTCGCGCGCGGAAGCGGCCTCGAGAGGAAGATCTGCGAGCGCGTCGGGACCGGCGCGCCGGACGCGCTCCCCGAGGAGGGCGTCTTCCGCGTCGACGGCTCGCCGGCGCTTCTGCTCTTCCGCCCGCCGGCGCCCGGCGCGAACCTGCTGCGGGGGCTCTAGCGCTCCGCCGCGCGGAGCTGCCCGAGGCGGGCGCGCGCCCGCTCGGACTCCGCCGCGTTCGGGAAGTGCTCCAGGAACTGCTCGTAGGCGAGGATCGACGCCTCGCGGTCGCGCCGCACGCGGTCGTAGAACGCCGCGCGGTCGAACGCCATCCGCGTCTGCCGCGCGGCGAGCTCCGCCGCGCGGTCGCGCGCCTCGGCGGCGCCGGCGTGCGCGGGGTCCGTGCGGAGCGCGAGGCGGAGCGTCTCGAGCGCGTTGCGCAGCGTCGCCTCGTCGTTCGGATAGCGCTTCGCGAGCCGGTAGCGGCACGACGCGGCGCGGTAGCGGGCGTCCGCGACGAGGGGGCTGCCCGGATACTTCGACGGCAGCCGCTCGTACGCGTTCACGGCCTTCGCCCAGGCGCCGTCCGACTCGTAGCACGCGCCCTCGGAGAGCACGGCCTCCGCGGCGCGCGGCGAGTCCGGCGCGTTCGCGGCGACGTGGCGGTACATCGAGGCGACCATCTCCGCCGAGGGCGAGAGCGGGCCGCCGCCGAGCTCGGCGCGGAGCGCGTTGGCGAGCGCGAACTGAGCCGCCACGGCGGACTCGTAGGTCGCGCCCGCGACGGGCGCCGTCGCGGC
The DNA here is from genome assembly GCA_902761575.1 of uncultured bacterium. GTDB lineage: Bacteria > Verrucomicrobiota > Kiritimatiellia > RFP12 > UBA3636 > UBA3636. The sequence goes on from CACWKU010000071.1 coordinate 1,106, forward strand.
ATAGCGCTCGATCCAGTACTGGTACTCCCGGAACGCCTCCTCGCGGTCGCCCGCCTCCTCGAAGAGACGCGCGACGGCGAGCTGCGCCTCCGCCGCCTCGGGGCTCGCGCCCCAGTTGTGGACGAGCGAGTCGTAGGCCTTGCGCGCCGCGCTCCGGCGGCCCTCGGCCTCGAACCGCTTCGCGCGCGCCATCTGGGCGGCGGCGGAATCCTCCGCCGGCGCGCCGAAGAGGTGCCACGGCTCCTTGTAGTCCGGCGCGGCGGCGCGGTCCTTCGACTGGAACGTTGTCTCCGGCGACGGACCCGCGCCGCGCGCTCCGGTGGGCCGGGCCGCCCGCGCGGGCGCGGCGGCGAGCGCGGCGCAAAGCGCGAGAAGGGCGGCGGTCGGGAAGCGGCGGGAAGCGCGGTCGGTCATGGAAAACGTCTCCGGTGTCGTAAACGCGCCGGATTATAGCCGAGGCGCCGAACCCGCGCAACCGCTTGCGGCGCGCCCGGGCGCATGGTAGAATGCCGCCCCGTTCGCGTTCCGCGCCGGGGCGCGCGGAAACCAACCACACACCCTCCACACCAACAGGACACAAACGAGGTTCCCACATGGCCGACAACAACATGAGCGTCTCCACCGCGATCGCGGGGAAGAAGGCAGTCTACAAGGGCAAGAAGCTCCGCATCGCGATCATCGGCTGCGGCGGCATCGCGCAGTCCCACATGGCCTCCTACAAGAACATCGACAACGCCGAGGTCGTGGCGGGGTGCGACATCGTCCAGGACCGCCTCGACCTGATGAACGAGAAGTGGGGCATCCCGAAGGAGGCCCTCTTCATCGACGGCACGCAGAAGCCCTGGCTCAAGATGTTCAAGGCCATGAAGGGCAGGATCGACGCGGTCGACGTCTGCACCCCCAACGGCGTCCACGCCCCCGCGGTGATCGACGCCTGCAACGCCGGCCTGCACGCGATGACCGAGAAGCCGATGGCGATGACCGTGAAGGAGTGCAAGGACATGGTCGCCGCCGCGAAGAAGAACAAGGTCAAGCTCTCCGTCGGCTTCCAGCGCCGCTACCAGCACAACAGCGAGAACCTCGCGAGGATGCGCGCCGAGGGCTTCTTCGGCGACGTGATGCTCGTCAAGGTGCGCGCCTGCCGCCGCCGCGGCATCCCGAACTGGGGCGTCTTCGGCCAGAAGGACAAGCAGGGCGGCGGCCCCCTCATCGACATCGGCGTGCACATCATCGAGAGCGCGATGGCGTTCCTCGGCAACCCCAAGCCCGTCTACGCCTCCGCCGGCTGCTGGACGTTCCTCGGCAACAAGCCCTCGAAGGTGATGTCGATGTGGCCGAACTGGGACCACAAGACCTACACCGTCGAGGACTTCGCCGCGGGCCAGATCCGCTTCGACAACGGCACGATCATGCAGATCGAGGCGTCGTTCGCCGACCACCAGAAGGAGCACGACTGCGAGGACTGGTGGGCCTACGGCACGAAGGCCGGCTGCCAGTGGAGCACGAGCGAGATCTACACGGACCAGAACAACATGATGGTCAACATGCAGCCCGTGTTCATGCCCGACTCCGGCTGGGAGTACATCTTCGAGAAGAAGCTGCAGAACTGGGTCGACGGCTGCCTCAAGGGCACGCCGCTGGGCGCCTCGGGCGAGATCGGCCTCAACGTCCAGAAGATCCTCTGCGGCCTCTACGACTCGGCCAAGGCCGGCCACGAGGTCAAGATCGCGGATTAGCGTTCCTGCGCCGCCGTCGGCGGCGCACGAACACGGCGTCCGGAGGGCGCCCGCGCGGGAGCGCGGGCGCCCTCCGGCGTTCATGGGAGCCGCCGTTTCCCGCCCGATGCCGGTGGAGCCCGCCGTCTCGGCGGGCATCGTGGCCGCGGGGACCGCGGCCGCTACCGTTTGGCGCGGCGGAAGTCCAGGAGGTGGCCGACGACGCGGAGGCCGGCCTTCGCGAGGAACGCGACGTCGGCGAAGGAGCGGATCGAGCGAATCTGCCGCCACACGAAGCGCGGCGTGAGGAACGACTCGTAGAGGCCGCGCACGAGCGCGCGAAGCTCGTCATCCGGGATCGGGCACCGCATGATGGGCTCGCGCATGTCGTAGCGGTCCCAGTCCTCGGTGCGCAGCCACCCCTTCTCGCGGCATTCGCGGAAGAGAGGCGTCCCCGGATAGGGGATGACGATCGTCCCCTGCAGCGTGTCGATCCAGCCGCGGTCGAAGAGCGAGCGCGTGAGTGCGATGGTGCGGCGGGCGTCCTCCTCCGTCTCCCACGGGTAGCCGATCATGCACGTCACGTGCGGGCGCAGCCCCGCCTCGTGCGCGAGGCGCATCGACTCCTCGACGTTCTTCGCGAGCGGGCACTTGTTGATGCGCGCGAGCGTGTCGTGCTGCGCGCTCTCGAGGCCGAAAAGCACGAACTTGAAGCCCGCCTTCGCCATGAGCCCGTAGAGCTCCGCGTCGAGCGCGCCGGGGATCATGTTGCAGCCGAGCGTGACCTTTTTGTCCAGCCCGCGCGCGACCATCCCCTCGCAGAATTCGCGAAGCCACGCGCCGGCGGGGAAGCAGCCGGAGTCGTCGAAGACCTCCTTCACGCCGTAGCGCTCGACGAGGTGCTGGATTTCGTCCAGCAGCTGCGCCGGCGTGCGGTGGCGCCACTCCGGGTAGAGCGTCGTCCACGAGCAGAACGCGCACTTCCCCCACCAGCAGTCGCGCGCCGCCATCGTGTAGGTGCCGGGCGTGCGGCGGAAGTTGCCGTTCTCGCGGCTGTAGAGCTCCCACTTTGTGAGCTCGCGGTCGATCTCCGGCAGGTCCTCGAGTTTGTGGTCCTTGTTGCAAAACGGGCCGGAGGAGGCGATCGAGCCGTCCGCGGCGCGCCAGAAGAATCCCTTCGGGAGGTTTAAAGTTGAAAGGGTAAAGGGTAAAGTTGAAGAATCCGAAGAGGAACTTTTCCCTTTGCACTTTACACTTTCAACTTCGCGTTCGAGGCGCTCGACCAGCGCCGCGACGGAGAAGTCGTAGTCGCCGCCGGCGAGGACGAAGTCCGCCTTGCAATTATCCAGCGTCTCCTCGGGGAAGGCGGTGACGTGGTCGCCGCAGAGGACGATCGTGCAGTCCGGGACGAGCTCCTTGAGGTGGTCGACCTTGCGCCACGTGGCCTTGACGACGGGCGTCTTCGTCTCGAGGAGGAAGAGGTCCGGCCTGAACGCGGCGAAGCGTTCGTCGAACTGCGCCTGGGTCAGGCCCTCGGCGATGCCGTCGAGCCAGAGGACCTCGTGGCCCCTGCTCTTCAGGAGCGTCGCCGCGCTCGCGGGGACCATGGGATAGACGTAGGTCGGCTTCGAGAACCACTGGAACTGGCGGTTCTGCGAAAGGAGAGGGACGCCGAGGTCCGACTCGAGGGGGACGTATCCGACGACGATGCGCATGGCCGGGAACGGAAGGCGCGGGGCGGTCGTTTCCGGCCGCCGCCGCGCACGTTCGTGGTTCCGCGCGGCGGCGCGGCCAAGCCGCGCCGCCGCGCGAATCCGCTACTTCGCGGCCGCGAGGGCCGCCTGGATCTCGGCGAGCTTCGCCTTGAGCGCGCGCGGGATGCGCGGCGCGTGGGCGAGCTCCTCCGTCGAGTCCTTCGAGGGCTTCTTCTCGTACTCGGCGTAGGTCGCCGCGACGCCCTCGATCTCCTTCTTCCAGCCCTCGACGTCGACCTTGAGGATCTCCTTGAGGAAGGCGGGGTTCACGGTGTCCTTGCCGGTGTTGTTCTCGAGCGAGATGTCCTTGGCGAACGGGAGGTAGCCGATCGGCGTGTCCTGCGCCTTGACCTTGCCCTCGATGCGGTCGCAGATCCACTTCAGGACGCGGCTGTTGTCGCCGAAGCCCGGCCACATGAACTCGCCCTTGTCCGTCTTGCGGAACCAGTTCACGAAGAAGATCTTCGGGAGCTTGGTGGCGTCGGGGCTGAGGCGCTCCATCTCGAGCCAGTGCTGGAAGTAGTCGCAGACGTTGTAGCCGAAGAACGGCAGCATCGCCATCGGGTCGCGGCGGACCTTGCCGATGTCGTTCGAGATGATCGCGGCGGTGACCTCGGAGCCGGCGGCGGAGCCCATGAAGACGCCGTGCGCCCAGTCCTTGGCCTGGTTCACCAGCGGGATCGTCGACGGGCGGCGGCCGCCGAAGAGCATCGCGTCGAGCGGGACGCCGATGTTCTTGCCCTGGAACTTGCCGTTGAAGCCGTCCTTGTCGAGCACGGGGCAGTTCTCGGCGGGGGCGGTGAAGCGGCTGTTCTTGTGGGCGGCGACGTAGCCGGCGGCCTTGATCTCGGCCTTGGTCATGCCGGGCTTGGGGCCCATGCGGTAGGGATCGTCCGCGCAGACGTAGCAGGGATTGCCCTTCCAGTCAATGCCCTCCTTGGGGGCCTTGACGCCCATGTCCTCCCACCAGATGTCGCCCTCGGGCGTGAGCACGACGTTCGTGAAGATCGTGCCCTTCTTGCAGGAGTGCAGCGCGTTCGGGTTGGAGTCCATCGACGTGCCGGGGGCGACGCCGAAGAAGCCGTTCTCCGGGTTGATCGCGTAGAGGCGGCCGTCGGCGCCGGGCTTGATCCAGGCGATGTCGTCGCCGATCGTCTCGAGCTTCCAGCCCGGGAGCTTCGGCAGCATCATCGCGAGGTTGGTCTTGCCGCAGGCGGACGGGAACGCGGCCGTGACGTGGTAGGTCTTCTTCTCGGGCGAGGTGAGCGAGAGGACGAGCATGTGCTCGGCCATCCAGCCCTCGTCGCGGGCGAGGACGGAGGCGATGCGCAGCGCGAAGCACTTCTTGCCGAGCAGCGCGTTCCCGCCGTAGCCGGAGCCGAAGGAGATGATCTTGAAGTCGGGGTCCTCGGGGAGCTGGCAGATGTACTTCTTCTCCATCGGGGCGCAGGGCCACGCGACGTCCTTCTGGCCCTTCTTCAGGGGGGCGCCGACGGAGTGCAGGCACGGGACGAACTCCGCGCCCTTCTCGATCGCGTCGAGGACCTTCGTGCCGACGCGCGTCATGATCTCCATGTTGACGACGACGTAGGGCGAGTCGGTGATCTCGATGCCGAGCTTCGTGATCGGGTTGCCGAGCGGGCCCATCGCGAACGGGATGACGTACATCGTGCGGCCCTTCATGCAGCCGGCGAAGAGGCCCTTCTTCGGGTCGAGGAGGATCTTCTTGAGCTTGTCGGGGGCGATCCAGTGGTTGGTGGGGCCGGCGTCGATCTCCTTGGCCGTCGAGATGAACGTGCGGCCCTCGACGCGGGCGACGTCGGACTCGTGGGAGCGGGCGAGGTAGCAGTCGGGGCGGAGCTTGGAATCCAGCTTCGTGAACTGGCCCTTCTTCACCATCATCTCGCAGATGGCCTTCCATTCCTTCTTCGAGCCGTCGCACCAGACGACCTTGTCGGGGGTGCAGAGCTTCTTGATGCTGTCGACCCAAGCGTGGAGCTTGGCGTTCTTCGGGGCTGCCTTCTTGGTGGCCATGGTTTTCTCCTGAGGTTGGATTCCCGCGCGCTCGCGCGGACGTTGGTGTTGCAAAAACGCGGCGGAGGATACCGCTTTTCCTCCGCAAAAGCAAGCGGGCGGGCCCGCTAGAACGCGAGCGCGCTCGACTTGAACGACTTGATCGTCTTCGCGATCGAGGCGACGAGCTCCGGCGCGACGGGCTTGTTCGTCGAGAGCATCGCCATCGAGTGCCCCGTGGCGGGGTTGTGCGGGTTGCGCATGTCCTCGATGTTGATGTCCGCCTTGTGCAGCGCGTCGCCGATGGCGCCGATGACGCCCGGGCGGTCGTCGTACTCGAAGAACACGGCGTTGCGCGTCGGCGTCCAGTAGAGGTGGTTGAACTCGTCGATGCGGGCGATCATCTTCACGCCCTCGCCGACGGTCCCGCGCACGGAGACCTGCGCCGCGCCGGCCGCCAGGTCGACGGTCATCGAGTTCTCGTACTTCTTCGTGGCGTCGGCCTCGCGCACCTTGAACGCGACGCCGCGGCCCTCGAGGTCGGCGATGACGGTCTTGAAGTCGGAGGAGCGGTTGATGTCGTCCCAGATCCCGTTGAGCAGCGAGAGCGAGAGCCACTTGGCGTAGGGCTCGAGCTTGCCGTAGCAGCTCACCTCGATGCGGGAGAGCGGCTTCTCGGGGCCGAGGATGGCGCGGGCGACGCGGGCGATCATGAACGCCAGGTCGCAGTAGGAGGCGTCGAGCCCGGCGGGCATGTCGCGGTTCACGACGAAGGGCGAGACGCCCTTCTCGTCCAGGTCCACGAGCTCCTCCGCGGCGCGGACCGCGGCGTTGCGGTTCGCCTCGACGGTCGAGGCGCCGAGGTGCGGCATCATGAGGTCCGCGATGTCCGCGACGGACTTCGGGCCCTCGGCGTCCTTCGGGTAGACGTCGTTGAGGAAGCGGATCGCCTTGAGGCCGCGGGCCTCGCGGATGGCGTCCTCGTCGACGATCCCCGCGCGGGCGCAGTTGACGAGCGTCGCGTCGTTCTTCATGAGCGCGAGGAGCCTCTTGCCGACGAAGCCCTTCGTCTCGGCGTTCTGCGGGATGTGCAGCGTGATGAAGTCTGACTCGCGGAAGATGGTCTCGACGTCCGCCGGCTCGATGCCGAACTCCTTGGCCTTCTCGGGCGGGACGAGCGGGTCGTAGCCCAGGACGCGGCACTCGAAGCCGGAGATGCGCTTCGCGACGAGACGGCCGATGTGGCCGAGGCCGACGATGCCGACGGTCTTTCCGGTGAGCTCGCGGCCCATGAGCTTGGCCTTCTCCCACTCGCCGCGGCGCGTGGTCTCGTCCGCGCGGACGACGTGGCGCAGGTCGGCGAGGATGAGCGCGACGACCTCCTCCGCGACGGCGTTCGAGTTGGCGCCGGGCGTGTTCATGACGTCGATGCCCCTGGAGCGGGCGTACTTGCCGTCGATGTTGTCGAAGCCCGCGCCGGCGCGCACGACCGCCTTGAGCTGCGGCAGCGCGTCGATCACCTCGGCGGTGACCTTCTCGGAGCGGACGATGAGCGCGTGGGCGTCCGGATGGGCCTTGGCGAGGTCGAGGATGGGGGTCTTGGGCTCCTGGACGACCTCGTAGCCGCCGTGGTCGGCGAGGATCTTGGTCGCGAGGGAGTCGAGCTTGGTGGGGATGAGGACCTTCTTCATGGCGTTTTTCCTGTTTCGTCCGGGGCGGGCGGGACCCGCGCCGGGCCGTGTGGTTCAGGGGAATGCCGCGCCGGGCGGAACCCCGTTGCGCGGACGGGGCGCGCATTCTCGCAAATTCCCCCGGAAAACGCAACCCCTCGCGCGCCGCGGCGCGCGGGAAATCGGGTTCCGCTCCGGGCGGAGGAAAATCAGCGCACGACGATCACGGTCGGCATGAAGTCAACCACGATCGCACCGTTGCCGACGACAATGTTGGGCAGCTCCGCGGCCGTGTAGCGGCCGGCGCGCTTCGTCGTGCCGGCGATCGCCAGCTCCTTGACGGTCAGCACCTTCCCGTCGGTGTAGACGCACTGCGAGCCGTCGTCCGACGCGAGCGAGAGCGAGTAGGTGCGGACGTCCTTCGTGACGCGCAGCGCGCCGTGGCCGGAGAGTTCCCAGCGCACGTTGGAGAGAACGTCGCCGCCCTCCATCGAGGGGATGTGAGTGGCGGACGGGACGGCGCCCTCGGCCTCCGCGACGCGCCAGTGGTCGGTGTCGGCGTCGGCGTAGCGGAACTCGTTGGCAACGCGCACGACCGGCCGATCGCCGGGCGCGACAAGGCAGACCGTGCCGGCCGCCGCGGGCGAAAGGTCGTGGATCTTCGCCTGATCGTTATTCTGCATGTAGCCACCAACGGCCTCGATCATGCCGGTGAAGGCGTCGAAAGACGCACCCGCACCGGTAAGCGCAATCTTCATGCGACCGCCCGAACCAGGTCCGAGCAGCCCGTTGGAGCCACCGTTTGCGTCGATCCGGCCCGAGCCGGCGAGCGCTCCGGCCGTGATGTTGACCGAGCCGCCGGAGCCTGCACCGCCAATGGTGTTTTCCTGTTCGAGGGGCCAGCCAAAGCCGCGGGAGCAGATTGTGCCGTTGACCGTGAGCGTCCCGCCAACGGCGAGCTTGACGATACCGCCGCCGGCGTAGAGCTCGCTGTTGCCCCAGCCGCCCGAACCGTAGGAGAGCGGATCGAGGATCGAGCCGTAGGAGACGAAATCGACGGTATTCGACGGGTGGCCGCCGTCGCCGGCAAACGAACCGCCTGCGTCGCGCTTGTAGCCGGGGCCTGAACCGCGCGCGAAGCCGCGGGAGCGATAGTCTGCCGAGTCCGAACCCCTTCCGGCCTGGATGGAGGCGTCCGTGCCGACGGCGAGGTCGCCGCCGACCGCGACGTTGATCATCGTGGAGGGGTTCGCCGCCGGGCCGGTGTGCGTCCAGGTGCCGCCGTCCAGCGTGGCGTTCCCCGCGATGGAAAGGAGGTTCGACGGGGTGCACTGGAAGGTCACGGACACGTCGCCGATCTGCTTCCAGGAGGCCACGGTGGCGTCCGCGATGTTCCACTCGAGATCGTGAATGGCCTTTTCCTTGACGACGTAGACCGCGTCGGATGCGCCGGGGACGACGCCCTTCGACCAGTTGGCCGGGACGGAGGCGAGGGCGGAGACGGTCCCGAGCCAGACGTTGCCGTCCGCCGTCGCGAAGAAGGACTGCGGAGTCAGCGAATCGTAGATCGCGTCGGCGCCGTCGCCGAGGCGGAACTGGTAGTAGGTGAGCGCGCCTTCCGCGCCCGTGGCCGCGAAGGTGTAGGTCGTGGCGTCGGCGGCCTCGGCCGCGACGAGGGTCGCCGTGAGGTTGGCGGGGTCGTCGCCGACAAGGGCGTAGAGCGCGTGCCCGCCGCCGACCTCGACCGTGACGGAAAGGGTCGCGGCGAGGCCGTTCACGGTCGCGGAGGCCGCGTCTTCGAAGGAGGCGGTGACGGCCGAGGCGAGGAGCGTCGCGGTCATCGTGTGGTCGGTCGTGTTGGTGGTGATGGTCACGCGCGAGGCGTCCGTGAGGACGGCGCCGTCGACGAGAATGCGGCCCTGCGTGAAGAGCGCGGTGAACTCGGCCTCGGCGTCGGGCGCGTCGCCCTCGGGGTTGTAGGCGTAGGTGTACGAGCAGGAGGCGCCGGAGTGGAAGTTGAAGAAGGGGGCTGTCGCGTAGAAGCCGCGCGGGACGTCGTTCCAGCGCCCCGTGGTGGTCGCGGTGATGTCGGAGCCGCGCACCTCGATGGCGTTGCCGGAGCCGACGAAGACGGTGGCGGACAGGGCTCCGTTGCGGAGGGTGCGGGCGGCCGTCTGATTGACCTCGGCGTTGACGGTGAGGGCCGCGCCGTCGACCGTGACGTTCCAGTTGACGAGGTTCAGGTTGCCGGGGAGCCAGGTGCAGTCGGCCTTGATGAGGATGGTGTCGGAATCGGTCGGGACGGAACCGGAGGACCAGTTGCCGGCGGTGGCCGCGAGGCCGTCGCCCGCCTCGCCGAGGAAGACGGCGGAGTAGTCGGAGGCGAAGAAGGTCTTGACCTCGGTCCGGGCGACCACGACAGTTCCGGTGATGACGCCGAAAGCGTAGTAATAGAGCGTATCCGCCATGAGACCGGTCAGGCTTTTCGAGAAGGACGCCCCCTCGACGGACGCCGCGCCAAGCGACTCGCCGTTCTCGAGATCGATCGCGGCCTCGCTCGTTCCGTAGGAGACGACGACCGTGCCGGCCCCCTCGCCGACCTTGCGCAACGCGGTCGAAATCATCGCGGAGGACGAGGAGACGCCCGTGACGGACGGCGCGGCAAGAGCGTAGGAAGCCGCGGCGTCGGTGAGAAAAAAGCGTGCATGCGATTCATCGACCGCCTCGACCGAGAAGAGCTCCTCGAAGTCGGCCTGGGAAACAACCGTCGCGCCGTTGTACCAGAACTTGCCATTCAGGAAATAGGCGTTATAGACGTTTGCGACCGCAACGGGCATCGTGAAGATCGCGGTCGAATTGGCGGGAATGTTGATGTGGGAGCCGGTCGGATGCCAGAAACCACCGTCACCGGTGTCGGTGCAGACAAGTCCGCCGGAAAGGAATGTCCCAACGCGGTTTTCTCCCTGAGGGGCGTATTTCGAGCAGGTGATGACGGTCCCGTCGATCGTCAAGCTGTCGTGCGGATGGAACTCGCCCGTCGCCGTGATGGCGCCGCCCTCGTAGAGGTCGTCGTCATTGGAGGTGTAGACGCCCGCGACCGTCAGTTCGCCGCCCTGGAACGTGACGGGGATGGTGCCCGCCCACTCGCCGGTGCGCTCGATCGTGCCGCCGGCCGCGAGGACGATGCGCCCCGTGCCGTCGATGTTCTGCTGGCCGGTGCGGAGCGTGAAGACGCCGCCGTTCTGTATGGTCATGGTGGAGGCGAGACGGAAGGCGCCGGCGGAGCCGGTGTCGTAGGACCCGCCGTCAAGCAGGAAGTTGCCGCGGATCAGCGGCCAGGCCTCGCCGTTGACCTGCGTCAGCGAGGCTCCGCCCGAAATCGTCGTCGAACCCCTTGGCACCCAGTCGCCGCCCGGATTGTAGGAGACGGCCGCGCCAGCGCCATTGATTACAACATCGTCAGAGGGTTCGTTTCCTGGCGAGGTGGCGGCCGCTACGCCATCGAGGTTCCAGTTTCCAGGAGTGAACCAGAGGCCGTCATTGGCCGCTCCAGTCCATGTGTAGGTGCCAGCTTGTGCGCCCGCGCTGAGCGCGAGCGAAAGGAGGAGGGAAGAGACTTTCTTCATGGGGAGTTTGAGGACCGAAGATCGATGGTGTGGACGAAGGAACGGGGACTATCTTACCAGAGCGCCCAAGCCAAAGCAAGTGTTTTCTGGTATGCAACTGGTATAGTCTTTTTGCTTGCGGGAGGGCTGCCTATTCTTGTAGAATCAGGAAGTCATGAAACGAATCCTTTCCATCCTCGCAGCCGCCACGCTGTCCCTTCCCGCCGCCGCCTCGGACGCCCTCGTCGAGATGGGGCGGCTCTCCGTCCCCGACGTGCCGATCGAGTTCGGCGCCGTCGCCCACCTGCCGGACTGGTCCGGCCGCGGCGGCCAGTCCATCTCCCTCGCGGAGGACGGCGAGGGCCGCCACCCGTTCACGATCCGGATCGCCGGCGCGACGTTCGGCGGCCACGCCTCCTACCGCGAGGAGGGGGGCGCGGTCCGCGCCGAGTGGTCGATGGCGCCCGACCGCGACGTGGAGCTCGCCTGCCTCGTCGTCTCGGGCACGCTGCCGCAGTCGCGCTTCGCGGGCGGCACGGCGACCTTCGACGGCGCCGAGGTGGCGCTGCGGCGCGAGGACGCCCCCGCCGCCGGCCTCTTCTGGGGGAAGGTGCGCGCGATGTCGGTCCGCGACGCCGAGGGGCGCGAGGCCTTCTCCCTCGCGTTCCCCGAGCCGACGCAGGTCCTGCTCCAGGACAACCGCCGCTGGGGGACGCCCGTCTACGAACTCCGGCTCATTCTCGGCTCCGGGACATTCACCTCCGGCGAGCGGCGCACGCTCGCGTTCACGCTCGCCGGTCCGGAGCCGCGCCCGCTCCGGCGCTTCGTCCCGAACCGCATCGAGGCGGGGCCCGACTGGATCCCGGTCGCCGTCGACCCGGACGTCGAGCCCGGCTCCGCGCTCGACTTCACGGACGTCGTCCCGCACGACGCCCCCGCCGGCGCGCACGGCCGCGTCGTCGCGCGCGGCCCGCACTTCGAGTTCGAGGGCCGGCCCGGCGTCGCGCAGCGCTTCTACGGCGTCAACCTCTGCTTCGACGCGAACTTCCCCGACCACGACGCCGCGCGCCGCGCGGCGGAGCGCCTCGCGCGCACCGGCTACAACGCGGTGCGCTTCCACCACCACGACGGCGGGCTCTCGGGGTGGGCGCCCGGCTCCACCGCGCTCGACCCGGAGAAGGCGGACCGCTTCGACTTCCTCGCCGCCGAGCTGATCTCGCGCGGCATCTACCTCACGACCGACCTCTTCGTGAGCCGGCACGTCGCGTGGCGCGCCTGCGGGATCGACCGCGACGGCACGATCCCGATGGACACGTTCAAGACGCTCGTGCAGTTCCACGAAGGCGCCTTCTCCAACTACCTCGCCTTCGCGCGGTCGTTCCTCGGGCACGTGAACCCCTACACCGGCCGCCGCTACGCCGACGAGCCCGCGCTCGCGTGGATCTCGCTCGTCAACGAGGGCAACCTCGGCAACCACGGCCCCGGCGTCTTCCGCGACATCGCCGCGCTCTGCGGGGATTCCATCCCGTCCGACATTCCCGACAACCTCTGGAACGGCGACGACCCGCGCGTCGCCCCGTTCGTGAAGTTCCTGCGCGAGCGCGAGGAGCGCTTCGTGGCGCGCGTCACCGCGTTCCTGCGCGAGGAGATGGGCTGCCGCGCGCTCCTCGCGGACATGAACTCGTGGTTCTACCCCGTGGCCTACCAGCTGCCGCGCGGGCGGTCGCTCGACTACGTCGACGACCACTTCTACGTCGACCACCCGCGCTTCCTCGAGCACGACTGGTGCCTGCCCTCGGCCTGCAACGACGCCAACCCGATCGCCGGCGAATCGATGGGCGCACAGGGCCTCGCCGTGCGCCGCCTCCTCGACCGCCCGTTCACGATCACCGAGTGGAACTACGCCGCGCCGGGCCGCTTCCGCGGCGTCGGCGGCATCGCCACCGGCGCGGCCGCCGCGCTGCAGGACTGGGCCGCCGTGTGGCGCTTCGCGTGGGGGCACGACGGACTCGCGATGTCCGACCCTTCGCGCAAGCCGGTCAACTACTTCGACATGGCCGGCGACCCGCTCTCGCTCGCCGCCGAGCGCGCCTCGCTCTGCCTCTTCCTGCGCCGCGACCTGCCGGAGCTGCCCGCCACCTACGCCTACGCGCTCCCGCCGGACGAGCTTGCGGGGACGAACGGCACGGGCCGCCAGACCTCCGCCCCGTGGGCGTGGGCGAGCTGGTACGCGAAGATCGGCGGCGTCCTCGCGCCCGAGGTCCCGGCCGCGCCCGGCGTCGTCGACGCCGGCTCCTTCCGCGAAGCCCTCGCGCGGCCGTTCGCGGCCGTCCGCGCCGACCTGCTCGGCCCCGACCCGGACCGCGCCCCGCGCCTC
>CACWKU010000072.1 GCA_902761575.1 uncultured bacterium
GTCGCCGCCGCCGGCGACGGCGAGCACCTCGGGCCGGACCGGGAGGCGGGCGGCGATCTCGGAGACCGTGTCGGCGAGGGCGAGCGCGGCGAGGCGCATGAGGGCCTGCGCCGGGTCGGCGCCCGGCGCGGACCACGCCGCCGCGCGCGCGGCGGCGTCGAGGGAGCGGAGTTCGGAGGCGGAGGCGAGGCGCATGTCTACCTTTCGCGGCGGAAGAGCTCGACGAGGTTGCCGAGGAAGCAGAGGAGGGTCGTGGCGAGCATCGCGGCGACGACATGCCGGAGGCGCCACGGGAAGCCCTCGGTCCGGAGGAGGGCGTGGAGGATCGCGGCCTCGGCGAGCGAGATCGGGACGGTGTAGCGCAGGAAGCGGAAGCGCGAGCAGGCCATCTCGTGCGTGGTGAAGCAGGCGGAGGCGACGCGCACCGAGGCGATCGCGCCGAGCGGGAGGAGGTAGGCGGCGAAGCCGGCGTAGGGGCGCAGGAATCCGATCGCCCCGAAGAGCGGGCGGGCGGCGAGAGCCAGCGCGGCGGTGACCGCGAGGCCGAGCGCGAGCGAGCCCCACATCGTCCGGAGGAGGAACCCGCGCGTGTCCTCGCCGCGCTCGTGGCGGCCGGAGACGACGGGGAAGAGGATGAAGACGAGGGTGAGCCCGAGGTAGGAGGCGATCTCGGTGAAGCGCGTGATCTGGTAGTAGGCGGCCGACTCGATCGCCGGGACGAGCGCCATCGGCATCATCTCCGCCATACCGCGGAGGTTGCCGGCGACCGTCGAGACGGCGAGCGGGGCCGCGAAGGCGAGGAAGACGCGGCGGTCCTCGCGGAAGTAGGGCTCGCAGCGCACGCCGCGGTGGCGGCGGAGGAAGTCCAGCAGCGCGGCGCCGGACTGGAGCGCGGGACCGGCGGACTGCCCGACGAAGTAGCCGGTGAGTCCGCGGAAGGGGAGCGCGATCCACATCGCGGCGAGGCGCAGCGGCGGGGCGATCGCGCTCAGCGCGGAGACGACGCCGAAGCGGCGCAGCGCGCGCAGCGACTCGGTGAAGATCGGGGACAGCGCGCCGAGCACCGCGGAGACGACGATCGCGAGGGCGAGGTTGCCGTTCTGGATGCCGAAGTGGGCGAAGATGTAGGGGAAGAACAGCGGGGCGAGCGCGAGGGTGAGCAGCAGGACCGCGAGCGCGAGCAGCGAGGCGTCGCGGAACATCGCCTTGACCTTGCCCGGCTCCCCGCGCTCCGCGTGGACGTTGAGCAGCTTCGCGTAGGGCGTGAGGAGGATCGAGAGCGGCATCGCGACGAGCGTCGCGACCTGCGCGAGCGGCAGCACCGCGCCGAGCTCCTTCTGGGGGACGTAGCGCGGGACGAGCCAGATGCCGATGAAGGCGTTCACGGCGTCGCCGAACCGCTGCGCGACGAACAGCAGCAGCGCCGCGCCCCAGACGGGGCCGAGGCGCCGGCGGATCCGGTCGGCGAGGTTCGGCATGGCGGGACGGCTACCGGAGGTTGCCGATCGCGAAGGCGAGGGAGACGGCGGAGTAGGATGTCGCGAGGACGGGGTCGTTCTCCCAGAAGCGGCCGTTGGCGTTCACGAAGGAGCCGTCGTCGCGCTGGAGGGAGACGAGCTTGGCGACGAGTTCCGCGCGCCAGTCGACCGGGGCGCCGCCGGCGGCCTCGCCGGAGCGCGGGATGGAGTCGAGCCCCGCGACGGAGAGCGCGCGGGAGATGATGTCGTAGAAGAAGTAGAGCCCTTGGTCTCCGACGCCGGGGTTCTCGTCGACCGTCCAGTGGCGCGAGGCCCAGTCGAGCGTCGACTGTACGCGGGTGTCGGCGCGGTCGAGGCGGCAGTAGACGAGCGAGAGCAGGCCCGAGTAGGTGATCGAGCCGTAGGAGCGGAGGATGACCTTGCCGTCGGAGCCCTTCTCGGTGCCGGCCTTGGCGTCGGCGGGGGAGTAGGCGAAGCCGCCGGCGCTGTCGCCCGCGCCGGGGCCGTTGTGGAGCGTCTCGGCGAATGCGAGGGCGGCCTCCCAGTCGAGGTCCGCCTTCTTCTCGCCCGCGGGGCGCATGTCCTCGTAGTTCTGCGTGCGGCGCATGGCCTCGAGGACGAAGGCGGTGTTGTTGAGGTCGGCGTAGCGGTGCGGGGCGGACTTGTCGTATCCGAAGCCGCCGGCGAACTGGTCGTCGCCCTCCAGCTGCGATTCGGCGAGGAACGAGCGAGCCTTGAGGATGGCGGCGACGAACGTCTCGTCCGTGCGGCGCGTGAAGGAGAGGGCGGAGAGGGCGAGCGCGGTGTTGTAGGTGGAGAGGCCGCCGCCGGCGCGGCCGGGGACGGGCTGGTAGATGCCGCCGTCGGGCTGCGCGCGGGAGAGGAGCCAGTCGGAGGCCTTGGCGATCGCGGGGGCGTAGGCGGGGTCGTCCGCGCCGACGAGCGCCCAGAGCGCGACGGCGGAGAGGCCGGGGTGCTTGGGGTTGGAGAAGGAGCCGTCGTCCTTCTGCTGAGCGGCGATCCACGCGGCGGCGCGGGCGAGGGACGCCTTCGCGTCCGCGGTCGGGGCGGCGTCGGCGAGGGCGGCCTTGGCGGCGTCGGCTTCGGGCCGGGCCGCGGGGGCGGCGGCCTCCTCGGCCGCGCGGGCGGGAAGGACGGCGACGGAGAGGACGGCGGCAAGGACGAGGACGGATTTGGCTTTCATGGTCGTTTTTGGGGTCGGAAGGGTCGGAGCTCCCCGGCGGCCGTTTGCCGCCGTACGTCTCCAATCTACCACAAACGTCCGCCGTCCGTCCAATGTTCGGACCGTTCCGGGCGCCTCTTCACTTCCGGCTCTTTTTGGTCCGGTCGCCGGAGCTTGGAAACCCGAAGCGGACGTGGTCGGGAGGGGATCGTCCGGTCCGCCGAAGAGGATGAGCGAGGTCGCGTTGCGCGGCGGGCGGGGTTCTGGTAGACTGCGGCGCCATGCAAGGCGAACCCTATTCCCAGACCGTTTCCGACATCCGCCCGAACGTGCGCTTCGAGGGCTGGCTCCTCGTCAAGGAGTCCGGCATGCGCGCCACCGCGAACGGAAAGAAGTTCCTCGACGTCTCCCTCGTCGACCGCACCGGCGCCGTCCCCGCCAAGTGGTGGGACTATTCCGGCGAGCCGCCCGCCGTCGGCACCGTCGTCCGCGTCCGCGGCCTCGGCAACGAATACAACGGCCACCTGCAGCTGCGCATCGACTCGCTCTCGCCCGCGAGGCCCGAGGACGGCAAGGCCCCCGCCGACTTCATCCCCGCCGCGCCCGAGACGCCCGAGAGCATGCTCGCCGAGGTCCGCGCCACCGCCGACGCCATCCGCGACGACTCGCTCCGCGCTATCGTCGGGAAGCTCCTCGACCGGGCCTGCGAGGGCGGGCGCCTCCTCACCGCGCCCGCCGCCAAGTCGATGCACCACGCGACGCTCGGCGGGCTCCTCCACCACACCGTCACGATGCTCCGCGCCTCCCGCGCGCTCGCCGAGATCTACCGCTACCTCGACAAGGACCTGCTCTTCGCCGGCGTCATCGCGCACGACCTCGGCAAGCTCGACGAGATGAACACCAGCTCGCTCGGGCTCGTCGACGGCTACACCGTGGACGGCCGCCTCGTCGGCCACATCGTCCGCGGCGTCGTGAACGTCGAGCGCGCCGCCGCCGAGACCGGCGCCGACCGCGAGAAGGCGCTCCTGCTGCAGCACCTCGTCCTCTCGCACCACGGCGACGCCGAGTTCGGCAGCCCCGTTCCGCCCAAGATCCCCGAGGCGGAGGTCCTGAGCTTCGTCGACCGCCTCGACGCCAAGCTCTACCAGATGGTCGCGGCGCTCAAGGGCGTGAAGCCCGGCGAGTTCTCCCCGCCCGTCTGGGGGCTCGACCACGCGGAGATCTACAAGGCGAGGTAGGATGTCCGCGAGGGGCGCCGCCCCGCGCGCCCGTGCACAAACGCGAAGGAATCCGTCGAATGCCCGCTCACTCGTCACTCGTCACTCGTCACTCGTCACTCGCCGCGGCGATCGCCGCCGCCGCGGCGATCGTCGCGGCCGGTTGCGCCTACGCGCCGACGGAGAAGCTGCCGCACAAGCAGTACGAGGTCGTCCAGTCCGGCCTCGACAACGCGACGTTCCTCTACCATCCCGCCCCGAACGACCTGCGCTTCCGCTGGCCGTGCCGCCTCGAGCTCTACGGCACCGGCGCCGCCGTCCTGAAGACCGGCCCGAGCCCGCAAGTCGTCGACGCCTTCGCCCAGGACATCTCGCACCGCTCGTGGAACTCGTTCGTCGAGGTCCGGCGGGAGTTCACGCCCGCGCAGATGCGCGAGGTCTTCCAGGTCTTCGTCGACGAGGGCCTCGTCCCCTCGCGCCAGGTCCGCGAGGAGGGGCCCGCCCTTCCGCTGCTCAAGTGCGCCGGCACGATCGGCCCGAACAAGTTCGTCCGCCAGACCCGCAACCGGCTCCTCGTCGACGCCTTCGAGGACTTCGTCGAGACGAACTTCTCCGACGCCCTCCGGCGCGCCGGCGGGACGAGGTAGGAGCGGAGGCTTCGGCGGGCCGGATGAATTACTGGAAGGTCACCGTGTCCGAAGCGGTGGCGCCCGCGACTCGGATCTCGACCCCGGGCGTGAAGTCCGTCGCCGTGAATTCCGCGATGTGGTTGTCCACGTTTACCGTCTCGACCAGCGTGTTTCCGACATACATCGACAACGTGTCGCCGTCGTTGGTGTAACACTTGATCACTCGTTCGGTCTTCTTCGTGTAGTCCTTGCCGCAGATGTGGACGAACTTGTCCTTCGAATTCCATTCCGCCTTGTAGAGGTAGAACGTGTCCTTTTTCGTGCGGTGGTCGCGTTCCACGAGACCCTTGTTGTTCAGCCTTCTGAGCTCGTTGTCGGTTGTCGCGTTTTCGCCGTCAAGGCATACCGTGTAGCCCTCGTTTCTGCTCGACACCGCAATGTCGAACAGCTGCCACTGGCTCGTGAAGAGAAGTTCCGGATGGTTTCTGATTTCGGCGACGTGTCCTTCGTGCAGCCACATCTGGTACTCGATGTCGTGCCTCGGGTTGTTTCCGCGGGTCGTCGTGGCCAGGCAGTTCGTGGAGTGGCAATGCTGCGTTCCCCCGCACCCGTACTCCGAGAACGCAAGCGGCTTGCCGCGATTTGTCAGGATGTTCTTCAAGCGCGTGTTCAACCGGGACGAAGGGTTGTTGCTGTTCTGGTCGATGTACCATCCGACATAGATGTTGCAGCCGAACCAATCCACCTTCGGGTGGTTGTAGTACGCGGAAGGGTTGTCGGTGCCGTGGGCCATGACATAGCCGACCAGTCGCTCGGAATCAAGATTCTTGATGAGATCGTAGTATCCCTCGATTTTTTCCTTGCCGAACGCCTTGTCGTCCGTGGTCGTCTCGTTGCTGAGTCCCCAGAACACGATGCACGGGTGGTTGTAGTGCTGCTGGACCATGTCCGTGTATTGCGTCGCGAGGTGCGTGTAGTAGTCGTCCGGCATGGTGGACTTGAGTATGTTGACGCAAGGCACTTCGGTCTGGACGATGATTCCACGCTGGTCGCACCGGTCGTAGACCTCCTTCGGGTGCGGGTAGTGCGCGAGGCGGATGAAGTTGCACCCCAGCTCGTCTATGATGTCGAACTCCTGGTCGTAGTCGGCGTCGTCGAGCGCGTTGGCCTTCCCCGCCACGTCGTCGTGCATGCAGACGCCCCTCAGCTTGTAGGGCTGTCCATTGAGCAGGAATCCCGTGTATGTCTGCCCATTCACTGTCTCGTTGATGACGTAGGAATAGAACCTGAAACCGTATGGTCTCTCGTATCGATGATACAGGTCCCCGTCCTTGTAGATTTCCAGCGTCACCGTGTAGAGATGCGGGTCGAGCGTTCCGTTCCACAGATGCGCGTTGGATATCGTGGTCGAGAAGGTCTGTTTGCTTCCCGTGCTTTCCACCGTGTTCGTCCAGGCGTAGGAACCATCGGAAACGATGCATTTGAGGTCCGCGCCGGCCGGGACCTTGGTTTCCACATAGATCGTCGCGTTGGTCGTCGCGGAGGAAACGGACACCGTCGAGGTGATGTGGAATCCGTCGTAGCCGTATTCCATCGCCGGAAGCACCGGGCTCGTGAACAGCTTGACGTTGCCGAGCGTGGCGTTGAAGTTGAAGTCGCCGGCCGCCGGAGCCAGGGTGTTCCGCGTCGTGTTGCACAGCGCCACCCGGATGTCGTTCCGTCCGCGGTGGACGTATTCGCTGATGTCGAAGAAGAACGCGTTGTAGCCGCCCCAGTGCGTCCCGACCTTCTCGCCGTCGACGTAGATGTCCGCGCTCTGGTCGGCGTGCTGGAACCACAGGTAGGTCGGCTGGGCCGCCTTGAGCGTGACGGAGGTGTCGAACGCGAAGATGCCCTTGGCGTAGCTGTTCGAGTGTCCGTCTTCTCTGTTGACGGAATAGGGCGTGGTGACGGTGCCGCCGCCGTATCTCCATGTCGGAAGGTCCTTGTTCGACCTCTCGAACGGAGTCTCGGACACGTATACGCACGTCTGGGTCCCCGTCGGGCTCGTGTGGCCCTGATAGGTGGAATACGCCTCGACGACGGCGTCCCCGACGATGGGAATGGTCTGCGTATAGAGGGTGAACTCGCCCGTTTGCCCGAGCCGGTAGTGGATTTCGGCACCCTCCGTTTCGCATTCCAGTTCAATCTCGTCGCCGAAAAACGACACCTCGGGCGGTAGCAGAAGAACGTCCTCGCACACGATCCATCCCGTAGGTATTCCGTTGGCGCCTATCTTCCAGGAAGTTACGCCGGCGGCTTTGGCGAACGCGCCGTCGCCGGCCACGTTTTTCACCCAGTCCGTCAGGCAGTTGGAGGCGCCGAACCCGCTTGTGGCGAGGCATGTGATTCGATTCAGGAGCCCGCATCCCTCGAACATGTGCCCGTAGCACTCTTTGACCAACGTGGCGGCTTTGAGGACCGGAGCCTTCGTGATGGGGCATTGCAGGAACATGTACCCGTAGCATCCCTCGGCGAGCGTCGTGGCCGGAAGTTCGGGAGCCTCCGTGATGGCGCATTTGTCGAACATGTACCAGTAGCATCCCGTGGCGAGCGTCGTGGCCGGAAGTTCGGGGGCCTTGGTGAGCGTCGTGCACCCGCTGAACAGGGCGCGGTAGCAGTAGGGCTTGAGCGTGGTTGCCGGGAGAACGAGGTTTTCCGCCGAAACCACCGGAGCGTTCTTGAACAACGAGCAGAAGATGTAGTCGCTGTTCGGGAGGGTCGTGCTGTCGGCAAAGTCGTCTCCATACAGAAGGCTCATGATGTTGCCTTCGATGTCGTATGTCGCCGTTCCGCCCTCGAAGCCGGAATACGCGTCCCTTTTCGTGGCGTAGGTTGTGCGTCCCCTGAACCTCACAAGGTCTCCCTTCGCAACGGAAATGGTCGCGCCGCCCGAAGTGGAGGTGATGGACGTCCAATCGCCATTGTTGATTTTGTATTCGATGGTCTTCGTCAGGTCGCCAAAGGCCTTCCAGCAGATTGTGCCCGAGGTGAGGATCCTGAAGGTGAGGTAGTCGGCGCTGTAGTCGTGTTTCACGGGATGCATCCTGCCCTGGACCGAGATGACCGTCCCCATCGGCAGGTTCTCGACGGTCATTGCCGTCGAAGCTTCGCTGTCCGCCGGCAAACCGTCGATGTCATAGACGGCCACGGCCTGATAGTAGTCCGTCGGATTGCCTTTCGGACTGCGCCAAGCCACCGTCAGCGTGCCGTTTTCGCCTCCTTCGATCGCCACGCCGTTCTTCAGCCAGTAGTATGACGTCGCGTCCTCCGCGAACGCCGTGAGCGTGACCGTTTTCCGGGCGTAGACCTTCGTTGCGCTCTGGCCGACCGTCGGCGCTGGGAGCGCCTCCGCGGTCGGCATGTCGGCGGTGGCCAGCGTCTTGTTCCCGTCCATGACGACGGAGACCGTTGCGCTCCCGACGAGGCGGTGGCCGGACGCCGCGGCGAACGTCGCGACGACGGTGGCGTTGCTGTAGACCGTGTAGACGCCATTGACGCCTTCGACGGGCCCGCCGTCGACCGTCACGGAGACGAGCGTCACGTTCGCGGGGAGCGTGCCGACCGTGAGGGTCGCCGTTTCCGCCGTGGCGGTCGGGATGGACGCGGACGGGAACACCGTGTCGTCGTCCACGGTGATCGTGGCGGTCGAAGCGCCCGAGAGGACGTATCCCGCCGCCGCCGCGAACGTCACGGTCGCCTCCGCGCCGACCTCCACGACGTAGGCGCCGTTGACGGCCGCGACCGCGACGCCGTTCGTCGTCACCGACGAAACCGAGACGTTTTCGGGCATGGCGGGGAACGTCAGGGAGACCATGGTCACCGGAGCCAGCGTCGCGAACGGTCCGACGATCGTGGAATAGGCGACGACGCGTCCGTCGTTCTCCATGCGCAGGCGGAGGTAGTAATCCGTCTCGGGTTCGAGGTCCGTCAGCGTGAAAGACCGGTACCCGCGCTCCGTGACGCCCGTTTCGGTCGCCGAGTAGGCCGCGACGGACTGGAAATTCGCGGTCGTCGACGCTTCGAGGCGCAGGTTGGCGTAGGAGGCCCCGTTGTTGCCGGGCGTGAAGAGGTAGCCCCACGCCGTGATCGTCGTGTCGGTGGCGACCGGGGGCTCGCACGTCGCCGGCGGATTCGCCACTTGCGTCGGGTCCGTGACGACCGAACCGTTCGGCGCGCCGGGCACGGCCGTGCGGAAGGAAACCGGCTCGGTCTCGAAGAAGTCCGGCACGTCGTTCGTCGCCGACACGCGCACGTAGTAGGCCGTGTTCGGGGCGAGTCCCGTCGCCGTCGCCGTGAGGGAACCGGCTGCCGTGAGCGTCTCTGCCGCCGGGAACGAAAGGTCCGTTCCTTCGAATTCGTCGTCCGTGCTGACCTGGAAGACGCCCTGGACGCTCGTCGCGCCCTGGCCGAGCCCGGTCACGGCCGCCGAGAACGACGCGCCCGTGCCGGAGATGTTCGACACCACGGGCTGCTCGACCTCGGGCGCCTCGGGATCGACGAACGGAATCGTCACGACCTCGGGCGAAACGGCGCCGTAGCCGCCCGCGTTCACCGCGACGGCGCGGACGTAGACGGTCTTCGTCTGGTCGTCCAGCGTGAAGGTCCCGGTGCCGCGGCCGATTACGGACGAGGCGATGGCATTCGTGTTCGGGAGGTTGTCCTTCGAAAAGCCCCAAGCGACCTTCACGTCCGCATAGTCGTAGTTGTCGCCGGCCCACGCGAGGCGGTAGTCGATCGTCGTGACGCCGGTCCCGTCGTTGCGGTCGAGGCTTTCGAGCGCAATCGCCGGCGCATTCATGCCTTGGCCGTTGCCTTGCACGGCGTAGCGGAAAATCACGATGCCGCTGCCGCCGTCGCCGCCCTGGTAGCAGCCGGTCTCGTTGCTTCCGCCGCCGCCGCCGCCGCCGGTTCCGGCCTTCCCGGATTCGGCGACTTCGGTTCCCGCGTCGGCCGACTTCTGCCCGCCTTTGCCGCCGCCGCCTTTGCCGCCGGAAGAAGCGCCGGCGATGGTACTGTCCTTCTTTGAATACTCTCCGCCGCCACCGCCGCCACCGGCGTAGTAGAGTTCCTCGCCGGAAATCGAGAAAACCGCCCCGTCGCCCCCGTTTCCTCCGGAAGACGTGCCGCTCTGCGCTACGGATGCGCCCGTGGAATTGGCGCCGCCGCCGCCGCCGCCCCACTTGTTGTTTGCGTTGTCGGGCCTTCCCGTGCCGCCGGCATATCCCTGCCCGTTTACGCCGGTGCCGGCTTGGGTTGTGACGTTGGCTTTCGCGCCCGAGCCGCCTCCGCTGCCGCCATACTGACCATCGCACATCGCGGCCGCGCACGACGGATCGCCGTTGCCGCCCGCGCCACCACCGATGGTCGTGACGAGCGTCACGCCGTTTGAGGAAATCGAGGACGGCAGGCCGTCGCCGCCGAATTCGGTGTAGGTCCCGGCCGCCGCGCCGCCCGTTCCGACCGCGATGTTGTAGGTCGCGCCGCCCCTCACGGGGAACGCATCGTAGTGGAGCAATCCGCCCGCGCCGCCGCCACCGCCGCGACGGTAGCCGCCCGCGCCGCCACCCGCGACGACGAGAGCCTCGACACTCGTCGCGTAGGAGGGCGGAACGAACACGAAGGCGGCCGTTCCGTCCTTTGCAATCTTGAACGTGTGGACGATGCTGTCGCCGACGCGCTTCATGTCGCCGCCGGAGCCGATTTCGCCCGCGCCGGACGTGGTGAACGTTCCGGACGTGACGTCGGATTCCTCCGTGAGGTCGTTCACCGCCTGGATCTTGAAGTCGTAGGCCGTCTGTGGAAGGAGATCGACAACGACCCCCGAGAAGGTGGCGTTCAAGGCAAGGCCGGTCGCGATCGTCGTCCAACCGGCCGGCTCCGCCGTTCCCGTCGGCCACGCTTTGACGCGGACGAAGCACTCCGTCGCCGAATCGCCGCCGAGGTTGTTGATCTGACCGGCGAACTGCGCATAGGCCGCGCCGGAGTCGGCAAGCTCAAGGGTCGCGAGAGGCTTGGCGATGACAGCGATGGTCGTGATGGCCGAGGCCGAAAGGAACGTCGGTGTGGTGACTTGGTCGTAGTCGGCCTTCACCCAGTCGGCCGATCCGGCGCCGCCCGCGACCGCCCCGTTGAACGGACCGAGGCGCACTTCGTCCATGTCTCCCCAGAACGAACGTTCGCCGCCGGTGGGCTGGCTGCCGATGGACAGCGTGTCGGAACCCTGCACCGGCGCCGCATTTTTATTGTGGTTTCCGGACGCCACGCTACCGCCATTGGCAAAGACTTGATATCCGGTAGGCGTGTAAACGACGTCCATCTTCGTCCACTGGTCCTTCACGAGCGGAAGAACCTGACCAATTACCGTTTCGTCGCCATCTTTCGTTTGGCTCGACCAAATGCGCATGTTGTTGCTTTTGTCGCCCAACTGCAGTTGCCAAGCCTTTGTCCCGGTCGCCGGTTTGCGTCCAATGAGTTCGTCGTAGCGGATGCCGGCGTCCTGGGCGGTCACGGCACCCAGCGGGCGCATCCAGAACGAAACGACGAAACTCGTGCCAAGCGTGTCGAGGGCGGCAAGCGAGGCCGTGTTCTTCCGGACGGTTATGCCGTAGTTCGCTTTCTCGCGCTGCGTCGTAATCGTGCGCGCCGCGCCGATTCGGCCGGCGGGAACGGCGAGAGAGCGACTTGAGGAATCGCCGGTCAGCTCATTCAAAGTGGAATCGTAGATAGGCTGCACGCCGTCGCCGGAGTCGCCGAGGTGCCAGACGCCGACGTAGTTCGTGAAGGCGTTTCCGCCGCAGACGTCCTTGCCGCTGGTTTGCCCTTTGTAGAACATCGCGAACTCGGTGCCGTTCGCCATCGTCGGGAGCGTGACCCAGACGAGAGACGTGGCGTTCGCGGACGTGTTCCACGTGTCGATGTCGAAGGCGAGGGGCGTTCCGTCCTCCGCGACGAAGCAGATGTCGGCGTTCGCCTTTGCCGGGAAGTTGATGTCCGAATACGAGAAGCCGGGAATCGTTCCGTTGGAGACCCGGACCAGCACGGGGAAGTTCGTGAGCGTGTTGCGGTTGGCGGCGTAGCCGTCGACCGTGAGGACGACGCCGCGGGCGAAGCCGCCGGGAGCGATCGTCTCGACGTTCGAGATCGCGGCGCGCGCGGGCAGCGCGAGGACGGCGAGCGCGAAGAGGGGGGGGAGGAGTTTCTTCATGGGGAGGACTCCGGGAGAGGATTGTTGTTTAAAGTTGAAAGGGCAAAGGGTAAAGTTGCCGGTTGAAGAGGTTGAAGGGGAAGGCGGGGAGAAGGGTTCGTTTCTGCTATGCATTATACGCCCTTCGCGCGCGAGTGTCAAAGCGCGCACGTCCCCGGCCGTGCGCAATTTGCGTCCGAAGCGGACGAATGCTAGAATCCGTCGCGTTCCCGCCATCGCTCCGGCGTTCCGCATTGAAAGCCTCCGACATCCCAGCCGTCCACCGCCTGCTCTCCGCGGACTTCGCGGCGAGCCCGGCGCCCGTGATCGACCTCATGGGCGCGCAGGGCGAGTCGCCGTTCCGCATCCTCCTCGCGACGATCTGTTCGGCCCGCACCAAGGACGCCTGCACCGCGAAGGTCTGCCGCGAGAAGCTCTTCCCCGCCGTGGCGGGGTGGGACGACGTCCGGCGCCTCTCCGCGGACGAGATCGCGCGGCTCATCTACCCCGTCGGCTTCTACCGCCAGAAGGCCGAGGCGATCAAGAGGATCCCCGACGTCCTCGACGCGCGCTTCGGCGGCCGCCTGCCCGAGACGGTCGAGGAGCTCTGCGAGCTGCCCGGCGTCGGGCGCAAGACGGCGAACCTCGTCGTAGCCGTCGCGTTCGGGAAGCCGGCGATCTGCGTCGACGTCCACGTCCACCGCATCATGAACCGCCTCGGGCTCCTGAAGACCCGGGACCCGCTCGAGACCGAGATGGCGCTGCGCCGCATCCTCCCGGTCCGCTACTGGACGACCTGGAACGCCTGCTTCGTCTCCCTCGGCCAGCGCATCTGCGCCCCGCGCAACCCCCGCTGCGCCGCCTGCCCGATCCGCCGCTACTGCGCCACCGGAAAACCCGCGTGATCCGCGTCGTTCGTCATTCGTCATTCAGCATTCAGCATTCAGCATTGGCCATGACCACCCTCCGCAAATCCCTCTACGGTCTCTTCTTCGTCGCGGTCGCCGCAATCGCGGTCTGGGCGTTCCTCGAGCTCTTCGTTCGCACGGGCGTCTCGCAGATGGGGCGCATCCGCGCGGCGGCCTCCGCCGGGGCGCTGCTGCTGCTGTTCGCGACGTTCGAGTCGATCCGCCGCACCCAGCTCAAGGAGCGCTACGCGCTGCTCTGGGTCATCCCCTCCTTCGCCATCCTCCTCCTCGCGTTCTTCCCGGGCGTGCTCGACTTCGTCCGGCGCTTCTTCGGCATGGAATACGGCTCCATCATGGCGGGCGTCGCGTTCCTCGCGCTGATGTTCGCCGTGTTCGCCATCTGCCGCACGCTCTCGAAGAACGAGAACAACATCGCCCGCATCGCCCAGCGCGTCGCGCTGCTCGAGGAGCGCCTGCGCGAGGCGGAGGAGCCGAAACGGGAGCCGTAGCCCCTCGCCCGGCCGCGCTCACTCGCCGAGTGCGGCGAGCCGGCGGGCGGCCTCGTCCGCACCGGGAAGGGAGGTCCCGGCGAGCTTGCGGAGCAGGGCCGCGGCCTCGTCGCGCGCGCCGCGCGACTGCAGCGCGCCCGCCATGCCGAACACCGCGCGCGAGTACCAGGGGGCCGCGGCGGGGTCCGGCGCCGCCTCGAAGGGGAACACGACCGCGGCGTGCCAGTGCGCGACGGCGTCCTCCGCCCGGCCCATCCGTTCGAGCGCGCGGCCGATCTTGAAGGCGCATTCCGGCGCGAGGCCGGCCTCCGCGCAGAGCGGGTCGGCCGCCGCGGCGCGGTAGGCGTCGAGGCTTTCGGCGTAGCGTTCGGGCGCGTCGCCGCCGAGGGCGAAGAGGCAGTCGGCGCGGCGCACCGCGGCGCGGAGCCCGAGCGCGGGGTCTGCGCCCGGGCTCTCCGCGACGCCGCGGAAGAGCAGGGCGGCCTCGTCGAACTCCAGCAGCTGGCAGAGCGCCTCGGCGCGGACGAACGCGGCGGCGGGGAGCACGGCCGCGGAGGGAAACGCCTCGGCGAGCGCCGCGGCGGCGTCGGCGGCCTCGCGGTGGCGCCCGGCGCGCAGGAGCGCGACGGCGGCGTAGTAGCGCGCGTGGGGCGCCTTGGCGGAATCGGGCGAGCGTTCGGCGAAGGCGGCGAACTGCGCCGCGGCCTCGATCCACTCGTTGGCGTCGAAGGAGCGCGAGGCCCGCCAGAAGCGCAGGTCGGGGAGCCAGGCGGAGGCGGGGTAGGCGTTGGTGAAGACGGCGTAGGCGGCGAGGGCCTCCTCGGAGCGGCCGAGCGCGAGGTAGGCGGCGGGGAGGAGCGCGAGGGCCTGCTCGACGGCGGGGCCGCCGTCGGGCGTGGACGCGGCGAGACGGAGCGAGACGAGCGCGTTGGAATGGTCGCCCTGGCGCTGCTGCAGGAGCGCGATCGAGAGCGCGGAGGCGGCCTGGATGCGCATCGCGGCCTCCTCGCCGGCGGGCAGGTCCTCGCCGGCGCCGGAGGCGGCGTCGGCCGGC
>CACWKU010000073.1 GCA_902761575.1 uncultured bacterium
CGCGCGACCTGCCGCCGCGCGCCGTCCCGGCCTCGTTCCAGCGCGGGCTCCTCGAGGCGCTGCGCGAGTGCGCGGAGGCGCCGTTCGCGCTCGAGGCGGAGCCGCCGCGGCCGCGCCGCGACGCCGAGGCCGAGCGCCGGGCGAAGGACCGCGCGACGGCGCTGCTCGCCGAGATCGCGCGCCGCGCGGAGCCGTTGCGTGTCGACCCCGCGCTCTTCGGCTCGCGCGCGGAGGTGACGGCGTGGGTCCTCGACCCCGACGACCCCGCCGCGCCGCTCAACCGCGGCTGGCGCCGCGAGGCGATGGGCGAGGCACTGCGCCGATCTCTCTAGCGCGCGATTTTTCCTCTTGCTTTCGGGGGGGCGGTATGCTAACCTCCGCGCCGTTTTCGCAACCAAACGCAATGGGGCGGTAGCTCAGTTGGTAGAGCATCGCGTTCGCAACGCGGGGGTCGTGAGTCCGAATCTCATCCGCTCCACCATTATCCGTCTGGCCGCGAAAGCCGTTTCTCCCTGCAGCCGCCCGGCGATGGGCCGGCGGGCGCGAGCGCCCGAGGCGAACAGGAACCCCAAAGGAAACACAGCCATGCCCAAGAAGAAGACCAACAAGGCGGCGAAGAAGCGCTGCCACGTCACCGCAACCGGCAAGGTCCTCGCGACCCGCGCCGGCAAGTCCCACCTGCTCAGCTCCATGTCGCGCAAGCGCAAGCGCAACCTGCGCGGCACGAAGACGCTGGGCAACAAGGAACAGGCCAAGACGATCAAGTCTCTGCTCCAGTCGTAACCGCAAACAACCACCTGGAGGAAACACGCCATGTCCCGTTCCACCAACGCACCCGCATCCCGCGAACGCCGCCGCAAGCGGCTCGAGCTCGCCAAGGGCTTCTACGGAGGCCGCAGCAAGCGCTTCCGCACCGCCACCGAGGCCGTCGACCACGCGCAGCGCTACGCCACGATCCACCGCAAGCTCCGCAAGCGCGACTACCGCTCGCTCTGGATCGTCCGCATCAACGCCGCGGTCCGTCCGCTCGGCATCACCTACAGCCGCTTCGTCGAGGGCCTCGCCAAGGCGAAGGTCGCCCTGAACCGCAAGATCCTCGCGGACCTGGCGGTGAACGACCCCGCCGCGTTCGAGCAGCTCGTCCAGACCGCCAAGGCCGCGCTCGCGTAGCCCAGAGGAGAAGACCCATGAAGAAGGACATCCATCCCGAATACGGTCCCGCGACCGTGACCTGCTCCTGCGGCAACGTGTTCCAGACGAACTCGACCGTGAAGGACATGCACGTCAACTCCTGCTCCGCGTGCCACCCCTACTACACGGGCAAGAAGACGTTCGTCGACACCGAGGGGCGCATCGACTCGTTCAAGCGCCGCTTCGCGAAGTTCGCCAAGGCCGGCAAGTAGCCGGACCTTGCCGCATCGCACCGGACGGGCGCGGCCGACACGGCCGCGCCCGTTCCGTCTTCCGGCGCGGGCCGAATGGACGAGGCGGGAGTCGAACCCGCACCCTTTCGGAGCAGAACCTAAATCTGCCGCGTCTGCCATTCCGCCACTCGTCCGTCTCGTGCCGTCGGCGCGGTGCAAGATACCGGAACGCCCCGCGGAATGCAAGCCGCGGCGGGCGTCCGCGTCACCGCGCGCGGAGCGCGGCGAGGAGCGCGGCGAAGTCGGAGGGGGGAGGCGCCTCGAAGGAGAGCGGCGCGCCCGTGGCGGGGTGGGGGAACGCGAGGCGCCAGGCGTGGAGCATCTGGCGCGCGGGCCGGAAGGGGAGGGCGCGGTCGGCGGCGGCGGAGCCGTAGACGGGGTCGCCGGCGACGGGGCAGCCGATGCCGGAGAGGTGCACGCGGATCTGGTGGGTGCGGCCCGTGTGGATGCGGACGCGCGCGAGGCACGCCTCGCCGAAGTCCTCCGCGACCTCGTAGTCGGTCGAGGCGGGCTTGCCGCCGCGCTCCACGGACGCCATCCGCTTGCGGTCGCGCGGGTCGCGGCCGATGTTCGACTCGAGGTGGCCCATGGGCGGCTCGGGGACGCCGGAGAGGATCGCGAGGTACTCCTTCCGGACGGCGCCCGTGCGCCACGCGTCCGCGAGCGCGGCGAGCGCGGCGTCGGTCTTGGCGACGGCGAGCAGGCCGCTCGTGTCGCGGTCGAGGCGGTGGACGATCCCGGGGCGCCGCTCGCCGCCGACGGACAGCACGTCGGGGCAGTGGTGGAGGACGGCGTTGACGAGCGTTCCGTCGGGGTGGCCGGCGGCGGGGTGGACGACGAGTCCGGCGGGCTTGTCGACGACGAGAAGGGCGTCGTCCTCGAAGACGACGGCGAGGGGGATGTCCTGGGGGACGATCTCCGCGGGCGCGGGCGGCGGCTCGCGCAGGACGAAGGCGTCGCCCGGCGCGACGCGGCGTTTGGCCGCATCGCGCCCGAGGGCGGCGCCGGTGGCGGCGTCCTCGACGAACCCCTCCGCGAGCAGCCGCTGGACCGCGGCTCGCGAGCGACCGGACGCGGAGGCGAGCCAGGCGTCCAGGCGCATTCCCGCGCCATCCTCCCCGACCGTGAAGACGGGCGCCTCGTCGGGCGTGTCTTCCGCCGCTGCGGTGGGCGCGTCGGCGAGGGCTTCGCCGCCAAGTGCGCTGCCTGGTCCTTCGGTGCGATCCATGCCGCCAATCCTACCACGCATCTCCTTGCCCTCGCAAGCCCGTCGCACCGCGGCATTCGTCCGTAGGTTCGGTCGATCGCCCGCAGGTTCCAATAATCGCCCGCTGTTCCGTCGCTCGTCCGCTGGACGTCGTCCGCGACCTATCCCGTTCTTCGTCTTCCTTCCGAGACCGGCCTCGGCGCCGCCCCCAGTATCGGACACCTCTCCAGCGCCTGCAACAGCGTATTCTCCGACCGTGTTGCAGGAAGTGCCAGGAGCCGCCGTGCGGCGGCGTGGCGGGGCGCGAGCGCCCTTCGCCACGGGGCGGGGACGCTCTTCGGCAGCTCCTTCTCCAGCAGGATCGCCGCGGGAAGCGGATCGCGCACGCCGTGGACTTTGCGGAACCGGTCCGCCAGCTGCCGGCAGTCCATCAGCATCCGGTAGTGCCGCATCATCGCCGGGCAGTTCTCCCGCAGCCATCCGCGCAGTCCTGGATTCCTTCCCACAATCTCTCCGTCCGCGTTGCGGATCAGCGAACTGTCGACCGTCGCCTCGATGTCGAGCATCATCGAGCCGAGGCGGATCTTCTCCTCCACCGGCCCCCGGCCGTGCGCCTTCTCCCACTGCGCGGCGAGCGCCTCCGGCGAGGGCGGCGGATTGAGCGAGCGCTCGCAGAGGCGGCGGATCGGCGCGCCGCCGTTCCCGCCGCGGCGTCCGGACGGCGGTTCCGGCGGCGTCCTGCCAAGCCTCACCGCCGCGGCGAACTTCTCCGCCCATGCGCGCCACGCGGCCGTACGTTTCGCGCGCCGGCGCTCGCGCCCCGCCACCGCCTTCGGCGACGCCCATGCGAAGGCGGGATCCGGCTTCCAGTGTAACACCCAGTCTCGCCGACGTTCCTCCTCGATTTCGTTCAGCTCGCCGCGGAAGGCGTCGAGGAGTTCGCGGTAGCGACGCGAGTGGTCGCAAGGCGCGCCAGCGAGTTCTCGGCATCCCTCGGAGAACTTCCTCCTCGCCTCCTCCTCGCGCCGCTCGAACCAGTAGTAGCCGCGACGCATCCGGATCTGGTACTGCCTGTGCAGGGCCTTGCCCGCGTGTTCGCAGGCCCAGGCGACAAGGCAGAGGATCGCGCCGCCGGCTAGGAGCGGAAGCATGATCTGCCAGAGGGCGACGGTGAACGAGAGCGCGGACAGGAAGTCGGCGCCCTTCTCGGAGATTTCGGTGTCGTCCCAAGGGTGGGGCGGACCGAACGGCGTGCCGGAGGGGAAGAAGAGCATGGCGGGTGCGGGGGTAGGGGTGGAATCGGAGGAACGAGTGTCGATCGGCGGCGATTCTAGCCGTCGGTCGGACGGAGGTCAAGGGAAATCCGCAACACGGTCGGAGATACTGAATCTGCTTGAATTTCCGATGGATGGTAGAACGGGAAGCGGCGGACTTGCGGGCGGTGGGGCGAGGGGATAGAATGGCGAACGTCAAGCAGATACCAATGATCCGACCCTGGCCACGACACCCCACCATGCCATGATCCACGCCGTCAATCCAATTCTCTCCGGGTTCCATCCCGATCCGTCGATCTGCCGCGCCGGCGAGTGGTTCTACCTCGCCAATTCCACGTTCCAGTGGTTCCCCGGCGTCGAGCTGCACCGCTCGCGCGATCTCGTGCACTGGGAGCGCCTGCCGTCGCCCCTGCGCCGCGTCTCGCAGCTCGACCTGCGCGGCGACCCCGACTCCGGCGGCGTCTGGGCGCCGTGCCTCACGTACGCGGACGGCCTCTTCTGGCTCGTCTACACCGACGCGAAGGAGACGCGCGGACCCTACAAGGACGTCCACAACTACGTCGTCACGGCCGAGGACCCCGCGGGCGACTGGAGCGAGCCGGTCTATCTCAACTCGAGCGGCTTCGACCCCTCGCTCTTCCACGACGACGACGGCCGCAAGTACGTCTGCAACATGCTCTGGGACCACCGTCCCGGCCACCGCCTCTTCGCGGGCATCGTCGTGCAGGAGTATTCGGTCGCGGAGAAGCGGCTCGTCGGCCCCGCGAGGCTCGTCTACACCGGCACGCCCGCGCTCGGCACCGAGGGACCCCACCTCTACAAGCGCGACGGCGCCTACTACCTCATGGTCGCCGAGGGCGGCACCGCCTACTGGCACGGCGTCCAGCTCGCGCGGTCGAAGTCGGTCTGGGGCCCCTACGAGAGCGACCCGCAGCCCCTCCTCACCGCCAAGCACGACCACGCCAGCCCGCTGCAGCGCACCGGTCACGGCTGCCTCGTCGACACGCCGAAGGGCGACCTCTTCGTCGCTTACCTCTGCGGGCGCCCGGTGCCCGTCGGCTGGCAGCAGCCCTGCCCGCTCTGCCGCGAGACCGCGCTCGTGCCGGTCGAGTGGAGCCCCGACGGCTGGCTGCGCATGAAGGGCGTCGAGGGCGTCGTGCCGCCCGTCGAGTTCGACGTCGACCTCCCGGAGGCGCCCGTCGCGCCCGAGTCGGAGCGCGTCGTCTTCGACGCCCCCGCGCTCCCGACCGCGTTCAAGACGCTGCGCGCGCCCTTCGACGACGAGATGGGCTCGCTCGCCGCCCGTCCCGGCTGGCTGCGCCTCTACGGGCGCGAGTCGCCGATCTCGTGGCAGCGGCAGAGCCTCGTCGCCCGCCGCGTGCAGCACTTCGCGTGCGAGGCGGAGACGGAGCTCGAGTTCGCGCCGGAATGCTTCCAGCAGATGGCCGGGCTGATGCTCATGTACGACGCGTCCAACTTCTTCTTCCTCCACCTCACGCGCGACGAGGAGTCGGCGCAGAACGTCCTTCGCCTCTCCGTGCGCAGCAACCGCGAGTTCTCCGAGCCCGTCCCCGGCGGGTTCGTCCCGCTCGGCGGCGCGACCCGTGTCCTCCTGCGCGTCCGCAAGGACGTCTTCAGGCTGCGCTTCTCGTATTCGCTCGACGGCGCGGCCTGGACCGACGTCTGCGGCGAGCTCGACGGCTCGCACCTCTGCGACGAGGCCTACCGCGAGATGAAGACCGACGGCCACACCGGCCCGTTCGTCGGGATGTCGTGCGTGGACCTCGCCGGCCGGCGCATCCCCGCCGACTTCCGCTCGTTCTCCTACCGCGCCCTCGGCTAGAGCGCGACCTTGGCGATCGCCTTCCGGATGGGCGCGCCGGGCCGGGCGCCGGCGGGCGCCGTGGCGGGCTGGTGCGCCTCGGCTCCCGGCCACAGGACGAGGAAGTCGCCCGGGCGCATGACGACGCGGTGCAGCCCCGCATCCCCCTCGTGGCGATGCCACGAGACGTCCTTCGCCTCGTCGAACGGGATCGCGACCGACATGGAATCCGGCGGCCCCACCCAGATCTCCTCCTCGCCCTCGACCAGGAACTGGATGTCGACGTAGCGCCGGTGCAGCTCGAACTTCGACGGGTCGAAGGCGTGCGATGCGGTATGGTCGACGTTGACGAAGAGGTCCTTTCCGTCCAGCTCGTGGCGGCCGGGCGCGGCCGACGCGGCGTTCTCGCGCAGCCACGCGAACGCGGCGGCGAAGCGGGGATGGACGTTCTCGTATCGGGAGCCGTTTTCGATGGTGTCGTGGATCATGACTACTCGCGCTCGGCGGGAGAGGGAGGCGGGGCGGGCTCGGCGGGGGCTTCGCCCTCGGCGGGCGTCTCCTCGGCGGCGTCCTCGCCGGGAACCACGGTCGCGGAGACCACGGCGTCGCCGGCGGCGACATTGACGATGCGCACGCCCTTGGCGCCGCGCGCGGTCTCGCGGATCGAGCCCACGGAGGTGCGGATGAGCTGGCCCTTGGCGGTCACGACCAGAATCTGGTCGGCGGGCAGCGTCGCCTTCTCGCCGGTCTCGACCGCGGGGTCGGAGTCCGGACGCTCGAGGTGCACCGCCGCCGCGAAGACGACCTTGCCGTTGCGGTCGCCGGTGTCGATGGAACGCACGCCCTTGCCGCCGCGCTTGTGGATCGGATACGAGTCGAAGGTGTTCAGCGTGCCGTAGCCGTTCTCGACCATGAGCAGGATGCGCGCCGCGGGGTCCTTCTCGACCTTCACGACCGCGACGACCTTGTCCGGCCGGGACGGAGCCCGGCCATCAGGACTCCCGCGATCCTCCTCCTCCGCGCCCTCTTCCTCCGGGTCGGCGAAGGTGACGCCGGCGAGGCGGATGCCGCGGACGCCGCGCGAGGCGCGGCCGAGCGGGCGGAGCTGGTCCTCGGTGAAGTGCACGGCCTGGCCGAAGGCGGAGGCGACGATCACCTCGTCGCCGCGCTCCACGAGCTCGGCGGAGACGAGCTCGTCGTCATCGTCGATGTTGATCGCCTTGATGCCGTTCTTCGTGACGTTCTGGAACTCGGAGAGCACGGTCTTCTTCACGATGCCCTTGCGCGTGACGAAGAGCACGGCCTGGCGGTTGGTGAAGATCTCCTTGCCCTCCTTGACGACGTAGCGGGCGTCGTCCTGCGCGGCCTCGTCGCCGGCGAAGGCCTCGGCGGCCTCCTCGGCGGTGCCGAGCGAGACGAGGGCGAGCACCTTCTCCGCGTCGCGCGGGGCGAGGGGCTTTCCGTCCTTGTCCTTGGCGCCCTCCTTGACGGCGGGCTGGAGCGGGAGGAAGTTGACGATGGGCTTGCCGAAGGAGTTGGGGTCGGCCTCCGGCAGGTCCCATGCGCGTCCGATCGCGTAGACGCGGCCCCACGAGGTGAAGGCGAGCAGCGTGTCGTGCGTCTGCGCGCCGTAGACGCGCTCGACGTAGTCCTCGTCCTTGAGCTTGGCGCCCTTGCGGCCCTTGCCGCCGCGCTTCTGCGCGGCGAAGGCGTCGAGGGAGGAGCGCTTCACGTAGCCCTTGGCGGAGAGCGTGATGACGCACTTC
Source organism: uncultured bacterium (assembly GCA_902761575.1). Classification (GTDB taxonomy): domain Bacteria; phylum Verrucomicrobiota; class Kiritimatiellia; order RFP12; family UBA3636; genus UBA3636. The sequence continues at coordinate 7,494 of CACWKU010000073.1, forward strand.
TCGTTGGCGATGATCTTCGTCATGTCGATCTCGCCGGAGGCGTGCTCGATCGAGGTGCGGCGCTCGTCGCCGTACTTGGCGATCATCTCGTCGCACTCCTGGACGATGATGTTGCCGATCTCGGTCTCCTTGTTGGCGAGGACGAACTCGTAGCGCTCGATGCTCGCCATGACCTGCTTGTACTCCTCCTCGATCTTGTCGCGCTGCAGTCCAGTGAGCTGCTTGAGGCGCATCTCGAGGATGGCGGAGGACTGGACGTCGTCGAGCCCGAACTTCTCGAGCATGCGGGCCTTCGCCTCGTCGTCGTCGCGCGAGGAGCGGATGATGTGGACGATCTCGTCGATGTTGTCGATCGCGATGCGGAAGCCCTCCAGCAGGTGCGCGCGCTCCTTGGCCTTGCGCAGGAGGAACTTCGTGCGGCGCTCGACGACCTCGCGGCGGTGCTCGACGAAGCAGCGCAGGAACTGCTTGAGGTTCATCACCTTCGGGCGGCCGCGGTCGAGCGCGAGCATGTTCGCGCCGAAGTTGCTCTGCAGCGCGGTGTGCTTGAAGAGGAGGTTGAGGACGACCTGCGGGACCGCGTCCTGCTTGAGGTCGATCTCGACGCGGACCTTGTCCTTGGAGAGGTCGCGCACCTCGGCGATGCCGGTGAGGATCTTCTCGTCCATCAGCTCGCCGATGTGCTGCAGCAGGTCCGTCTTGTTGATGCCGTAGGGGACCTCGTGGACGACGATCTGCGAGTGGCTGCCCTTGTCGACGATCTCGCAGCGGGCGCGGACGACGAGCGTCGCGCGGCCGGTCGTGTACATCTGCTTGATCGGGCCGGTGCCGCAGATGATGCCGCCCGTGGGGAAGTCGGGGCCCTTGATGTGCTCCATCAGGCCGTCGATCGTGATCGCGGGGTCGCGCACGAGCGCCTTGACGCCCTCCAGCACCTCGGTGAGGTTGTGCGTGGGGATGTTGGTCGCCATGCCGACCGCGATGCCCATCGAGCCGTTGAGGAGGAGGTTGGGGAGCTTGGAGGGGAGGACCGTCGGCTCCTCGAGCGTGCCGTCGTAGTTCGGCACCATGTCGACCGTCTCCTTGTCGAGGTCCTCGAGGAGGTCCTCGGCGAAGCGCTGCATGCGCACCTCGGTGTAGCGCGGGGCGGCGGCCTTGTAGCCGTCGATCGAGCCGAAGTTGCCGTGGCCGTCCACCAGCAGGTAGCGCATGTTGAAGTCCTGCGCGAGGCGGACGATCGTGTCGTAGATCGAGGCGTCGCCGTGCGGGTGGTACTTGCCCATCACTTCGCCGACGACGCGAGCGGACTTCTTGTGGGCCTGGCCGTGGGTGTTTCCCATCTCGCCCATCGCGTAGATGCAGCGGCGGTGGACGGGCTTCATGCCGTCGCGCGCGTCGGGGAGGGCGCGGCCGACGATGACGGACATCGAGTAGTCGAGGAAGGACTGGTGCATCTCGTCCTCGACGCGGACGGGCTCCACGTTCTGCGCGGCGGGCGCGGGGGGCGCCTCGGGCGCGGCGGGGGCTTCGGGTGCGGGGGCGGGGGGGATGTCGGAGGGATCGGACATGGGGCGGGGGAGGGGATGCGTGAAAAGATGCGGTGCATTCTACCACAGGTTCGTGCGCGTTGCAAGCGCGCGCACACGCCCGCGCGCGAGGATCATTTCCGGTTGACACCGAGGGGCCGTTCCGGTAGACTCCCGTGCCGTTCACGAACCACGCGAACGCGGGTGTAGTTCAACGGTAGAATGGAAGCTTCCCAAGCTTCAGGCGAGGGTCCGACTCCCTTCACCCGCTCCAACCTTTCCGGCCCCGTCCGCGCCCAGACGCCGGCGGGGCCGTCCAGCCCCCGGGGGCGCCACGCCATGGAAGAGAAGATCCGCGAGAAGCTCGAGACGATCCGCCAGATGCTCCAGCAGGACGGCGGCGACTGCGAAGTCGTGAAGATCGAGGGCAAGACCGTCACGCTCGAGCTCAAGGGCGCCTGCGGCTCCTGCCCCTACGCGATGGAGACGCTCAAGGGCTACGTCCAGGAGAATCTCCGCGAGACCGTCGACCCCGAAATCACGGTCGAGCGCGTCTAGTCCGCCTCCCGCGCGTCCGCCATGGCCACCGCGACGATCGAGGCCCCGGCCAAGGTCAACCTCACGCTCGAGATCCTCGGGTCGAGGCCCGACGGCTACCACGAGCTGCGCAGCGTCGTGATGCCGGTGTCGCTCTTCGAGGGCGTGTCGGTCTCCACGCGCACCGACGACGCCGTCACCTGCGAGACGCGCGGCAAGGGCGTCGACGCCTCGGAGCTGGAGTCCCTCCCCCTCGAGCGGCAGCTCGCGGTCAAGGCCGTGCGCGCGATGCAGCGCCGCCTCGGCCGCACCGGCCCCGGGAGCGGGGTCGACGTCCGGGTCGCGAAGCGCGTCCCGATCGGCGCCGGCATGGGCGGCGGGAGCGCGGACGCGGCGGGCGTCCTCGCCTGCCTGCGCGCGCTCTGGGCGCCGGGGATGCCGGAGGAGGAGCTGCTCGCCGCCGGCGCGGAGTGCGGGAGCGACGTCCCCGCGATGCTCCTCGGCGGCGCCGCGCTGATGGAGGGGCGCGGCGAGCGCGTCTCCCGCCTGCTCGCCCCGGACGAGCATCCCGCCCCGATGTGGCTCGTCGCCGTCTTCCCCGGATACCACGTCTCGACGAAGGCGGTCTACGACGCCCTCGGGGAGGGCTTGACAAAGCGCCCCGGTGTATGCGAGAATTGCGCCCGTTCCGTTCGCAATGGCGACGCCAGGGCCTGCGCCCGATCGCTCTTCAACGGCCTGCAGGAAACTGTTACGAAACTACATCCCCTTACTGAGCGCTTTTGCCTGGCGCTTGGCAGGGGTGGCGCTTTAGGGGCGCTGCTCACGGGGAGCGGTTCGGCGGTCTACGGGCTGGCGGGGAGCCGGGAGGAGGCCGAGGCGATCCGCCGGAAGATGGACGGGACCGTCCGGTGCGAAGTCCTCCAGACCTTGCCCGATGGTGTAATGGCAGCACACGGGCCTTTGGTGCCCTGAGTCCTGGTTCGAATCCAGGTCGGGCAGCCAGCCGGACGAAGCCTCCGCCCCTTCCCCCCTCCCCCCGACCTCCAACCAGGACCCCAACGTGAAAATCTACTCCGGCACCTCGAACCCGGCGCTCTCCAAGGCCATCGTCGACTACCTCGGCACCTCGCTCGGCGAGTGCGAGGTCGTGAACTTCCCGGACGGCGAGACGTTCGTGCGGATCGCGGACAGCGTCCGCGGCCGCGACGTCTTCGTGATCCAGTCGATCTGCGGGCGCCCGAACGAGACGCTGATGGAGCTGCTGATCATGATCGACGCGCTGCGCCGCGCCTCGGCGGGGCGCATCACCGCCGTTCTGCCGATCTACGGCTACGCGCGCCAGGACCGCAAGGACCAGCCGCGCGTGCCGATCACGGCGAAGCTCGTGGCGAACCTCCTGGTGGCGGCCGGCGCGAACCGCCTGCTCACGATGGACCTGCACGCGGCGCAGATCGTGGGCTACTTCGACATCCCGGTGGACCACCTGCACGCGGACCCGGTCATCACGGACTACCTCATCGCCAAGAAGTTCAAGGACCCGGTCGTCGTCTCGCCGGACACGGGCTCGGTGAAGAAGGCCTACAGCTACGCGCAGCGCTTCGGCTGCGGTCTGGCGATCGTCGCCAAGCAGCGCAAGAGCGGCAGCGAGGTGGAGGCGTATTCGCTCGTGGGCGACGTGAAGGGCAAGGACGTCATCATGATCGACGACCTCACGAGCACGTGCGGCACGCTCTGCGCGGCGGCGAACCTCTGCGCGAAGTTCGGCGCGGCGAGCGTCCACGCGGCCGTGACGCACAGCCAGCTGGACGACACCGGCCTCGCGCGCCTGCGCGACTCGGCGATCACCGAGCTCATCGTGACGGACACCGTCCCGCAGCGCGAGTACAAACCGGAGGACAAGGTCGTGACCCTCTCCGTCGCCAAGCTCTTCGGCGAAGCCATCCGCCGCATCCACAACAACGAGAGCGTCAACTCCCTGTTCATCTGATCCCCCCGCCACGCGCGATGAGCCGATCGATGGAAGAAATGATGGAATAAACGCAACGCGACAGCGAATGCCCCGCAAGCCCGCACAATCGAACCCCGCCGTCGGCATCGTTCCGGTCGTTCGAAACGAAGTCGTTCCGCTCGTTCGCGACGATTCCATCCAGTCGCTGATCCTCACGGTTCGCGGGGCCCCGGTTCTGCTCGACCGCGATCTGGCGACGCTCTACGGCGTTCCCACGAAGGCGCTCAACCAGGCGGTGAAGCGCAATGCGGAACGGTTCCCTCCGGATTTCATGTTCCAATTGACCAGGGAGGAATGTTCAAGGTCACAAATTGTGACCATGAATGCCGGCAGAGGCTCCAACCTCAAGTATCTTCCGTATGCTTTCACCGAGAACGGAGTCGCCATGCTCAGCGGCGTGTTGCGCTCGTCCACCGCCGTGGAAGTCAACATCCGCATCATGCGGGCCTTCGTCGCCATGCGCCGGTTCCTCGTCGCCAACGCCGAGGTGTTCCGCCGGATCGAAACCGTCGAGCACCGACAGACCGCCACCGAGACGAAGGTCGACGAGGTGCTCGCCCGCCTCGATTCCGGGGAACCGCCCCCGCGCGGCGTCTTCTTCGCCGGACAGCTCTGGGACGCGCGCTCGCTCGTCGAGGGGCTCGTCGCGCGCGCGAAGACCTCGATCCTCCTGATCGACAGCTGGGTCGGCCCCGGCACACTCGACATCCTCGCCAAGAAACGGACTGGCGTCGCCGCGCGGATCGTCACGTCGCAGAAAGGCAACAAAATCGCCGCAACGGACATCGCGACCTTCAACGCCCAGTATCCGACCCTCTCGGTCCAGGTCTCCAAGGCCTTCCACGACCGCTTCCTCGTCCTCGACGACAAGGAGCTCTATCTCGTCGGCGCGTCCCTCAAGGACCTTGGCGCCAGGTGCTTCGCCTTCTCCAAGATGGACGCCTCCGCCATCCCCGACATCAAGTCCCGCATCTAATCCCGCCACGCACCGATGAAACGCCTCGCCCTCCTTCCCCTCCTCGCGCTCGCCGCGGCGCCTTGCCTCGCGCAGGACCCCGCCACGAACGCGCCGGCGCTCGTCACGAAGCTGTATCCCGTCCGGCCATCCGGCGCCGGGTGCACGCTCGCGGAACCGGTCGATCCGACCGAGGAGACATGGAAGGCCTTCTTCGCCGGTTTCGATGTTGAGTGGCCGGAAGGATCCTCCTTCAGGGAGTTTCCCCAGATCGGCCGCTGGGCCGTGCGGAACACGGAGGAGAACCACGCCCGGATCGCGGCGATTCTCCGGGGCTGCGATCTCGTTCCCTTCCAGGTTCGGACGCAGTTCCGGTTCTATTCGGTCGCCCCCGCGGCGTTCGAGGCGCTCGACCTTCCCGACCTCCTCGGAACGACCTTGGGTCCCGATTCGTGGAAAGCGCTGTGCAGGCGGCTCGCCGAAAACCCCGGCGCCGAGCTGGTCGGCTGTCCCACCGTGCTCGCCCAGACGGGATCTATGGCCACCGTCAAGGCGGATGTCGAATGCATCTTCCCGACGGAGTACGACGTCACGATGTTCGAATCCGCCGCGACGGCGTCCGACACGAACGCACCGGCGCAGTTCGTGGCGGCCGCGGTCGAGCCCCAGCTCTTCCAGATCCGCGAGGTCGGGCAGATCGTTCAGGTGACGCCCCGCGTCTCCTCGGATGGCTCCCGGATTTCCCTCGACCTCACGCCGTCCCTCGTCCTTCCTCCCGTCTGGCGCAACTTCGGCTCCCCCGTCCTGGACGGCGCCGCCGACCCGACCGAGCCGAGGATGGACCAGCCGTTCTTCCCGGTGTTCTGCGTCGCCACCTCGATTGATCTCAAGCCCGGCGACACCGTCGCATTCGGCGGCGGCACCCTCGACGAGCCCGGCCGCGGCCGCCGCTTCCACGTTCTCTTCGTCACCGCCTCCTTCGTCGAAATGGAGCCCGACATCGTTTCCCTTGACAACCCAACCCCTTGACCGAATGCCCGCGCGGACGGCACCGCCGCCGGCGCGGAGGGACTTTACCAACACAAACCCCAAGAAAGGCCACACATGGCACAAGAAACCAACATCGTCGCCGAACCGCGCACCGTCCACGGCTCCTCCGCCGCGCGCCGCCTGCGCCGTTCCGGCCTCGTCCCGGCCGTGCTCGCCACGACCGGCGGAGAAACGGAGCTGCTGCAGCTCAACGCCCACGACTTCGAACGCGAGGTCGCGCGCCACTCCAACCCGCAGTTCATCGCGCACATCGCGTGCGGCGGCAGCGTCCGCACGGCGCTCGTCCGCGAGCTGCAGCGCAACGGCATCACCGGCCGCATCGAGCACGCCGACTTCGGCGAGATCGACCCGGCGCGCAAGCTGCACGTCCACATCCAGCTGCAGCTGCTGGGCGACCCCGTCGGCGTCCGCGCCGAGAACGGCGTCCTCGAGCAGCACGTGCGCTCGATCGTCGTGTCCTGCCTCCCGAAGGACGCGATCGAGACGCTCCCGGTCGACGTCTCCGAGCTCCACAAGGGCGACGACATCAAGGTGAAGGACCTCGCGCTCGACGCGGAGAAGTTCACCGTCGTGGGCGACACCGAGCTCTCGATCTGCGGCGTCGCCGACGCCACCGAGGAAGTGGCCGC
>CACWKU010000074.1 GCA_902761575.1 uncultured bacterium
CCTCGACGAGCGCGAGCGCGGTGGCGGCGTCCGGCGTGCAGACCGCCGAGACGCGCAGCGGGGCGAACGCGTCGCGCGCGGCGTCGCGCCAGGCGGCGTCGGCGGCGGCGAGCAGGACGGTGCGGCCGTCGGATTCGGGGAAGCGGAGTGGGGAGGGCTCGTGCATTGCGTCGGTCGGCGTTCGCGCCGTCGAGCCCGAATCCTACCACACCCCGCCCTTCCCGCGGAACCCCCTGCCGGACGATTTGACAATTCCCCAACAATTGCGGCGGACGGGGACGTTTCCAGTTTCTGTCGGACCTTTCCATTTTTTGTCAAAAAGTGCTTGCGGGCGCGCGGGGGAACGGCTAGAATGCCGCGCCCCATGAACGCGAACGAATCCCTCGCCGTCCCCCTGCTGCGCGACATCTCCACCGCCGTCGCGCGCGAGCGCAACGTCGGCAAGCTCCTGCCGCAGGTGCTCGAGATCGCCGAGAAGCGCCTCGGGATGGTGCGCGGGACGATCGCGCTGCTGGCGGGCGACGAGCTGCGCATCGAGGCCTCGACGCGCACGCTCAACGCCGAGGAGCGCGCGCTCGGCCGCTACCGCATCGGCGAGGGCATCACGGGCCTCGTCGCGAAGACCGGCCGCGCGGAGGTCGTCCCGGACGTCCGCAAGGACCCGCGCTTCCTCAACCGCACGAAGGCGCGCGGCAAGGGCGACGCGGTGTCGTTCGTCTGCGTGCCGCTCGTCCACGGCGGGCAGGTCGTCGGGACGCTCTCGGCGGACCGCGAGATCCGCGCCGGGGCGCGTCCGCTCGAGGAGGCGGTGGAGCTGCTCGGGATCGTCGCGAACGTCGTCGGCGAGGCCGCGAGCGCCTACCGCGCGCAGCGCGCGGAGCGCGAGGCGCTCGTCGAGGAGAACCGCCAGCTGCGCAGCCTTCTCTCGGAGACGCCGGGCCGGCTCATCGGCGACTGCCCGGAGATGCGCGAGGTCTACGCGCAGATCCGCCAGGTCGCGCCGACGGAGGCGACGGTCCTCGTGCGCGGCGCGAGCGGGACGGGCAAGGAGCTCGTCGCGCGCGCGATCCAGTCGCTCTCGCCGCGCAAGGACCGGCCGTTCGTCGTCCTCAACTGCGCCGCGCTCCCGGAGGCGCTCGTCGAGTCGGAGCTCTTCGGCCACGAGCGCGGGGCGTTCACGGATGCGCGCGAGCGCCGCATCGGGCGCGCCGAGGCGGCCGACGGCGGGACGCTCTTCCTCGACGAGATCGGCGACCTCTCCGTCCCGGTGCAGGTGAAGCTCCTGCGCTTCCTGCAGGAGCGCACCTTCTCGCGCGTGGGCTCCAACGAGGAGCGGCGCAGCGACGTGCGCTTCATCGCGGCGACGAGCCGCAACCTCGAGGAGATGATGGCGCAGGGGCGCTTCCGCGAGGACCTCTACTACCGCCTGGCGATCTTCCCGATCGCGCTGCCGGACCTCGCGCGGCGCGGCGGCGACGTGGTGCTGCTGGCGCGGCACTTCCTCGAGAAGGCGTGCCTCAAGTACGGCAAGAAGGTCGACCGCTTCTCGCCGCCGGCGCTCGACGCGATGCAGGCCTACGCGTGGCCGGGCAACGTGCGCGAGCTGGAGAACTGCGTCGAGCGCGCGGTCCTCACCGCGCAGGACGGCTGCATCCGCACCTACAACCTCCCGCCCGCGATCCAGGGGCCGGAGTTCGCGGAGGACCCGTTCCGGCCCGACGCGCCGCCGCGCACGCTCGACGAGCAGCTCGACGCGCTCGAGCGCCGCATCCTCGAGGCGGCCCTGCGCCGCCACGGCGGCAACCGTTCCGCCGCCGGCCGCGACCTCGGCGTCTCCCCGCGGATGATGAACTACCGCCTCAAGCGCCTCGGCATCGGCGCCCGCCCCGCGGACGCCTAGACTCCGCGGGGCCGCCCGGCCGCGTCCGCGCGGCGCGGGCGCGAGGCCCCGGAGGGTTCAGGGGAGCGGAGGGAGTCGGGGCGGCTTGACGCCGAGGTCCCGGCAGAGAGCCGGAAGGCGCGACCGGACGTCGAGGGCGCGGTCGAGCGCGTCGCGCGCGTCGGCGGGCGGGAGGTCGACTTCGGCTGCGAGACGCAGGAGGTCGGACGGACCGGGGTTTGCGCCTTCTCCCGCGACGGAGAGCGTCTGCCATCCTCCGGGGCCGTCGGAGAACGTGAAGTCGTAGAAGGGCGCGAGGGACCAGCGGCCGGCCGCGTCCATCAGGAAGGAGGCGTTCTTGAGATGGTCGTCGCGGTTGTGCAGCAGCACGTTGAGGCACGCGCGGAGGAAGAGTTCGCGCCGCGCGGCGGCGTCGCGAAGAAGCGCGGCGGCGAGGCGGAAGAGCACGGCGTATTCGTCGCCCGCGACGCGGAAGTCCGCATGGAGCAGACCCGCGGCGGAGTGCAGGTGGAGGCGTCGGCCGCCGGGGGCGCGGTCGAAGCGCCGCGCGGCGAAGAAGCGACCGGCGCGGGTCTCGACGAGGCGGCAGGGCGCGACCTGCGCGCCGGCGTCGGCGGCGAGGCGCGCGTAGGCGTATTCGAGCGCGCCGGCGCGCGGGCCCTCGGCGCGGGTGTTGAACTTGACGATCCACGGCTCGAAGCCGTCCGGAAGCGGTCCGTCCGGCGCGCGGACGGCGCCCGTGGCGGGGTCGAGCGCGACGTTGGCCTTCGGCCTGGCGCCGCCGGAGCTGCCGGCTGCGCGGCGCAGCGCGGGAAGGACCTCCTCGATCCTGCCGCCGTCGAAGTCCCACGCATTGCGCGCGAGGGCGTCGAGGCGGAAGTCCTCCGCGGCTTCGGCGGCGGGCGGCTCCGCCGGTTCGAAGACGAGCGCGCCCATTCCGTCGCCGCCAAGCGAGGCGAAGCGCTCCAGGAGCGTCGGGAGCCGGCCGTGGCGCTTGCGGAAGCGGGCGTCGACGATCCGCCGCCCCCAGCCGTCGGGGAGCGCGTCCTCGAAGACGCCGAAGGTCTCCATCCCGCCACGGCCGTCGTAGGCCTGCACGCCGGGGCGGACCGGGAGGCGCAGGGGCGAGAGCGGGAGCGGCGATGCGAGAAACGACTCGTCGAACTGGAAGAGCGAGTCGCGCCCGGACTGCGAGAGCATGCCGACGGGCACGCGCCCGTCCGGCGCGAACGCGAGGGAGACGAAGAGGCGGTCGAGGCTCACGCGGAGTCTCCTTTCGAGGCGTGGCGGTGGCGGATGCGAACGGGTTTCGGCGCGTCGGGCCGGAACGAGCGCAGATCGGTCGGCAGGTCGGCGAGGCGACGGCGGGCGACAAGGAAATCCTGGAAGGCGTCGAGCGCGTCGAGCGCGAAGAGGATGCGGGCGAGACGGTCGGTCGACGCGAGGCCCGTTCGCTCCAGGCGGGAGAGCGTCGAAACGGGGACGCCCGAGCGCGACGCCAGCTCGGGCTGCGTCCAGTCCGCACGCTGGCGAAGCGCGCGGACCAGTCCGCCCAGCGCGGCGGTGAAGTCGCGCGGCTCGACGAGGGAAATCGGCAGTTCGGCATTCATGACGGCCCGAATTCTACTCCAACATGTTGCAAATAGCAACCATATTTTGAGTTTATGTTAAAATGATGGATTTGTCGAGTGCTGAATGGGGCTGGCTGGCTTCGTGTGGGTTACATCCGTCTTCGGAATGTCGAGGGCGCGGAGAGGGACGACGTGGACGCAGGATTCCGGCGTAGCGTGGATTCGCCACGCCGATGTCCGGGCCGGAGCGCGGCGGACCGCTTCGCACCAAGGACCACAGCCAATCGCACCGTGCGTAAAACTTGTGCAATCGTCCGCTCCTGGAGCGGCGTTTTGCAATAAATCACGCACGGTGGAATCGACTCCGCGAACTCCGCGGTCTCTGCGTTCTCTGCGTGTGAAACCCCCTCAGTCTCGCTTCGCTCGCCAGCTCCCCCAGCGGGGGAGCCAGACTCTGCGTTCTCTGCGCTCTCTGCGTGAGTTTCTTCCGCCGCGTCCTCCGCGTGGCGGGGGCGGAAGGCAACGGGGGTCAAGACCTCGAGACGAAGAAAACGACGAGACGGAAGGAGAGCCAGAACAGGCCGAGGACGACAAGCAGGACGAGCGCGGCGAAACAGTTGAACTTCCGTTCTTCCCGGACGAGCCGGCGGACGTCTTCCTGCGTCGGCTTCGGCCGGCCTTCGCGTTCGGCGCGCTCCATGTTGGCGACGAGGTCGCCGATGGTCCGGCAACCCAGGAACTCTTTGTCGGCGAGGCGGCCGCAGACCATCCCGAGCTGGAGGATTTCGTCCATGAAGCAAGCGGTGTCGTCCTGCGTCGCGAGCAGGGTCTCGAAGGAATCGCCGGGAAGAATCCGGGAAAGGGCTTCTGGCCGGGAGCAGATCGCGCATTCGACGAACACGCGGCGCACTTCGGCGAGCATCCGCGACACGGGGTCGAGGTCGGGCTTCGTTTCGCGGAGCCGGAGCTGCGCCAGGGCGGCGCTCAAGGAGCGGTCGTAACCGCGCCGATTCCGGTCGGGAATGGGCGCGACTTCGCCCGTCGCGGTGCGGCGTTCGAGCTCGCGGACGGGATCGGGCGGTTTCATGGCTCGGGCGCGACGTCGGCGACGTATTCCGAACGCATTTCCGGGAAGGTTCCCTCGCGGAAGATGCGGTCGTTGCGGAATTTGACCAGAAAGGGGTTCATCGCGGTGCGGCGGAGTTGCGGAGTTCCTCCAGCGCGGCGAGAGCGGCGGGGACGTCGGCGTCGGGGAGGTCGAGGAAGCCCGTTGCGTTCCGTTTGGAGACGCGCTCCGGGTCGAACGTCTTTCCGGGGAAGGGACGGAAGAGGACGTCGGACCGGCCGGAGCCGGCGCGGCGGACGACGGGCTCCCACGGAAGGCCGCCTCCGTCGAGCAGGGGCAACACGGCCGGCCGGCCGGCGTTGGGCGGCGACGGGGAAGACAGCATATGCCACGTCCGGCGGTCGCTCACGAGGTAGCGCACGCATCGCGCACCCCTCCGGAATCGCCATGGTTCTTCGGCAATGATGAACAGTCCCGCCGCAAACGCCGCGGGGTGGACCGCCACGAACAGCCCTAAGACGATTCCCGCCGTCCATCCGCCCACTCCGCCGATACGGACGAACAGAAGCCTTTCGGTTTCCAGGAAGCGCGAAACGACCGACGGAACGTTTTCGAGCCGGATGAGGCAAGCCAGGCAGCAGAGGAGGAATCCGAGCAATCCCGCCTAGAGTATCCAGAACAACGCCGGAACCGTACCCGCGGGCCGGCCGCACCAGAGAAGGCGCTCGCCGGGGGCGAGGGAAGCGGCGATCCGCTTGCGCTCGCGTTCGTCCATCCAGGACGGAAAGACGCGGTGCCCGGGCGTGAGTTCCGGCGCGTCGGTTGTCGGCGGGAGGCCGAGCGCGGAGCGGAGCGCCGCGTCGAAGGCGTCCGCGACGGCGGACGGGAAGGGACCGATCCACGGATGGTGTTCGGCGGGGATGAAGGTCGGGACAGGACGGGACCGGCGGAAGACGCGGAGGCGGACGCGGCCGAGAGCGTCGGGCGCGTCGCGGCCCGCGGTGGCGACGTCGGACAGGGGAATCGCATTCGGCGGCTTCGCGCCGAACCGCCGGAGGAGACGGCGGTCGGTCAGGGCGAAGCGCGCGTTCCGGAGACGGCACCGTTCGAAGAAAGGGAAGAAGAACAGAAGAAGATGGAGCGGAACGAGAATGACGAAGAGAGCGAGCGCGCCGTCGACGGGCTCGGCGCTGAAGGCGATGTCACCGAGCGAAGGGTCGACGGGATGCAGGACGATTTCATCGCCGAAGCCGAGCCGCCAGACGAGCAGGGCGGCGAAAAGCGCGGCTGCGATCGCGGCCCAGACGACGCCCCGGCGGACGAGGGCGCGGGCGTCCTTCGTCGGCGTGGCGTCCGGCGCGCCCTCCCAGAGGACGCGCTCGCCGTCTTCGAGCGGCCAGGGGAGAGCGTCTGGTGCGGAGCGGTTCACGGGGAGGATGCTACCGGAACGGCGCGGGGCGCGTCAACCCCTCCGCGGCCCGAAAACGGATTTCCCACACTTTCCCACAATTCGAGAAACCCCGCCACGCGCGGCGCATCCGCGCCGCGCGGCCGTTCCGATTCCACCGTGCGTGAAACTCATGCAATCGTCCGCTCTGGAAGCGGTGATTTCAATCAAAATCACGCACGGTGGAATCGAAATGCGGAGCGGGAGAAGACGCCAGACGAAAACTCACTCCGCGTTCTCTGCGCTCTCTGCGTGAGGGACCCCCTCAGGCTCGCTTCGGTCGCCAGCTCCCCCAGCGGGGGAGCCAGACTCCGCGCCCTCCGCGGACTCCGCGTGGGGTTCGGACGCGGCGGGGACGAAGACAACGGAGCCGTACGCGCCGTCGAGCGGGTCGAGGTCCACGCGCACGTACCACTTCAGGCCGAAGGCCCCGGCGAAGTCGTCGAGGACGGCGCGGAAGGACGGACCGCCGGCGAGGGCGGTCGCGGGGGCGTTCTCGTGGTCGCGCTTGAAGGTTTCCTCCGCGAGGGAATCCGCGGCGAAGTCGTGCGCCCAGACTTTCTCCGGCTTCTCGCCTGGGAGTGGCGACCCGAAGACGAGGATGGAACCGCCGGTTCGGCGTTTTCCGCGCTCGACTGGCTCCGGCGGCGCGTCGAAGACGAACTGCAGGTCGCGGTCTTTTCCGGGCGCCGGGGCGCGCCACAGGAAGGCCGCGTGGAGTCCGGTCGCGAGTTCGGCCGTGTCGGCGGCGACGATTTCCGTGGCGGGAAGCGGCGTCGAGCCGAGCGTTTCCAGGACGCGCCGCCGGACGTCGACCGTCTCGGCGGGCGAGGGGGACGCGCGGTCGGCTTCGGGGTCCGGGCTCCGTCTCGCGGCGAACTGCGCGCCGGACGCGTCGAAGCGGACGGAGAGCCCCGCCATGTCGGCCAGCAGTTCGAGCGTGTCGAGGGCGGAAACGTCGCGGACGAGGATCGACACCCGCGGCTCCCGCTCCGATTCGCCCTTGGCGGCGCGGACGAGCCGGTCGCGGATCGTGGGGGCGTTTCCGGGCCAGGCGTCGGCCAGCGGGTCGGACGCGGCGAAGAGGGCGCGGCGGTCCACGCGGATCCGGAACGTCTCGCGCCCGCTCTTGGCGCGGACGAGCCCTTCGATTTCCCGGCAGGCCTTGCGGAAGGGAACGTCCCGGAGCCGGACTTCCGGAAGCACGAGGAGTTTCAGCCGGCCGCGCGCCTCCGCGTCTTCGTCCTCCTGCGCCTCGGACTCCGCGAGGAGGCGGCGCACGGCGTCCGGAGCGTTCCCGCCGGCGCACGCGTCCGGCGGGAAGAGGACGGCGTCGAGGCCGCCGATTTCCGCGTAGCGCGCATCGAACCGGCCGACCGCTTCGGTGCCGCTCGCGCGCATCCGGTCGAGGACCGTACCGGCGAACCGGGAGGACGTCGTCCAGCACGCGGCGCCGTCGGCGTCCGGCGACGGGGCGCGCGCGTCGTCGCGCTCCAGGCGGCCGTCCTCCGACAGGGACCACCCCTCGCCCGGAACGATCGCGACGGACCCCGCGTCCAGCCACGTCTCCGTGACGGCGAGCACGCGGTTGGAGGCGTCGAGGAACGCCTGGCGGCCGAGCGGACCGGTCGCCGCCCGCGCCCGCGCCGGTCCGTTCGTCCGGCAGAAGCGCAGGAGGCGGCACGCCTCGGCGATCGCGCCGGGGTCCTCGACGCGGCAGCACGCGCGCATCGCGTCGTCCGCCGCCTCGTCGGGGTTGCCCTCCTGCGCGCAGAACGCGATCGCCCGCACCCGCGCCGGATCGAGCGCGGCGACGGCGTTGGGCGGCTCGTCGCGGCTCCCCCGCACCCGCGCCGGCGCGGCGGCGAGGACGAGGAGGGGGAGGAGGGCGAGGCGTTTCATTGCGGGCGGGGGCGGGGGTTGGGCGGCCTTGCACGGCGTGGTGGGGAACGTGGGCAATCCTACCGGAACGCCGCAACGCGAGTCAACCCCTCCGCGGCCCGAAAACGCATTTCCCACACTTTCCCACAATTTCGGAAACCACGCTCCGCGCGGCGCGGCAGGCCGCTTCGCACCAAGGACAACTGCCAGTCGCACCGTGTGTAAAATTTGTGCAATCGTCCGCTCTTGGAGAGTTGTTTTGCATCAAAATCACGCACGGTGGAATCGAAATCCGACGGTGTCGGAAGGGCGGGCGCGAATCGGGGAGGCGGGCGGGGCGGCGAGGGGCCGGACGCGGGAAGGCGCGATTGCTTCCGGCGGGCGGTTGTCGTAGAATCGCCCTTATGCAACGCGCGACGAGAGAACCGCTGTGGAGGCGCCTGGGCGAGGCCTTCGATTGGACGTCGCCGCCGCGGCGTCTCGGCATCGCCGTCGATCTCGTCGCGGCGGCCGTGTTCGCCGTCGTCCTGTTCGAGCGCGTGTCGGACTGGCGGCGGGAAACCGCCCCGGCGCGCTGGCCCGAGGTGCCGTGCGAAATCGTCTCGGCGGAACCCGGCGTCTGGAACGGCGGCGAAAAGGACGGCAAGCGGGCGTTTATCGTCCGCTACCGCTACGAGGCGGGCGGCCGGACGCGCGAATCGGAGCGGTGGTCGCTGCGGAATCCGGTCGAGGCCCACGAATCGGTCCGCGACGAGGCGGCGCTCTCCGAAGCGTTCCCGGCGGGCGGACGGGCCGTCTGCCGAGTCGATCCGGACCATCCGGACGAATCGGTCCTCGCGCTCGATCCGCCCGACGCCTGGGTGGTGGCGTGGTCGTGCGCCCTGCTCGGCTGGGGCGTTGCGATGGGGCTCGTTTCCGCGTGGGGCTTCTTCGCCGGCAAGGCCGATTTCCTGCCGGTCGCCGCCGCCGGCGGAATCGTCATCGGGATGCTGCCTCTGGCCGCAGGATGCCTGTTCCGGCTCGCGACGGCCGCGTGGCCGGCCGTGGAGGAAGCCCGGGCGGCCGCGGAGTGGCCGCTCGCGAAGGGCGTCGTGCGCGAATGCATGCTCGACGGGGGCCGGCGCGGGCGTCCGTCGGACCCCGACCGGCTCTACGTGAGCTGGGACTACGAGTGGAACGGCGTCCGCCGCGCGGGCGACAACGTCTGCCGCATCCGGACCATCGCCCCCGCGACGTTCCGCGGCGACGCGTTCGCGTTCGCGCAGGCGCATCCGGCCGGCGCGCCGGTGTCCGTCCGCGTCGATCCGGCCGATCCGTCCTACTCCCGCCTGGACCTGCCGGCCCCGGGTCGCGCGGCCTACGCATTCGACGCGGCCGTCTGCCAGTATCTCGCCCTCGCCGCGCTCGGAATCATCGGGGTTGCCGCGCCCTTCGTCGCCCTGCGACGGGTTCGGCCCTCCGCGCCCTCCGCGGACTCCGCGTGAGGTTTTGCTCTGCGACTACTCGGGCCGCAGGTTGTTCGAGGCGTCGCGCCAGCGCCAGTCGCCGCCGAGGTGGGGGTCGGCGTTCCACAGGTCCCAGTCGAACCGATCGAGGCGGAGCGTGCCGATTCTCTCGTGCGCGACCGTTTCGAGAACCGCGGTTCCGGCGGCGTCGAGGAAGGCGAGGTCTTCGGGACGGTCCGGCGCGCACCACGCGAAAAGGGACGGCGCGCCGGTCGCGAGGAACTTCGCCACGACGGGCGTCAGGGGCGCGACGAGAACCGTGGCCTCGCCTTCGGCAAGCCGCGTTCCCGGCCATTCGCCCCTGCGTTCCGCCTTCGCCCCCGCCGCCAGAAATCCCTCGTAGAGCTTCTTCGCCCGGCCCGGCAGGCGTCCGTCCCGCACGACGAGCGAGACGGAACTCGCCCGCGCCGCGAGGAACTCCACCAGCGCCGCATACCGCTCGCCGGCGAAATCGCCTTCGAAGGAAAAAGCGGCGAAGGGCTCGACGAGCCGAACCGGCATTCTCGGACGAAACCGGTTCCTCGCGTCCGCTCCGCGCGGGACGCGGGCGACGAACTCGAGGTCTTCGTCCGGTATCGACTCGGAGCAGAGTCCCGTTTTCTCGGTGGACATCAGGATTCCGCCGCCGGGACAGGCCCAAGCCACACCCTCCTCCGTTCCGGGACCGAAAACGGCCCGGACGACGCCTCCGTCGTCGCCCGCGATCCGCACGCGGTCGCCCGGCAGGATCTCTTCCCCCGTGGAATACCGCAGCGGGAACCGGCTGCACTCGCATCCCGCTTCAAGCCGGCGGCGCAGAACGCGGTACCAGCGGCCGGCTTCCTTTTCGTCCTTGGCGGCGCCATCGCCGAAGAGGTAGGCGTCGCCCGCGCGAAGCGCGGCCTCCGCGTGTCCGGCTTCCGCGGCCTTGCGGTACCAGGACAGCGCGGCGGCGCGGTCCTCCGGCGTGCCTTCGCCGTTCCGGAGGCAGGTGGCGAGGTGGAACATCCCGTCCATTTCCCCCGCCTCGGCCGCTTGGCGGAAACAGGAGAGAGCGGTGCCCTCGTCCTTCGGGACGCCCTCGCCCGAGAGGTGGCAGAGGCCGAGGTAGACCGTGGCCTCGGCGTGCCCCTTTGCGGCCGCCTTCGCGAACCACGCGGCGGACTCCGCGCGGTTCTCCGGCATTCCCTCGCCGTGCCAGAGCATCCACCCGACGGCGAACTCCCCCTGCATGTCGCCCTCTTCCGCCTTCTTGCGCAGAAGCCGGATCCGAGCCTCGCGGTCTTCGGGGTTCTTCGAGTTTTTCGCGTTCATGGTCGGGAAATGCTTGGCGCGGCGCGGTTCAGCGGGCGGGTGCGGGCGGCTATGTCCGGGCGGAGACTTCCTTCTCGGCCTTCTCCGCGAGCTTCGCGTGGCCGAACTGGCGGAGGCCAAGGATGAAGACGTCCTGCCCGGTGCGGCAGGTGTCGAGGAGCCGCAGTCGGTTGCCGCTCCGCCAGTCCGAAAGCCCGAGGTAGTAGAACTGCTTCAGGTTTTCGGCGATGACGAACGGCGTGTGGCCGTGCTTGAGGCATTCCTTCAGGAGGATCAGCCGCCCGACGCGCCCGTTGCCGTCCTGGAACGGGTGGATCTTCTCGAAGCGGACGTGCAGGTCGAGCAGGTTCTCGAACGTCTTGGGCGCGTCCTTCCACCAGGTCAGCAGCGCCGCCATCTCGCGGTGCACGTCTTTCACGGGGCAGGTCTCCATCTCGCCCACGATATTGTCGAGCCGCTTGTAGTCGCCCACGGCGAACCAGTCCTTGCGGCTGTCGCTCGTCCCGCTCTTGAGAACGGCGTGCAACCGCTTGACGTAGCGCTCCGTCAGCGCGGCGTTCGCGGTCGCCAGCACCAGGTCGACGGCGCGGAAGTGGTTTGCGGTTTCGACGATGTCGTCCACGGGGACGTTTGCACCGATTTCGCCGATGGTCATCGTCTCGAAGATCCAGCGCGTTTGCTCGTGCGTGAGACGGCTGCCCTCCATGTGGTTGGAGTTGTACGTGAAGTCGATCTGCAGCCTGTGGTAAAGGCCGCCCGGAATTCTTGCCTTTCGTTCCGCCTCCAGGATGTCGAGGACGGATTTCGGCTCCGTCCTCCTCCGGCTCTTGCGCGACGGTTTTTCCGCATCGGCCGGAATCCGCCACGCCTTTCCAATCAGCGTCGCCCCGGGAATGCGGCCTTTCGCGCAATAGTCGCGCACCCGCCGTGGCGTGACGCCCCACTTCGAGGCCGCTTCGTCGATGGTCAGATCGTTCATGTCAAGATGTATCCGGAAGTTTTCGCGACCGCGAACGGAAGCTTATCGCGCAAAAACACGATTCTGTTTTTACCGGATAAACTTCCGGATCGGCGATTGGCGGGGTCCGTCATTTGCCGCCGTATTCTAGTGGAACCGCATTCGATTTGCAAGGAATGTCCGCTTCGTGGCGGGGTGCGCACCCCGCCACGAGCGGCCTAGTGATCGAGGTTCGCGACGAAGAGGTTCTCGAAGCCGGCGGCGCGGAGGCGGAGGACGGCGTTGGTGAAGGAGGCGAAGGTGGCGTCGGGGTCGGCGAAGAGCTGGACGGGGAGCGAGGCGTCGGCGGGCGAGGGCTCGTAGGGCGCCTCGGGCGGCGGGGCGACGGGGTCGTTCCAGCTGGCGCGGAGGGCGCGGCGCCAGGCGCCGACAAGGTCGACCGTGCGGCGTTCGGCGCGAAGGACGCCGTCCGCGGCGACGCGCGCCGCGAGATAGGGCGCGCCGTCGGCGAGGTGGATGTTGCGCATTCCGAGCATCGGCTCGATGCGCCCGCCGACGAGATGGACGGGGCCTTCGGGCGTCCGGAGGAAGTAGCCGCCGAAGTGGCGCCCGTAGTAGGAATACGGAAAGAGGTCGCGGACGGGCGTGGCATCGTCCGCCGCGACGGGGAGCCCCCACGCGGGCTTGCCGGCGGCCCACGGCGGCGGTTCGACGGAGCGGAGCGCCCGCGCGGTGCGCGAGGGGCGCGGCGAGGTCTGGAAGTAGACGAAGCCGTCGGTCCAGAACCAGAGCGGCGAGTCCGCCGGCATCCGGCGCACGCGGTGTCCGAGCGGCGCGAGGACGGCGCGCCGCCACGCGAGCATCGCGGCGTGGCGCGCGCCGCGCACCGCGGGGAGCGGCTCCCAGCCCGCCTGGATCATCTGCCCGGCGCGCGGAGTCTGCCCGTCGCCCGCCAGGACGAACCAGACGAGCGCGAAGAGCGGCGCGAGCCAGGTCCGCGCTCGCGGCGGGAGGCGGGAGCCGTCGAGCGCGGCGACCCAGACGAGCCCCGCCGCGCAGACCGTCGCGGCGACGAGCAGCAGCGCGGGGATGTCGAAGTCGCCTTCGACCGGGACGTGCCAATCGGAACGAAAGGACTCGCTTTGCCGGAGCAGATTGGCGATCAGGCCGTCGCAAAGCAACCAGAGGAAGACGACGACGAACGGCGCCGCCGCGAGCAGCGCGCGGCCGAGCCGGCGCGCGAAGCCGGCGGGGCGGACGAAGGCGCGGAGCCGCAGCGAGAGGTGGAGCGGGATCGTCGCCGCGAAGAACGCGAGCGCCGCGGCCCAGAGCGCGAACACCATCGACCCGCCCCAGTCGTCCGAGCCCTGGAAGAAGAGCAGCCGTTCCGGAAGGCCCGAGGTCTCCGCCGGCAGCACCGCGACGAGCGGCAGGGTCAGGAAGTACAGGACGAACAGCCACGGAACGATCATCCACGGGCCGGTGAGCACGAGCAGGACGCGCTCCCCGCGCGAAAGCTTCGCGAGGTCGCTTTCCCTGCCGGCGAGGAAGAGGAGGGATCGGAGGAATGTTTTCATCGGTTGTCGGTCTTGCATGGCCGTGGCGGGGTCCGCACCCCGCCACGCCGCGGGGCAGGCGGGGAACGTGGGCAATCCTACCGGAACGCCGCAACGCTAGTCAACCCCTCCGCGGCCCGAAAACGCATTTCCCACACTTTCCCACAATTTGGAAAATTCCGCCCACGCGACATCAATGCGCGGCACCCGGAGGAAAAGCGGGCATTTCAGGTCGTTATCCTTCCGTGTTGGTTCGATCTTTACATTTTTTGTCAACTCGGAACAGGAGGCGCAACGCAAATTGTGCGAATGCGCGCGTGAGAGCGCGCGCGGATAGGGGCTGGCACGGGGGTTGCTTTGCGGAAGGGAACGCCGGCAAAGCCGGCCTCGAACCAGCGAACTTCCGAACCTTCCAGCATGCAACGAATCCACGACATCTACCGGCCCGTCGAGGAACGGACGCGCGACTGGCGCGAGGTCGAGCGCCCGCTCGCCGACGGCGAGATCCGCGAGCAGGTCGCCCGCTGCATGAACTGCGGGCAGCCGTTCTGCCACGGGGCGGGGTGCCCGCTCGGGAACCTCGTGCCGGACCAGAACCGCGCGGTGGCGCAGGGCGACTGGCGCCGCGCCTGGGAGCTGCTCTCGCGGCGGTCGGACTTCCCCGAGTTCACGTCGCGCGTCTGCCCCGCGCTCTGCGAGGCGTCCTGCGTGCACCAGCTCGACGAGGAGTCGGTGATGGTGCGCCAGTCGGAGAAGCGGATCGTCGACACCGCGTTCGAGCGCGGCTGGGTCGTCCCACGTCCGCCGGCGGCGGAGAACGGGCGGCGCGCGGCGGTCGTCGGCGCGGGCCCCGCCGGGCTCTCGGCGGCCGTGACGCTGCGGCGCCGCGGCTGGGCGGTGACGGTCTTCGAGCGCCGCGCGAACGTCGGCGGCCTCCT